>NZ_PZKG01000244.1 GCF_003034985.1 Cereibacter changlensis JA139
CCTTTAAGGGGTCAATGGTCGATTTCCTCCCCATCGCGGCGGCTGGGCCTCGGTCTGGTGCGGGACCGCGGATGAGACCGGCTTGGCGCTCTCGGGGCCAACACTGGCGATCGAGTTGTAGCGAGACAGGCCATTGAGACCGTAAGGCGATATCCAGGTTTACGAGGTGTCGTCTTGGCCTGATCGATTTTCCGGTGGGTGGTCTGCCGGGAGGGGACGATGGGTCGTCTCGAGAATGAGGCGCTGACGGCGATGACGGTATTGCTGAAGCAGGGTCATTCCCAGAGTTCTGTGGCGCGTTTGCTGGGGGTGAGCGAAGGAACGGTGAGGTATCACCGGCGGCGGGATGCTGCCGGAGCCGTGGACGGTCAAACGGTGCAGGTCGGCAAGGCGGCGGCGGTTGCCGAGGCGATCGCGCACTGGCGCAGCCAGCAGTCGGGCGGACGGGTGAACCTGGCGGCGCTGCACGACTGGCTGAAGCGGGAGCATGATTGCGACGGCAGCCTGAAGTCGGTGCCGCGGTACTGGAAGCGGACATTTCCGGCACCGGCCATCCGGGCGCGGCGGCGGGTCGACACGCCGATGGGGGCGTAGGCCCAGGTGGATTGGGCTGAATACCCCGGCATGGTGATCGGCGATGAAACAGTCGATCTTGTCGTGCTGGTCGTAACGCTGTCGTGGAGTCGCAAGCGCGCAGTGGTGGGGGCGCGATCGAAGGACATGCTTTCGTGGCAGGCCTGCCAGACGGCCTGTTTGCAGCGGCTCGGCGGTGTTCCGGCGGTGCTGCGGATCGACAACGTCAAGACGGCTATCGCCAAGGGTGCCGGCGCGTGGGGCGCCATCAACGAGACCTACCGGCGCTATGCCGTGCAGTTGCACTTTCACCTCGATGCCTGCCAGCCTCGGCACCCCCATGGCAAGGGAGAGGTCGCGGCATCCGCGACCCGCGTGAAGCGTTCGATCCTGACGGCCAGGTGTTCGACAGCCTCGAAGACCTGCAGTCCTGGACAGATGTCTGCCTTGAGGAACGCACGCACCGGCTCCGCTGTCCCGCCGGCCTGCTTCTACGCGCCCAGTATCCTCGGGGGGCTTCGGCACTTGAAGGCGCACGCAGAGCTTGGCAACGGCAACGTCCAATATGCCCATGTCACGTGCGACCTCCACGGTCGGCTTCTCCCAAATGACCGCAAAAAGCTCCTCGCGCGATATGTCCATTCCAAGTATCCGGCAACCACAGGCTCTTGTTCCAATAGGGCTTTTCAGATTCCCGGGCCATGACCTCGCCCTGCCCACGGCAAGGCACCGCACGAAGCGGATGACGACACCTATGGGAACACGTGAGAGGGCGGATCAGTGCGGACAGTGCTGGGAACATGATATTGGAGCAACCGTGCGGCCACATCACAGCTTGGCAGAACTACTGCGTCTGCAAAACTTTGATAGTGCGCCTCAAGGTCTTCGGCATAACTTTAATGTTGCTAACGAAAGGGTTTCGCCATCTTAGGGGGTCTCAGTGCACACGCGAATGCAAACTCACAGGTTGGCAAATGTCCGTCTCGCGCGCGAAGCAACGTCAGGCCAAAAACCGGATCAACCAGGCTGCCAGCCTGACAAAGTCGCTTGCAAGGCCGTTTGGCGGCTGGATCGCCACGTTTCAGGAGGCGATCGGGATGAACGCGCCAGCCCTTGCCGAACGCCTCAATGTCTCGCGCAACACGATCTATGCGTCGATCCGGAATGAGCAGGCGGGAACGATCTCGCTGAACCAGATCGAGAAGATCGCCGAGGCCATGGGTGGACGTGTCGTCTATGCCATCGTCCCGCGCGAGGGCCCGGTCGAGGAGATCGTCCTGGCCCAAGCGCGCGCAAAAGCCCGCCGCATCATTCAGCGCACGCGCGCGCATATGGCGCTCGAAGAGCAAAGCGAAGGGCTGCGCAGCGAGGCCGAGATGGTCGAGGAATTGGCGGCGGACATCATCCGCGAAGGCCGCCGGGATTTCTGGCAATGACGCTGGAGCTTCACGAGCCCGCCGGGGCGACACCACTGACACCGGACGAATTGCTTGGCCTAGGCCAAGCACATCGCGACCCGCGGCGAGTTGAACGAGCTCGAGGGCGAAAACATCATCGCCGGCCTGACCTGGCTCGATCGACGACCCAAGTCCTTCGATCTGCTGACGGATGCAGCCGTCCGCGAGATCCACAAGCGCCTCTTCGGCGAGGTCTGGGATTGGGCGGGCGTCTACCGTCTGACAGAGAAGAACATCGGCGTGCCAATCTGGCAGATCTCGACCGAGCTGCGCACCTGCCTCGATGACGCCCGGTATTGGTGTGACCACAAGAGCTTTGACCCGCTGGAAGCAACGGCGCGCCTTCATCACCGCTTGGTCTGGATCCATCCCTTCGCCAACGGCAACGGACGTTGGGCCCGGATCATGGCGGACGCCTACCTAACGAAGATCGACCCGGACATCTTCCTCGACTGGTCCGGCGGCGGCACGCTAAACGCCGACAGTGCACACCGCGCGGCCTATATTGCGGCCCTGAGAGCCGCCGATCGGTATGACTTTGACCCCCTGGGGACGCTCGTCAGGTCAATCGCGCGATAGTCCTCACCCATCATCACGTGGAACACGCACTCTTGCCACCTCCGATAACCCCGCGTCCGCTGGACAACCGCGATGCGGCCCTCGAACCCATCCCCACCGTCTGCCATCGCCGTCTCCTTCTGAAACCTCAGAACGAGACTCACCTCTCGGTCAGCGCTGGGGAACCGGCGAAATCAGTGGGGCGGAGCCGGCGCATACCATTCAGGACATGGACCGCATCAATGGCTGATTGCGATCTCGAGGCACTGTCGCTCGGCGAGCTGAGGAAAATGCAGAAGGACGTCGCCAAGGCGATCTCCATGTTCGAGGATCCGCAGAAGGCGGAAGCCCGCGCCAAGGTGGAGGCTCTCGCCCGGGAGTTGGGCTACTCCCTGGCCGAACTTGTCGGCACCGAGACGAAATCCTCCCGTGCACCGGCAGCGGCGAAATACCGTCACCCTGAGAACCCGGCGCTCACCTGGTCCGGCCGGGGAAGGAAAGCGCAGTGGTTCGTGGAGGCGTTGGCTAGTGGAAATTCGAAAGAGGAACTGGCCGCATGAAGCCGTCCGCGGCTTGATCATTCGGTTTTTGATGGCACGACTGTGGAAAGGTCAAACTCGAATTCCTCGAGTTTTGG
>NZ_PZKG01000245.1 GCF_003034985.1 Cereibacter changlensis JA139
GGTCGATCCCTTCGCGCTGGTGCGCATCGTGGCGCTGGCGCGGATCCTGATGCCGGCCTCGGTGGTGCGCCTGTCGGCAGGGCGCACGGGCATGAGCGACGAGCTGCAGGCGCTGTGCTTCTTGGCCGGGGCCAACTCGATCTTCGTCGGCGATCAGCTGCTGACCACCGGCAACCCGGCGGCTTGGCAGGATGCCGATCTGCTGGCGCGGCTTGGGATGCACGTCGCCCCGACTGCGGCCCGGCCAGTGACGGCAGAGTAACCTGCCGCGGGCTTCGGGCTTGCTATCGGGCGCGCCGACAGGTCAGTTCCATGCCGGACCGGCGAAACGCAAGAGGCTACCCAATGCCCAAGATCACCCTGCTGACCGGGCGCGCCGCGCCCCTTGCCGGCAGCGATGCCCTGAGCGGGATCGTGAAGGGGCCGGTGGACCGCCCGCTCGCGCTTGGCCCGGAAGGGCTGGAGGGCGACGAGCAGGCCGACCGGAGCGTGCATGGCGGGGTGGAGAAGGCGGTGCATCACTACCCGTTCGAGCACTATGCAGCGTGGCAGGCAGACCTCGGCGCCCTGCCTGCGCTGGCCGCGCCCGGCGGGTTTGGCGAGAACATCTCGACCACCGGGCTGACAGAGGCGACGGTTGCGGTGGGCGACATCTTCCGGCTGGGCACGGCGCTGCTGCAGGTCTCGCAGGGGCGGCAACCCTGCTGGAAGCTGAGCCGCCGGTTTGCCACGCCGGACATGGCGCGGCGGGTGCAGCAGACGGGGCGCACCGGCTGGTATTACCGCGTGCTGCAACCCGGCGTCGTCGCCCCCGGCGACCGGCTGGAGCTGGTGGACCGCCTCGCCCCGGACTGGACCCTGCACCGGCTGTGGCATGCGCTCTACATCGACCGGCTGAACAAGACCGAGCTGCAAGGAATTGCCGCACTTGACGTTCTGGCCGAGGGGTGGCGCAACTACGCCGTGCGGCGGCTGGACAGCGGCCGCGTCGAGGACTGGACCAAGAGACTGGATGGCCCCCAATGACGCAGGTCTTTTCATGACCCCTCCCCCCTTCGTGATCTCGATCCAGAGCCAGGTGGTCTTCGGCCATGTCGGCAATTCCGCCGCGCTGTTCCCGATGCAGGCGGCGGGGCTGGAGGTGGCGGCGATCCCCACGGTGATCTTCTCCAACACCCCCGATTACCCCACCCTGCGCGGCCGGCCGCTTGATCCGGAGCTGTTCGCCGACCTGCTGCTGGGCGCGCGCGAACGCGGGCTGCCCGAGCGGGCGGATTTCATCGTCACCGGCTATATCGGTTCGGTCGAGGTGGCCCGGATGGTGGCCGATTTCGTGGCCGGGGCGAAGGCGGCGAAGCCGGGCCTCACCTATCTCTGCGATCCGGTGATGGGCGATGCCGGGCCGGGGCTCTATGTGCCCGAGGCCATCGCGGATGTGATACGCGACCGGCTGCTGCCGCTGGCCGATATCGCCACGCCGAACCCGTTCGAGCTGTCCTGGCTGACCGGGCAGAGCATCGCCACCCTGGCCGATCTGGAGGCCGCCCGCCGCCTGCTGCCGCTGCCGACGCAGGCGCGGCTGATCGCCACCGGCTGCGCGCTGGACGACACCGCCCCCGGCCAGATCGAGAGCGTGCTGCTCGGCCCGGAGGGCGCCAGCCGTCACCCGACCCCGCACCTGCCCATCGCCCTGCCCGGCACCGGCGATCTCTTCGCCGGGCTGATCGTGGCCGGCCTCGCCCGCGGACTGGCCCTGCCCGCCGCCATCGGGGCGGCGCAGCGGCTGACCTCCCTCGCCCTGACCCACGCGCAGGCGCTCGGCGCCGGCTAGGTGGTGCTGACCGAGCCGGAATTCCGCCGCGCGCTGCTGACCCTCACCCCGGGCTGAGAACTTCTCATGCCCGATCGGGCGCGGCCGGGGAATACGGCCCGCATCGCGGAACGGAGCAGATGCGGTTCGGAGACCCGATTTCCCCGGAAATCGCCTCCCGGACCCGAGCCAGCTTTGCCCGGCAGGGGCTGATGGCGCATCCGGGCGCCGGAATGACCGAGATCGCGCCGGCCAGGTCACGCTTCGCCTGCCGTTCCGCCCCGAGTTGATGCGGCAGCACGGGCTCTTCCACACGGGCGGTCGGTGCAATTTCCTCACGCTCCCCGGACGTTATCTCATTTGCCCTCGGCATCCCGGCACGCCACCGTTGGCGGGACGCCCTGCCTTGCCCGAGAACACCCCTTTCCGATGACACAGCTGACCCGGACCGACCTTGAAACCCATGCCCGGCACTGGATCGCCGCATGGAATGCGCATGATGTGGGCGCCGTGCTGACGGCCTTTGCCGAGGACGCCGTCTTCATCAGCCCGCTTGCCGCGCAGGTGACGGGGCGGGCGCAGATTGCGGGCATCGCGGCGTTACGCGGCTACTGGACCGAAGCGCTCCGGCGGGCGCCTGATCTGCGGTTCGAGCTGAACGGCCTCGCCATCGACGAGGCCGGGCAATCCGTCACCGTCTTCTACACCTCCCACGCCGCGGGGCGGGCCCGCCATGCCTGCGAGCATATGCAGTTCCGGCACGGCAAGCAGATCCTCGGCGAGGCCTATTACGGCTGCGACGCATGACCGATGCGCGGCGTGCCTCCGGCAAAAACCACTACCTGTGGGGCGACCATTGCGACGGCTGGCGTCTGATCGACGGCCCGGACCTGTCGCTCCGCGAGGAGCGCATTCCTCCGGGCTGCGCCGAGACTCCGCATGTTCATCATGTCGCGCGCCAGATCTTCTATGTCCTCGCCGGCGAGTTGACGATCCAGCTTCCCGGCCGGACCGTCGTCGCGGCAGCGGGCGAGGCGGTGGAGATCGCCCCGGGGCAGCCCCATCTGGTGCGGAACGTCGGAAATCAGGATCTGCGGCTGCTGCTGGTCTCGTCGCCCGATACGGCCGGGGACCGGCATGCGGCGGAGCCGCCGGGCCTGCCGTGAGGGAGTCTCCATCCGGATCGGGGCCTTCTCGGTCGCACCCTTTCACCGTCGATCATCCCGACTGGCCAAAACCCGCGTGAAGGCCTGTGGCGGGCGCCGAGACGAAGGCCGCCCTCACAGTCGCCCGCGCGCAGAGCAGCTTGTCGGATCTCCGGCGACCTTGCCGGCGTTCGGCCAGCCGCCCCGGCATGGTTCCAGCGCTTACCAGAACGGAAAACCTGTCGCGCCGCTGCT
>NZ_PZKG01000246.1 GCF_003034985.1 Cereibacter changlensis JA139
GCCGTCGGCGATCTTCGACAGCACCGCCAGCGCGTCCTCGTAGCGCCGGCGGTGCTCGTCGCTCGCCACATCGGCCGAGAGCGCCAGCCGATAGAGCGCGATGTCGACGCAGAGCTGCACCAGGTGGGAAGGCACCATGGGGAGCGGCAGGGTGTAGCGACGGGCGAGATAGGTCTCCATCTCGCCCGTGGCCATCAGCAGCGCCCGGTCCACCGCCGCCATGTCGGGGTCGCCGTCACGGTCATGATCGGCCACGACCAGGGCGTTCTGGCCGTAGAGTTCGGTGATGTCGGCGGCAGTGGCGTAGGACATGGGGGCGGTTCCGTTGAGGAGGGCGCGGGGCTTACTTCGCCTGGGCGGCGGCCCAGGCCTGATCGCGGAGCGCGGCCGAGATCTTCACCCCCGGCAGCAGGGCGCGCAGCGCGTCGAGCTTCGGCTTGCCGGCGGCGTCGAACTCCTCCGGCGCGAGCTGGGCGAAGGCCGAGGCCAGCGCGGCGGCGGCCTCGGTCTCCACCGCCTCGGATGCCTCGCCGGCGTCCACCGGCTCGACCTTCAGGAGCGGGTCGCCCGCGATGGCGGCCCATTGCGCCTCCTCGAGCTCGCCCTGCTCGACGAGGACGCCTTCGGCGGTCCAGCGCCGGCCGCAGCGGTAGCGGCCCTCGGGTTGCGTGGCGCGGATGCGCAGCATCTGGGTCATGGTCCGATCCTCCCTCACACCAGCCAGGGGCTGACGATGACCTCGACAGCCTTGTAGTTCGGGTTCGAGTTGCCGCCGTCGATCAGCATGGCCTCGAAGAGGGCGCGGGCCGCGGCCTCGTTGTCGGGCGAGACCAGGATGACGCTCGGGTTGATGCCGAGCGGGCGGCCGCCGTCGGCGGTGAACTTGCGCATGGCAAGGCGGGCCGCGGCGAAGTTCGCCGCCGTCAGCGCCGCCTTCGAGCAATAGGCCATCTGCCAGAAGGCGAAGCCCGCGTTGCAGCGGTAGCGGACGCCGTACTGGTAGAGATCGGCGGTGAAGACCTTGTCCGAGGTGGCGGGGTTGGTCTTGGTCTCGAACTCGGGCTTCGTCCGCTCCTGGAAGATGATCGGCCGCAGCGGCTTGCGGGTGTCCAGGAGATACCAGGCCGGCCCCGGCGCGCCGCCGCCGGCGTTGTAGTTCGACACGGTCGCCGCCGCGCCCGTGCCGTCGACGTTCGGATAGACCGGGTGATCGACATCAAAGAAGTTCTGCCCGTCGAAGCAGAGCGAGGTCGGGCCGGCGGCGAGGAGCTGGGCGATCAGCCGGTCGGGATGCTGGGCCGCCTCCTGGCCCATGGAGGCGGCGAGCGGGGCGTAGACCCCGACCTGGTCATCCTCGATGGCGACGCGGGGCACGCCCACCGAGCCCTCGTAGAGCTTGTTGGTGATCTGGTAGCCCGAGGCCTTCATGTCCTTCAGGACGCGGTCGCCGACCCATTCGCGCAGCGCGGGGAAGTCGCCGAGCCAGCCATAGGTGTTCGAGGCGGTCGAGGAGGGCACGGTGGTCGAGATCCGCTCGAAGACGCTCTCGGCGCGCATCGCCTTGTAGGCGTCCTCGTAATTCTTCTTCAGCGCGGTGTTGAGCGCCGCGAGCACGGCGGCGGTGATGATCGACATCGGGGCTTACTCCTTCTTCGCGAGCGCGAAGGCTTCGGGGGTCATGTTGAACTGGCGGCACATCGCCAGCTCCTCGGCGGTGAGCGCGGGCTCCGCGCCCGGCGGATCCTTGCGGTCGGCCCCGCTCGGCGCGGTGATCGCAGGAGCCGAGCCGATCATGGCGCGGAAGCGCTCGAGCCCGCCCTCGGCGCGGCAGGAGGCGAGGTGATACTCCTTCGACGCCGGGGCGATCTTGCCGGCGGCGACGGCGGCCTCGACCGCGCCCAGGATCTCGGCCTCGGCCCGGGTCTTGGCCTCGGTCTCGAAGTCAGCGATCCGGTTCAGCGCCAGCTGGTGATCGGCGCGCGGCACGAAGTGCTCCGGATCGGGATGGGCGGCGGCGTTCAGCGCGGTGGTCTTCGCCACCTGCAGCTGGTTGATGGCGACCACGGCGTCGGCCGCGGTGGCGTCGGGTTTGAGGCCGAGGGCTTCAAGCACAGCCTTGTCCATGGAAAGGGTCTCCGTCTCGGGTTGGGCGGCGTTCAGAGCCGCGAGATGCAGGTTGGGATTGTTGGTGAGCCCGGCCGAGACCATGGCGAGCACCGCCTTCGTCGCGGGATCGAAGCGGAACACCGGGCTCAGATAGCGATAGGCGCGGGAGGCCACGGCGTTGGCCCCGTCGGCGTTCCAGTCGACCCGGCCCCAGAGCGCGCCGTTCCGCGCCTCCACCGCCTTGATCCAGCCGACGGCCGGCGCGGGCTCGCCGCGTCCGCCCTTGATCTGGGTGGCGTGTTCGAAGTCGACGGGGAGATCCGCGCCATGGGCGGCGAAGGCGGCGACCAGGCGCTCGGGATCGGCCATGGTCCAGCGCCGCCCGTCGCGGCCCTCGACCGCGGGGCCGGCGGGAACGAGCTGCACCCAGTCGGGGGCTGCGGAGCCCTCGACGTTGAGGGCAAGGCCGGAAAGCTGGAGGAAGGATGCGTTCGCCATGCCCGATACATGGCGGATCGCGCGACCCGGATCGCCCTCGACCATGTTCAGGGCGGGCGGAAGGGCGCCAGTGCGATCCGGGGGGGTGCCGCTCCGGGGCGGATCGCCTGAGCGGGCCGCTGAGGGGCCTTGTGGTCCGAGCCTAGCGGTTCTCCGTCAGATCGCCAAGCTGCCTTGTAGACCCCTTTAAGTACCCTTTAACGGCGAAGTTCGGGGCGAGGGGTCGGTGCGGTTTGGCGCTGGCGGCTGAGGGGGTCGGAAAGAGGGGGCATCTTGCCGCTTTGACGGCCCGTAGTCTATCTCATTGATCGTAGAGATCGCATCCTGGGAGGGGTCGAAGATGAAAGATCGATTGTGCGCATCATTCTCGTCATCACTGCAAGCGTACTCGTCGTGATTACCGCGGGAGTGGTGGGTCTGCTCCATGGCGGCTGGTCGGGGATGTCGACCTCGGCCTTCGTGACCTTCGCCCTGATCTACGTCCTCGGGATCTCTTTGCTTCTCGCCCGCGCCGGTGACGGAACGGACGACGACTGATCTTCGGATGCATGTGCCCGGTTGTTGCCGTTGAAGGCGGGACAAGGTGCGG
>NZ_PZKG01000247.1 GCF_003034985.1 Cereibacter changlensis JA139
TTCACCAGCGCGATCACCATGGCGACGATCCAGAGCGAGGGGGTGAAGATCGCCGCGAGGCAGATCGCCAGCAGAAGCGCCGGGAAGGCCATCATCAGGTCGGTGAAGCGCATCAGGATGCTGCCGAGCCAGCCGCGGAAGAAGCCCGCGGTGATCCCGACCAGCGTGCCGATCAAGAGCGCCGCGCCATTGGCCACCACGCCGATGATCAGCGAGGTCTGCGCGCCGTAGAGCAGGCGGCTGAAGAGGTCGCGGCCCAGAAGGTCGGTGCCCATCAGGAAGGCCCCGCCCGGCGGCATCGGCGCGCCCTCGATGGTGAGCCCGTCGAACATCTGCTCTTGCGGTGCGTAGGGGGCGATCCAGGGCGCGAAGACCGCGCCCGCGGTGACGATCAGGATCAGCGCGAGCCCGAGCATCGCCGCCTTGCGGCGGGCGAGGCGGCGCAGCGCGCCGGCGGGGGCCTGCGCGGCTGGGGTGGTGGTCAGGTCGGTCATCGCGCGCCTCCGGGCTTGGCGGGAGAGGGGCTGCGCTGGCCGGCGACGATGCGCTCGGCCGCCGCCTCGAAGCTGATGCGCCAGGCCATCGCCATGCCGCGCAGCTGGGCATAGGCCTCGTCCTCGGTCTTGCCGAGGCTCATCAACAACGTGACGGCACGCACCACGGTCTGGCGCTGGTCGAGCCGCTGGCGCAGGTCGGCGACCTCGGCGGACAGCGACTGGCGCGCATCGAAGGCGGCCCGCGCGGTGAGCAGCGCCGAGAAGGCCCCGCCGTCGCCCACGGGCTTGAGAAGCTGCGCATCGGCGCCGGCATTAAGCGCCCATTCGATGCGGCCCGGCGCCTCGGAACCGATCAGCGCCACCATCGGCATCGGCGGCTCGCCCGGCTGCCAGGGGAATTGCGCGTCATGGCCGAGATCGGCGTCGAAGAAGATGAAATCCGCGGCCAGCGCCGAGGGCGGCAGGTCGGGCCAGCATTGCTCGACCTGCAGGCCGATGGCCGCGAGCTGCCGCGTCAGCGCCTGCACCGTGGGATGCGGGCGGTGCAGCACGATGGCGCGCGCCCCGCCGAGATTCTGCGCCCGGACCCGCCGCTTCATTGCACAACCCTCAGCCGCGGCGCGGGCAGCGCGAGGTCACGCCCGCGCGCCAGATAGGGGTCGCCCGCGACCAAACCGAAATCCTGCACCACCTCGAACCGCCCGGCGCGGACCTGCGCGATCAGCGCGGGAAGCCGGGTGTGGTGGGTCTGGGCGTCGATGCCGCTGCGCGCCGCGGCGGGCGAGGCCAGGAGCGCCGAGAGCGGCGCGGCCTCGGCCCCGGGGCGGCCATTCAGCAGATCGGCCAGCATGCGGACGGCGGCATGGGCCGCGGCCTCGTGCGAGGAGCCGAAGTTGCCCGGCCGCGTCCAGCCCGTGGCGCCGCGGAAGTAGGGTCCGGCGGCGATCAGCCCCTCGGCGGCGGCGCCGATGGCGGGAAGCTCGCATTCGGTCAGGTTGCAGGACAGGATCGGGCAGGTCTCGGGGCGGAAATGCGGGTCTTGCCGGCCCAGCTCGGCATAGGCGGCGAGGAAGGCGTATTGCGACGGGCCGATCAGCGAGTTCAGCACGAAGTCGGGCCGGGTTACCCGGATCTCCTCGATGATCCGCGCCACCTCGACCGAGCCCATCGGCAGGTAGCGCTCGCCCAGCGTCTCGCCCCCTGCCCCCATGATGGTCTCGCGGGCGAGCCGGTTCATCTCCCAGCCCCAGATGTAGTTCGAGCCGGTCAGGTAGCCCCGCCGCCCGAAGCTGGCGAAGGTCCAGGCCATCAGCGGCAGGAGGTGCTGGTTCGGGCAGGCATGGGTGTAGACCACATGGTCGGAGGCTTCGAAGCCCTCGTAGGGCACCGGATACCAGAGCGTGCCGCCGGCGCGTTCCAGCGTCGGGATGACCTCCTTGCGGCTCCAGGAGGTGACGCAGCCCACCACATGCCGCGCCGCGCTCTGGCGCAGGATCTCGTCGCAGAGCGGGCCGTAGAGGTCGATGTTGCCGCCGGGATCACGCTCCACCGGGAGGAAGCTGAGGTCGAAGGCGGGATCGGCATTGACCTCGGCGATGGCGTTCAGCGCCCCGGTCCTGCAGGCTTCGGCGATCAGCGAGTAGCTGCCCGAGCGCGAGTAGAGAAGGCCGAGATCGATGCGCCGCCGCATGGGGTTCCTTAACGCAAAAAGCCCCGCCTCCACAGCGCGCCGGAAGGGCGGGTCACTGCGGAGGGCGGGGCTCGGATGCCGATATGTTCCAGCCAAACTGGTTGTCCCGGAACCCGGCGTCAAGCGGAATGCGCCGCATCTGCCCCGAAACGGGCGATTGCCCGAAATTTGGGCAGACCCGCTCGGCCGCGCCTGCCAAGCGGGCGCCGGCTGGGCGGGGGCGGCCTGTCGCGAACTTGCCGCCCCGGAAACCAATCCCGTTCTGGCGCGTTGTGCTCGCGGGTTGATCAGACGATTTCCTTCGTCGCCTACGAAAGAGAGACAGCATGCGGATCCTTGCCCTTCCCCTCCTTCTGGCGCTGACGGCGGCCCCGGCCGCCATGGCGCAGAACGATTTTCGTGACATCGTCTCCGGCGTCGCGCAGTCGATGATCGCGCAGCAGGCCGACCAGCAGGCCTTCCAGCAGGCGCAAGGGCTGAACAGCGACAGCGGCTACCGCAGCTACCTGGCCCGGTTTCCAAAAGGGGCCTTCCGCGAGGATGCCGAGCGGGCGCTTTCGCGGCTGGGGGCGGCAAACCCCGATCTTCGGCCAGACCGGGATACGCGGCCCGACCGCGACGGGCGCCCCGGGCGCGGCAACCTCAGCGCCGCCGCGGTCGAGGCAGATCTGGGCCTGAGCCGCAGCCAGCGGGTGCAGATCCAGACCCAGCTGACCTCGCTCGGCTACGCCACCGGCGGCGCCGACGGGCTCTGGGGCTCCAACACCCGCAGCGCCATCGGTCGCTGGCAGACCGCCAACAAGCAGTCCTCCACCGGCTATGTCACCGCGCGGCAGGTGCGGCTGATCGACGAGCAGGCCGGACCGGTCGCCGGTAACGACCGCGACGACAGCCAAGTCGACGATCCGCTGGAAGAGCGGCTGCTGGGGCTGACCGCGATCGAGCGGCGCGAGGTGCAGCGCCGGCTGACGGCACTGGGATACAGCACGCGCGGCGTCGACGG
>NZ_PZKG01000248.1 GCF_003034985.1 Cereibacter changlensis JA139
TTTGTGCAACAGAGCCCCTCGGACGCAACCGAAGGACCGGGGAAGGGGCCTTCGGGCGCGCGTCCCACCTAGCGAAACCGGTGGAATTGAGAATGCCGGCCTCTTCCGCGCCGCCGACCCGACGGCCGCAGCAGCGCCTTGCCAGCCGCTGCCGCGCGCGCGATAAGCGCCGCGCCCCGGGTTTGCCGGGGGTTCCCGAGACCCGAGGCTTCCCCTGTCCAACTCGCCGGCCCGCCCCGTCACCACCGTCTCCGACCTGCTGCGCGAGCAGTTGGTGCGGCCAGAGGACGCGCCGGCGCTGGAGCGGGTGGCGGAGGAATTCCGCATCCGGGTCACGCCGGAGATGCGCCGGGCCATTGGCGCCGAAGCCGGCGGCGCCATGGCGCGGCAGTTCGTGCCGCGGCCCGAGGAGCTGATTCTGCGCGAGGAGGAACTCGTCGACCCGATCGGCGATTCGGCGCACAGCCCGACGCGGGGGCTGACGCATCGCTATCCCGACCGGGTGATCCTGCACACAACTCAGACCTGCGAGGTCTATTGCCGCTTCTGCTTCCGGCGCGAGACGGTCGGCGACGATGGCACGCTGCCCGACGCCGATCTCGACGCGGCGCTGGGCTACATCCGCGCCACCCCCGCGATCCATGAGGTGATCCTGACCGGCGGCGACCCGATGGTGCTGTCGGCGCGGCGCATCGCCGTGCTGCTGACCCGGCTGGCCGAGATCCCGCATGTCGAGGTGCTGCGCTTCCACACCCGCGTGCCGGTGGTCGCCCCGCAGCGCATCACGGCCGAGCTGGTCGCGGCGCTGAAGGTGCGTTGCGCGGTCTATGTCGTGGTGCACAGCAACCATCGCGACGAGCTGACGCTTGACGCCTGCGCGGCGCTGGCTCGGCTGGCCGACGCCGGCATCCCGCTGCTGTCTCAGACCGTGCTGCTGCGCGGGGTAAACGACGACGCGGCGGTGCTGGCCGACCTGTTCCGCTGCCTCGCCCGCAACCGGGTGAAACCCTATTACCTGCACCATTGCGATCTGGCGCGAGGCACGAGCCATTTCCGCACCAGCATCGCCGAGGGCCAGCGCATCATGGCCGAGCTGCGCGGGCGACTCTCCGGCCTCTGCATCCCGACCTATGTGCTCGACATCCCCGGCGGCTTCGGCAAGGCGCCGCTGGGGCCCGGTTACGTCGAGACGGATGCGGCGAGCGGCGACCATTTGATCACCGACTACAGGGGAAACGTGCACCGCTACCGCGACCCTCAGCCTTAAGGCGAGTGAGCGCCCGAATCCGGTGCAATCTTTCGGCATTCCCCAGCGGAACTACCGATTTGAGCTTACCTTCCCCGCCGGCTGCGTTAGCTTGCCCGGCATTGAGACCATTTCAGACCTACATTTTTCCAGGAGCATTTCATCGTGTCACAGCGAGCGACGTCGTTCGACCCACCGCAGGGGTCTCTCCGGTCCTCGGTGGGGCGGGGGGCCCTCGTCACCCTGATGTCCCAGGTGGTGATGATGGTGACGCAGGTGGCCTCGGTGGTGACCCTGTCCCGGCTGCTGTCGCCCGAGGATTTCGGTCTGGTGGCGATGTGCGCGCCGATCATCGCGCTGCTCGGCATGCTGCAGGACTTCGGCCTGATCGCCGCCACGGTGCAGAAGGCCGACCTCCGGCGCGAGGAGGTGAACTTCCTGTTCTGGGTGAACATCGGCATCAGCGTCAGCCTGACCCTGCTGTTGATCGCCACCGCGCCGCTGATCGCTCTGTTCTACAACGAGCCGCGGATCACCGCGCTGATCATGGCGCTGGCGGTGATCATCGCGCTGAACGGGCTCGGGGCACAGCATGCGGCGCTGTTGCACCGGCGGATGGCCTACAGGGCGCTGGCGGTGATCAGCGTGCTGGGCGCGGTGTCCTCGCTGGCGGTGGCGGCGGTCTGGGCGCTGATCGCGCCGAGCTACTGGGCGCTGTTCGGCGGCTCGCTGGCCGGGACGCTGGTGCTGGTCGGCTCCAACATCGCCTGTTCGCGCTGGCGGCCGGGCCTGCCGCGCCGGATCGAGGGTTGGCGCGGACTGCTGGGCTTCGGCGCGGGGATCACCGGCTTCAACCTGTCGAACTTCTTCTCGATGAACCTCGACAAGGTGATGATCGGCCGCGCCTTCGGCGGCGTGTCGCTGGGCTATTACGACCGAGCCTTCAAGCTGGTGCAGCTGCCCGCCAACGCGATCTGCAACCCACTGGCCCGGGTGATGATCCCGGCGCTGTCGCGCATGGCCGACGAGCCGCACCGCTTCCGCAGCGCCTTCGAGCGGGCGACCGGGCTGATGCTGCTGGCGCTGCTGCCGGGGGTGGCCTGCATCATCGTGATGGCGGATGTGCTGATCCCGCTGATGTTCGGCGAGAACTGGACCGGGGCGGTGGCGATCTTCACCGCGCTCGGCTTCGCCGCGCTGATGCAGCCGGTGAACAACCCCTCGGGTTGGGCCTTCATCAGCCAGGGCCGGTCGGGCGACTTCTTCCGTTCGGGCCTGCTGAGCGCCGCGGGCACCACGCTCGCCGTGCTGGGCGGGCTGCCCTTCGGCGCGGTGGGCATCGCGGTGGGGCTCTCGGTCGCTGAATACGTGAAGACGCCGCTCCTGTGGATGCTGGTCGGGCGCAGCGGGCCGATCCACTTCCGCGACGTGCTGCGCTGGATGGGGCCCCTGGTGCTGGCAGCGCATGGCGCGATGGCGCTGGTCTGGCTGGCGCGGCCGCTGCTGCCGGAGAACGCCTTCTGGGGGCTCCTGTCGGCGGGTCTGCTGGCCTATCTGGTGTTCGTCCCGCTGATCGCGCTCAGCGCCAGTGGCCGCGGCACGCTGGCCGAGGCGGGGCGGCTCATCGCCTCGCGGCTGCCGGCGCGGATGCGGCTGGCGGACCGCGACGCGCCGACCGCCTGAAACGCGAAAGGGGCGCCGCCTGGCGCCCCTTCTGCCATGCTTCCGTCCGTGTCAGCCTGCCGCGGCCACACCGAAGGGGATGACGTTGCCGCTGTCCTGCTGCCCCGCGTCGAAGCTTTCCACCTGCGCCGCCATCAGCGCCAGCCGCTGCAGCCGCAGCTCGTGGTTCAGCGTGGGGGCGAGGCCCAGCGTGTCGACCACCCGCTTCCAGCGATGCGCCCAGTCGTGCTTGCGCAGCGAGTTGGCGACGTTGTCGCGCC
>NZ_PZKG01000249.1 GCF_003034985.1 Cereibacter changlensis JA139
ACGCCTAGGTCAAATGCCAGAAGGCACAGGACGATGCTGATGAATAGCAGCCACATCCAGAGCGGCTTGCTGAGAAAGAGTAGGAACAGGATATCCAAGACTGCGTCCTCGTTTGCATGAACGCGTCGAGGCTGCACTGGACCAGTGGAAAGGGACCCGGCTTATGCATCGACGCTGTCGATGCGGTCCGACATCATGCAAGCAACGCCTGCATCAGAGGGGCCCGGTCCGCTTCCACCACATTGTGATCCGCCTGCGATCTGGCAAGGCCTTAACGCAACTATTTTCGAACGAGATGCGACACCACCTCTTCGGTTGGTGCCGCATCTTTTCAAGCGTCGATGTCGGGAAATTGTGGTCGGGACCGCATTTTGCCGGGTCCGTCTGGTCAAGGCCCATAAACAGTACGATGTTCTTGGCCACATGGTCGTGGACCAGCCGCCAAGGATCACGCCGATGAGCATGGCGAAGGGCGTTGTTGCAAAACTCTGTCTGCCGAGGTTTCACAGCGCGAGTCCGTGCAGTTAGATCGACTGCATGAGCAAGCCATCACCTGCCCGCTACCGCACGATGAACTGGTCCAGTTACACAGCGGCGCTTCGCAGGCGTGGCTCATTGCTGATCTGGCTGGACAGGGAGATGACTTGGCTCGCGCCGCCTGACGGTAGCCCCGGTCGGCCTGCGGTGTTCTCCGAGGCAGCGATCCAGTTCTGTCTGACGATCAAGGTTCTGTTCAAGCTGCCGCTGAGGCAGACGACCGGCATGGTGGCCAGCCTGCTGAAGATGGCCGGCCTGGACTGGGCCGTGCCGGACTACACCACCTTGTGCCGACGGCAGAAGACCCTCGTTGTCCAGATCCCTTATCGGCGCGCCGATGGACCCTTGAACCTGCTCGTGGACAGCACTGGCATCAAGTTCCTCGGTAACGGCGAATGGCAGGCGCGCAAGCATGGCGTCCAGGGCCGACGCCAATGGCGCAAGGTCCACCTGGCCATGGACACCGCCACGTCCGACATCCGCGCCGTGGAATTCACTCCCAGCAGCGATGGTGACAGTCCTGTGCTGCCGGAGCTGCTCGACCAGATCCCCGAAGGTGAAGAGATCGGCGCCGTGACCGCTGATGGAGCCTATGACACCCGCCGCTGCCACACCGCCATCCTCGACCGACAGGCCACGCCGATCATCCCGATCCGCAAGAACGGTCGGCCTTGGAAAGCGGATTGCCCGGCCTCGTGCGCCCGCAACGAAACCCTGCGCGCCACCCGGCACTACGGCCGGGCCTTCTGGAAGCGCTGGACCGGATACCATGTCCGAAGCCGGATCGAGGCGAAGATGCGGTGTCTCAAGGCCTTCGGCGAGCGCATAGCTGCGAGACACCCCGACAGCCAAACCGCTGAAATCCAAATCCGCGTCGCCCTCATCAACCGTTTCAACGCACTCGGCGCTGCCGAAATCGTTCGCGTGGCTTGAAATCAACAGGGAAAGGCGAAACCTCGTCTCGAGCGTGAGTTCTGCAACAATGCCCATTGAGACCGTTAGGCGACATCCAAGTTTGCGAGGTCCCGTCTTGGCCTGATCGATTTCTCAATGGGTGGTCTGCCTGGAGGGAACAATGGATCGTCTGGAGAGAACGAGGGTGACGTCTCTTCGGAGTAAGCATCCGGCAAAGGCCGCGGTCTGGGAGATAGCTCAAAGCGCGCCTTTGCTGCGGCCCATGCCGCCTCGACCAGCATGGCGCGCGCGTGGCTGCGCCCGACCTTGCTGATGCGGCCATGGTGCGCCGCGCCGAGCCCCGACTGACGGACACGCGGATTGAGGCCGAAGTCGCTCACCAACTTCTGCGGCGTCTTGAAGCGACCGATATCGCCGATCGCCGCCATGGCCGGTGGCGACCGTCGCGTTGACGCAGGTGATGGTCAGCGCCAGCTACACCACTCAGTGGGACAGCATCGATGGACTGAGGATATGCACAGAACTCTAAATATGAGTGAGATATCCATATTTGGCTGGTTCAAAGATTGCCTGTTTCCGGGCCCTCCGGCGGGTTGCCGAGCGTCAGGGTGGCCACGACCACGTGGAAACAGCTGGTCGCCGCGAGCTTTGTGCTGAACACCCTGCAGTCCAGAAGAACCTGCTCCAAAATGCCGGGCCTTTGGAACAATAATTCACGACTATGGGTCATCTCCCTCAGAAATCATGCTGGCGGCCCCGCATGGGACCAGCCTCTCTCGTCACGTCCAACGCTTTTCCAGGTCCGAGCCAAGCCGGGGCCTGCGCGATCCACGCCTTCAGCATGGCGCTGTGCAGGAGAGCCGGATCTGCGGCTTGCAACTCGGGCGCCAGCGGTTGCAGCCGGTGGCGCAGCAGCGCGTCGAGCTCGGCCACGGTCAGCCGGGCGCTGCGGTCGGGCGGCACCACGACCCGCAGCCGCCGTTGCAGCGCCGGCTGGCTGTCCCAGACCGCGTGGTGTCGCGGCGAGGCCCGGCGGAAGCGCCAGCCCCGCGCCCGGAGCCTGGACATCGCCTGCTGCAGATCATGCGGCAGCACGGTCTCGCCCCACCAGGATGCGCTGGTCAGCCACAGCCGCAGCGACGGCCAGAGCCCGGCGCCGCCCTCTGGCCGCACCTCTTGCATCGCTCACACCGCAAGGAACTGGTGGACGAATTCGGTCTTCGGCCGGGCGCGGATTTCGGCGGGTTTGCCGATCTGCTCGATCCGGCCCATCGACATCACCACCACCAGATCGGCCAGCTCCATCGCCTCCTCCTGATCGTGGGTCACGAAGATCGTGGTCAGCCCGGTCTCGTCATGGATGTCGCGCAGCCCCTGCCGCAGCTCCTTCCTGACACGCGCGTCGAGCGCGCCGAAGGGCTCGTCCAGAAGCAGCATGCGCGGTTCGATGGCCAGCGCCCGGGCGAGGGCCACCCGCTGGCGCTGGCCGCCCGAGAGCTGCGCCGGGTAGCGGCGGGCGATGTCCGGCAGCTGGATGAGGTCGAGGAGCTGGTGGACGCGGCGGTCGATCTCCGGCCCGGTGGGGCGGGTTTTCCTCGGACGGGCGCGCAGGCCGTAGGCGATGTTCTCGAACACCGTAAT
>NZ_PZKG01000250.1 GCF_003034985.1 Cereibacter changlensis JA139
AGATCGCGCGGAGACGGGGGGTAGCCTATCCCGGCACGGTAATGATCATCCCGCCGGGCGAAGTGCATACCGGCGAAAGTGCCGAACGCGACGGCGGGTGGGAATATTCCGCACTCTACCCTGCCGCTGGGGCGCTTGATGCACTGTCGCAGGAACTGTTTCAAGAAAGCCGCGGTTCGCTCGATTTCGGAGCGGAGTTGCTGATCGAAGATCCTGAGATGGCAGAACGGCTTCTCGCCGCCTGCGAGTTGGCCGCGCGCTCGCCCGACGCCATCGCACGAGAGGAAGCGATCTATGGGGCGTTGGACATGCTTATTCAGCGCTATGGCCAAAGGACCTCAGCGAGCACACTTCGCAAGGCGCCGGATGCACGCATTCGTCGCGCCCTCGACTATATTCATGCCCATCACGATCAACCGCTGCGGCTCAAGCATATCGCATCACAGGTCGATTTGAGTGAGTTCCATTTCATGCGCACCTTCAAGGAACAGATGAACGTTACCGTCTATCGCTATCTGATGCTGGTTCGTCTCAATGCGGCGAAGGCGCTCCTAGCTGCTGGAAATCCGGCCGCCGAGGCAGCTGTCGGTGTTGGCTTCTATGATCAGAGCCATTTCACTGGCAATTTCCGGCGGTACTTCGGGGTCACGCCGCTGCGATACGCAGCGGCGTGCCGGTGATCGGCGGCTCTCAAAAGGTTGTCCAAGCCTGCGCTCGACTGGATCTGCCGACTGGTTGCGCTCGGCGCTGTATGTCTAATCCGCACCGCCGACCTGCCTGCCAAAATTCGCTGCAGCAAGTCGACTGGTCGCTTTCGGATAGCCGAAGTGGCCACTGAAAGGCGATCGACCGGCGGCAAAGGGCCGTTGCCGGTGCCCTTCCTCAGGCAGGCGCCTCCTCCGGCGCGAGTTGCGTAGCCCATGAAGCATATTGCCCCGGCGGTTTGCCGACCTCACGGGCGAAGGCCGTATTGAACGCACTGGCCGAACCATAGCCCAGGGCCGCGCCGATCTCGGCCAGGCTGCCCTCGCCGCGCCGCAGCCGGTCCTTGGCGAGGCTCATCCGCCAGCCGGTCAGATAGGCCATCGGCGCGCTGCCGACCTCGCGCTCGAAGCGCGCGAAGAAGGCGGACCGTGACAGGCCCGCGGCGCGCGCCAGTTCCGCCACCGTCCACGGCCGCGCCGGATCGGCATGCAGGGCGCGCAGGGCGATCGACAGGTGCGGATCGCCCAATCCCCGCAGCAGGCCGGGCGGCGCGCTGATGCCACCCGATGCGCGGAACGCCTCGATCAGCAGCACCTCCAGCAGCCGCTCGAGCACCACCTCGCGCCCCGGCCGCGCCGCCCGCGCCTCATCCGCGACCAGCCGGATCAGCGTTCCCAGCCGTGCCTCGCCGCGGATCACCACCAGATCGGGCAGCAGGGTCAGCAGCAGTGCCGCATCCCGCGCGCCGAAGGTGCAATGGCCGACAAGCTGCTGTGTCGTGACCGGCAGGTCAGGGTCGCCGATTTGCACCTGCCCGGGGGCGAGGATGACGGGTTCAGTGAACTGCCCCAGCGGCAGGACCGGATCCGGGCTCGACAGCGTGAAGCGTCGCGCGGCCGGGATCAGGACGAAATCGCCCTCCTCCAGCAGGATCGGCGCCCGTTCGTCCACCTCCAGCAGCGCCCGGCCTTCGAGGATCAGGCTGTAGAGGACGATACTGTCCTCCTCCCGGCGCACCCGCCAGGCCCCCGAGGCAGTGGCGATCTTGGCATAGGGCGCACCGGGTCGCAGCAGGGTCACAAGCTGGGTGAGGGGATCGGACATGGCGGCTTTCGGTTTGGACGCTCGATCGATCATCTTGGACGTTCGATTATAGGCCGTCGCGCATGGGATGGCTAGATCGGGTGGGCAACAGCGAAAGGACCTTCCCATGCCTACCATCCTGATCACCGGCTGCTCTTCGGGCTTCGGCCTCGACACCGCGCGCCATTTCCTGGCCGAAGGCTGGAGGGTCATCGCCACGATGCGGACCCCGAAGCCCGATCTGCTGCCCGCCTCGGACCAGCTGACGATCCTGCCGCTCGACGTCACCGATCCGGCGAGCATTGCGGCTGCGGTTGCGGGCGAGATCGACGTGCTGGTGAACAACGCCGGCATCGGCTGGCTGAGCGCGGTCGAGGGCACCCCGATCCCTGTCGTGCGCGACATCTTCGAGACCAACACCATCGGCACCATCGCGATGATCCAGGCCGTGCTGCCGCAGTTCCGCACCCGCCGCGCGGGCGTGATCATCAACGTGACCTCCAGCGTGACACTGAAGAACTACGACCTGCTGTCGGTCTACACCGCCAGCAAGGCCGCAGTGAACGCGCTGACCGAGGTGATGGCGCTGGAACTCGCACCCTTTGGCATCCGCGCCCATGTCGTGCTGCCGGGCCAGGCGCCGGGCACCGCCTTTGCCGCGAATGCCCGCGAGCGGCTGGCGCAGGCGGGTGGCTTCCCGGAACCCTATGCCGAGATGATCGAGGCGGTCTTCGCACGGCTCACCGCGGGGGCGGATGAAGAGAAGACCAGGTCCGAAGACGTCGTCGCTGCGATCTGGCGCGTGGCGACCGATCCGGCCGCCCCGATGCGCGTGCCCGCGGGCGCAGATGCCGTGGCGCTGTTCAGGGGCTGAGGCAAAGCTCAGGGCGCAGCCGAGTCGTCGTGCTGCGCCCGCATTCACCGAGTCTGCCTGCGAGGTCGTCGCTCCGGCATCCGTGATATGTGGGTTTGGGCCGACAGCCCCCTCGGCACGCAGCACCTCCCCGACCTTGCTCACCTTCGGTCTGGGCAACTTGGGTTCACCCCCCGCCCTGCAAGCAAGCATCCGATTGCGGCCACCTGAATGGCGGCGGCGCAGACGAACAGCGGCGTGGGACCTGCCGCGCCGGCCCCTCCACCTGCGCGCAGCAGCCCGAACGCCGCCGGTGCAAAGGCATAGCCCGCCTGACCGATGGCGACGATCAGAGGCACCACGCGGGCGGTCTCGGGCGGGGAAAACTCCTGCTGCGCGATCAGCGGCGGCAAGGACGTGGCATTGCCGATCC
>NZ_PZKG01000251.1 GCF_003034985.1 Cereibacter changlensis JA139
ATTGGACGCTGGTCAGCTTGAGATAGGTCGCCGGCTGCGCTGGCAGTCGGGAACGTTTCGAACTCTGGCCTGGAGCTACGTGTAAGTCGCCGCTCACTGTGTGAACACAACGGGCGCGGCAGGGCTCTCATCGGACCACTGCCAACCGAGGGGCAGCGCAGGCGCCCGCCAGGTGACACCGATGCGTGCCCGACGTCACCGGCACTTCCAAAGGCTGCAAACCCCATTCACTCAATGTGGAAGTCAGCCGCGCCACATCCGTAAACCGGCGAGGTTCGGGGCGCGCTGTGGAATAGAGGAAGATCTTGTTGTCGTCGGGATCGCGTGTGGTCAGGGTGAACACCACGTCGCGACGCCGATCACCATCCGCATAGGTTACCGATATGTCGAGGAAACCTGCCTCTTCGACATACTTTCTGAACTTCTTCATCGTTGCGGGGATCGACGCCACGGTCGCACTCCTTCTTCTTCAGCTTGCCGTTCTCGGGGTTCCCGTCGTGAACGTCATGGTCAGAGCAGATAGCCACCATGGATCGTCCGGGAACTTCGTTCTTCATATAACGGCGCGGCGCTATTTTCTGCTTCATATCTCTTTTTTGCCCCTTACCGCAGCAAGACAATTTCCTAAACTGCCGCGAAGCTATTTGCGGACGTCCCGCAGCCTGCACCCAAAACATGCGGAAGTCCCCGACCGGAGGCGAAGCACCGTTCCGCGCCGCACGCTCACGAGGGGCGGTGGGGGGCCAGCCGGGTGAACGGTAAACGTCAGCGCCTCGCGGCTGTCCCGCAAGGACCGCGGTCAGCAGTGCAGCCCAAAGGGGTCGGCGATCGGGTCGGGGCGCCGGCGTCATACAATCGCCAAGCACTCGCGGTGCGTGTGTCCAGTCTGAGGCGCGCCGTGAGGACGACGGTCGATCACCGGGCAGCTGAACGCGATAAACCGCCCATCCTTGTTCTCCACCAGGTCGCCCATCGCGGACGGCGCGTAGCCGAACATCCTCGCCATCCGCATGAAAGATGGGGGACCAAGGAACAGGCACTCCTTCGCATGGCGCGACCGGAGGAAATCGTTCACCGCGTGGAGGATGCCCCGGACAATTCGCGGGGATGGATCAAGCGTCAAAAGCCGGGTCAATTCCCAAGAATTAGGAGAGGTCGTCGGCGGTTCCCAACAGACAGTTTTAGGAATGCCAATTACTCCACGCCATGCATCACGAATCATATAGCTATATACCGTCCGACCATTGCCAATACTGCTATTGCACCGCAATAGACGAGCGCCCCCTAAAATCCTCCCGCCGTCATGCGCAATGACGTATATGGCCACCGATACGACGTCGTACTGGTCATACTCATATCCCTCGCTGAGCGTCAGATCCCAGCCGAGGCGGTCCACGAACACCTCTCGTCTGTGGCTGAGGAAGGCTTCAACCAGGTCCCAACGCGCCGCGACGCGGCCAAACTCGACGACTTCTACTTGCATGGCTCCACAACCTTTGCGGTCCTTATTGCATCGACGCATCATCTTTTACAATATCGGACCGTTGGCGTTACGGTTTTCCGTAATTTGGAGATCATCCCCTACCTATGAGGCCGCATAAGGTGCTGAAAAATATAGTCCCGCATCACAAGGAGGTCGCCGCCAAGCTCTCGGATATCGCGCCGTCAGGCTATACGATGGCCTTGAATGTCTGCTACCTAACGCCGCAGGTGCAGGTCACGACTTACCCCGAAGCATGGGTGAAACGGTACCGCGAGATGCACTTCGTGTCGCATGATCCGGTCGCGATCTGGTCAACCGTAAACTCGGGTTCTACGCGCTGGAGCGATCTGCCGCTCTGGGCGCACACAGGGCTGAGCGAGCTTGTGATAACGGAAGGCCGTGAATACGGCCTTGCCTACGGCGCATCGGTGGCGCGCAGGAACGACACCTGCCCGACGCTGCGTTGCGTCCTCTTTGCGGCGCGCCCGGACCGTGAGTTGACCGACCTCGAGATTGACTACTTGGTGGACGTTCTGGATCAGGCGATGACCGGCATCGGATTCAACTCGGGTCTATCGGCGGTTGAGTTGGAGACGCTTCGGGATCTGGCGGCGGGCCTCTCCCATCAGCAGATCGCGGCGATCCGGGAGATCTCGGCTCAAACGGTGCGCAAGAGGATCGATCGCGCCAAGGTGGTGCTCGGCGCGCGGAACGCAATGCAGGCCGTCGGCATCGCTGCACGGCTGGGTCTGCTTGATGCACCTGCCATGCTCTGACTTGACCGATAGCAGAACTGGGGCGGCCACAACTGCGCTCACAACAGAACGCGGTACTGCAGAGATACTGTGTTAAGATATTAAAACGAGTCGTTCAGGACTGGGCGGCTGTGAAGGGTTGAGGCGGAAGAGAACCTTACGGTCTGCAAAATCGACCTGCCGACGTGCATTCCTCCCTGCTTCTTGGTGCTTACGCGTCCCGCTGAGGCATCGACTCGACTGTCTTCCGAAACGCGGTCAGAATCTGGTTACAGGGTTTCTGCGTCAAAAGCACTGCACTCCTCTGGCGCATCTGATAGCAGGGTGCGCGACGCAAACTCAGTTTTGGGCCAAGCCCACAAGAAAAGGAAGGTTCATAGATGTCCGTAGCCCCGCCAAAGCTCATGTGGGAAGCCAGCCTCGGGAAAGAGATGTCGGTCGACGGCGCCACGCTGCGGTTCGTCGCCTTGGGAAATCCGGACAAGAGCGATGACACGGTGGTGGGGTGGTACGTTCTGCTGTCGCGCCCGGATGGCGAAGCCAAGATCCTGATGAAGACGTTCAACTATGAGCCCCGCCTTCTGAAGACCTTCAACGGCCTTCGCTCGCTTCTCCGCGACCATGTGCCCACATGGACATCCGTAACCCTACCACTTGTGCCGCAGGTCCGCGCGCCCAACGACATCTGGAAGATCCTGGACAAGATGGACAGCTCTACACCCCAAGACTGAGTCTTGATACGGGCCGAACTAGACAATTTGTAGCTTGTTGCCATCTGTAGCGTTGCTATGATGGTTG
>NZ_PZKG01000252.1 GCF_003034985.1 Cereibacter changlensis JA139
GTGCGCCCGCCCGGGCCCCGCGGGACCGTAGACCCCGGTGGCGCGCAGGCTGGCGGAGGCGACGGGCAGGGCCTCCAGCGCGGCCTCGGCCTTGGCCTTCAACTGGCCGTAAAGCGTGTCCGGCCGCAGCGGCGTCGCCTCGGTCAGAAGGGTTCCCGGCGGGTGGTCGCCATAGACCGCGCGGGAGGAGAGGAACAGCACCCGGCCGCAGCCCTGCGCTGCCTCGAACAGCCGCAGCGTACCGTCGAGATTGGCGGCGCGGAAGCCCTCCGGGTCGTCGCCCTCGCCGCCGCGGTAGCGGCCGGGCTCGTGCAGGAAGGCCGCGTGGATCAGCGCGTCATGGCCGTCGAGCGGCGGCGGCTTCTGGCGCAGGTCATAGGCCAGATGCGCGACCGGGGCCGAGAATAGCCCCGGCTGCCGGCCGAGCACTGTCACCTCATGCCCCGCCCGCAGCGCCGCCTCGGTCAGGAAGCGACCGACGAAGCCGGTCGCCCCGGTGATCGCGATCCTCATGGCGCGGGTAAGCCGGCGAGATCAGGCACCGGCCCGTCGCCGGCATAGGCCCGCCACAGGTCGATCAGCACCCGCAGCCGGTCGGCCTTGTCATGCTGCTGCCAGGGTTTCTCATACTGAAAGTGCAGGATGCGGATCTCGTCCCAGCTCCACAGCTCGGGCATCGCGAACCAGACGTATTGCAGCATGTTGCAGACCACCGGCAGCCCGTGCCAGTCGGGGAAATAGGCCTGCAGGAAGCTCTGGTCGGTGCGCCGCCAGAAGACGCCGGGCTGGTCGAGCTTCTCCAGCATGTCGTTGAAGGTCGCCTCGGATGGCTTCGCGGTGAAGACGCCGGAGTTCATCCGGTGGAAGTCGCCGAGCCCCTCGTAGACATTCGGCGCGGCGCAGAACTCCGGATACGCGAACAGCTTGTCGACATTGCGCAGCACCAGGGCATCGGCGTCGATGAAGACCACCGAAGCGTAGTCGAGCTGCCAGAGCCGCAGCTTGGCGAAATTGTCGAGCGGGGTGTGGAACGGCGGCTTCGTGCCCTTGGTGAAGGCGGCGCGGGCGTGCAGCGCGTCGCGGGCATGGGCCTCGTTGAAGGCGGGCGAGGTGGGCAGCAGATCCACCTGCACCAGCCGCGCCCCAAGCGCCGACAGCGGCGCCAACGCCTCGGCGGCCACGTCAGTGTGCAGCACCACCAGATCCGCCGTCGTGCCGCTGAGGGTCAGCGAGCGCAGCAGCGCCCGCGCCCCCAGCGCATAGTCGGGGTTCGTCACCAGCGTGACATAGGCGCGGTCGCCCCGCGCCGGTCGGTCGGCGGCCAGCACTCAGGACACGGAGCGCAGGCGCTTGCCTTCCGGGTCATGCTCGACCCGCTGCGCGATGTCCTTGGTCCAGGCCGACACGGCGGGCACGCGGCTGCGGTCGATGCGATGGGCGTATTTCTTCGCCACATCCACCACCTCGGCCAGCAGGCCTTCGGCCAGCGTGATCGGCTTCAGCCCGAGGCCGAGGAACTGGTCGTTCTTCACCAGAAGCTCGTTCTCGTCCGCTTCCTTGCGCGGGTTCGGCAGGTAGGCCACCTTCGCGCCGGTCATCTTGGCGATCATCTCGGCCAGGTCGCGGACGCGGTGCGTCTCGGTCATCTGGTTGAAGATCTTCACCCGCTCGCCGCGCTTCGGCGCATCCGACAGCGCCAGCTCGACGCAGCGCACCGAATCTTGCAGGTGGATGAAGGCCCGCGTCTGCCCGCCGGTCCCATGCACGGTCAGCGGATAGCCGATGGCGGCCTGAATGAGGAAACGGTTCAGCACCGTGCCGTAATCGCCGTCATAGTCGAAGCGGTTGATCAGCTGCTCGTGCCGCCGGGTCTGGTCGGTATGGGTGCCCCAGACGATGCCCTGATGCAGGTCGGTGATCCGGAGCCCGTCATTCTGGGCATAGAACTGGAACAGGATCTGATCGAGGCTCTTGGTCATGTGATAGACCGAGCCGGGGCGGGTCGGGTAGAGGATCTCCAGCCCCTTGGCGCCGGAGGGCGTCTCCACCGACACGTCGAGATAGCCCTCGGGGATCGGCGCGCCGACGGTGGAATAGCCGTAGACGCCCATGGTGCCCAGATGCACCAGATGCGCGTCGATGCCGGTCTCGACCAGCGCCGCCAGCAGGTTGTGGGTGGCGCTGACGTTGTTGTTGACGGTGTAGACCTTGTGACGGTCGGTCTTCATCGAATAGGGCGCGGCGCGCTGCTCGGCGAAATGGATGATCGCCTCGGGGCGGTGCTCGGCCAGCCAGCCGCGCAGCCGGTCATATTCGGTGGCGAGGTTCAGGAGGTGGAAATGCAGCTTCTCGCCGGTTTCCTGCTGCCAGATCCGGCAGCGCTCCTGGATCGAATCCATCGGGGTCAGCGACTGGACGCCCAGCTCGGTGTCGATCCAGCGGCGCGACAGGTTGTCGACGATGTGGATCTCGTGACCCAGTGCCGACAGGTGAAGCGCGGTCGGCCAGCCAACAAAGCCGTCTCCGCCCAGAATTGCGATCCGCATGAAGCCTCCTTGGGAACCAGACGTTCCAGAGCGTCTGTCGCGGCCCGTGCCGCTCTTTGTAACAAATCGCTGCCTAAAAGGTTTCCCGCAATCCGTCGAATGAATATTTGGCAACACTCGGCAAGCCCTTGCCGATGTGTTGCGCCGGCGCGTCGGCGGAGATCCGACGCGAACCGCCCGTTCCGACAGAGAAAACCGGGGATTGACGGGCCTTCAGCGCCGCTGTCGCCGCAGGGCGCGCAGCAGCCGACGCGGGTCGAGGCCGGGCGCTGCGGGGGCATAGATCGCCCGGTCGAGCAGCTCCAGCCCCTCGCGGCGATCGCCCTCCAGCCCGGCGGCGGCGCGGCGCAGCGCCAACAGATCGCCCGC
>NZ_PZKG01000253.1 GCF_003034985.1 Cereibacter changlensis JA139
ACCGCGACGCCATGGGCGCGCAGCGCGTCGGCCTCGCCCACGCCCGACAGCATCAGGATCTGCGGCGACCCGATCGCTCCGGCGCAGAGGATCACCTCCTGCGCGGCCCGCAGAACCTCGCGGCTGCCGTCGGGGCGGCGAATCTCCACCCCGGTGGCGCGCCCGGCCTCGATCACCACGCGCAGCACCTGCGCCTCGGCGACGACCTGCAGGTTGGGACGGTTGCGGACGGGCTTCAGGAAGGCGACCGCGGCCGAGCAGCGCCGGCCCTTGTTCACGGTCAGCTGGAAATGCCCGATGCCCTCCTGCACCGGCCCGTTGTAATCGGGGTTGTAGACATGGCCGAGCGCCTCGGCCGCGGCGATCCACTTCTCGCAGATCTCGCGCTTCAGCCGCGGGTCGGAGACCTGCAATTCGCCCGACTGCCCCCTGCCCGCGCCCGCGCCGCGCTGGAAGGTCTCCAGTTCCTCGAAGATCGGTCCGACCTCGGCCCAGGACCAGCCGGCGTTGCCGCGCTGCGCCCAGCCGTCGTAATCCTGCCGCTGGCCACGCACGTAGAGCAGGCCGTTCAGCGAGGAGGACCCGCCCAGCACCCGGCCCCTCGGCCAGTTCAGCCGGCGGCCGTTCAGCCCGGGATCGGGCTGGGTCTCGTAGCACCAGTCGAAGGCCGGGTCGTGCATCGTCTTGAAATAGCCGACCGGCACATGGATCCAGGGGCTGCTGTCGCGGCCGCCGGCCTCGATCAGCATGACCGTCACCTCAGGGTCGGCGCTCAGCCGGTTCGCCACGACGCAGCCGGCGGAGCCAGCCCCCACGACGATGTAATCTGCCATTCGCCCGCCCTCCGACTTGTCATATATGAGACAATAGGTCTCACTTTCCATGCTGTCCTATAAAATGGCAAGCTCCCCCTCACCGGGGGGGAGCTGCTGTCGTCTGTCCGCGGGATCAGCGCGCGGGGCGTTCCCTCCGGCCGATCAGCAGGGCGCAGACCATCGAGACCAGCGCCGCGAAGATCACATAGCAGCAGAGCCAGAACGGGTCATTGGCATTGGCCGCCATCAGGTAGGTGGCGATCATCGGCGTGATGCCCGAGGCGAAGATGCCCGAGAACTGGTAGACGAAGGAAATCCCGGTGTAGCGCACCGAGGGGTCGAAGAGATCGGCGAACAGCGCCGCCTCCGGCCCGTAGCACATCGGGTAGATGATGCCGAAGGGCAGCACGAGGCCCAGGATGATCAGCAGCGTGTCGCCGGTGGACATCAGCCAGAAGGCCGGGAAGACGCTCAGCGCGAGGAGCAGCGAGCCCCAGGCATAGGTCGTCGGCCGCCCGATCCGGTCGGAGAGCCGGCCGAAGAACGGGATGAACAGCACCATGACCAGCGCCGCGCCGCAGACCGTCCATAGCGCCTGGGTGCGCGGGATGCCGACGATCTTGCTGAGATAGAGGATCGAGAACACCGCGAAGACGTTGAAGAACACCCCGTCGATATAGCGCGCCCCCATGCCCAGCACGACATTGCCGGGATAGCGCTTGATCATGGTGACGAAGGGCAGGCCGACGTCGCGCGACCGCGACTCCGCCTTGGCCTTCTCGAACTCCGGGCTCTCGCGGATGTTCGACCGGATCCAGGTGCCCAGCACCACGAGGACGATGGAGCCGATGAAGGCCGAGCGCCAGCCCCAGGCCATGAACTGATCGTCGGGCAGCATGGTCAGCAGCGCCATGACGCCCGAGGACAGGAACAGCCCAAGCGACAGGCCGATCTGCGGGATCGAGGCGTAGAAGCCGCGTTTGCCGTTCGGGGCGAATTCATAAGCCATCAGCACGGCCCCGCCCCATTCGCCGCCGATGCCGATGCCCTGGGCGATGCGCAGGAGCAGCAGAAGGATCGGCGCGAGGATGCCGATCTGCTCGTAGGTCGGCAGAAGGCCGATGGCCACGGTCGCCCCACCCATCAGCATCAGCGTGATGACCAGCATGGTCTTGCGGCCGATCTTGTCGCCGAAATGGCCGAAGATCAGCCCGCCCAGCGGTCGCGCCACGAAGCCCACCGCGAAGGTCGCATAGGCCAGCATGATCGACACGGTCGGGTTGTCGGACGGAAAGTAGAGCTGGTTGAAGACGATGCCGGCGACCACGCCGTAGAGAAAGAAATCGTACCATTCGACTGTCGAGCCGACGAGGCTCGCGATCACGACTTTCCTGAGCTCGCGCTCGGCTGTGCCCGTTGCCGTGGCACTCCCTGTTATATCCGACATGACGCCCTCCCCTGCGCTGCGACGGTATTTCCTTGGTCTGGCAATCCGGGCTCCTCCTCCCGGAATGGCCAAGCGTCGCTTGCGATATGTCCTGGAGTCAACGTTTATTTGATAACCTGAGTCTCAAAAATGCCGATCCGGGGCTCGGACTCTCGCCCGAGGGGAACTGGACAGCGGAGGTCGTCGCTGTAGATTGGCGCAAATTGCGGTAAACGGTGGCAGATGAACGACGATCACGATCCCCCGGGCGCTGCTCCCAGCCTGCGCAACCTGCAGATCCTCGAGGTGCTCGCCTCGGAGGCGCGGCCGATGACTCCGACCGAGATCAATGGCTTGCTGAAGCTGCCGAAGCCGACCATCCACCGGCTGGTCGCCAATCTGGAGGCGCAGGGCTATCTCAGCCGCCATCTCGACGGGCGGAGCTACCTGCCGGGGCCGAAGCTGCGGCGGATGATGCTGGGGGTGATGCGGGCGGCCAGCCACGACCTGCCGCGCCGCGCGATCCTGACCCGGCTGAACGCCGCCGTGGGCGAGACCTGCAACCTGGCGATCCCCGACGGCGACGCCATGGTCTATGTCGACCGGGTCGAGACCAAGTGGCCGCTGCGAATCGCGCTGCAGATCGGCTCGCGCGTGCCGCTGCACGCCACGGC
>NZ_PZKG01000254.1 GCF_003034985.1 Cereibacter changlensis JA139
TAGGCGAGAGCGGCGCCGAGAACTGCATAGACTGCGGGGATGCCAATGGTCATCGCCGCGGTCATGCCGAGCAGAGTGAGGACAAGATAGAGGCTCATGCTGGGCGGGCTCCCCTCGCGAAACCGACGGCCCGCCGAAGATGAGACAGCGTCATCAGGGCGAAGCAGAGGGGAAAGATCATATAAAAGTAGCCCAGCGGCATCTCGAGCCCTTCCGAAACCCTGCCCCAGCTGCGTGCAGTGTAGGACCAAGAGGCAGCGGTCATGACGCCGCTCACGGTTCCGCATGCGGCTTCGATCATGACCCGCCCCGCGATCCGCAGGGCGCGATTGCGCAGGGTGCCCACAAGGTCGACGTGAAAGTGGTGTCCGCCCCGCGAAGCTCCTGCGGATGCCAGAAAGATCATCCAGACAAACGCATAGGTGGCGATCTCGACCCCGTCGGGAATCGTGCTGTGGAAGATGTTCCTCAGCACGATGTCCACAGTGATCAGCAAGCTGACCAGGCCGATGAGAATAGCCGGAAGCGTGTCGTCGAGCAGGCGCCAGGCCCGGTCGATAAGAGTCAGCATGTCCGGCCTTTACTCCATCGCCGCCAAGGCGCGCGCGTAGAGGCCCTCGGACCATTCGGGGAACATGGTGTAGAAGTCCGCGGTCGCTTCCTTGTAGGCCGCCTGATCCGCCTGGACAAAGACGACCCCAGCCTCGCGGAGCGACTTTTCACGTTCGGCCGTGATATCGTTCATCTTGAGGGAGTATTCGCTACCCTTGCTGGTGAACTCGGAAGTCAGCACCTCCTGACACTCTGCCGGCAGCGCCTGGAACAGACCATCGTTCATCGCGAAGCCGTAGAAGAGCCGGAAATGATCGGTCACGGTGACCGTGGTGGCCACCTCCATCAGGTTCGCATCGGCCATGCCATCGAGACCGCCTTCTGCCGCTTCGACGACACCCTGCTGCAGGGCAAGGTAGAGTTCGGAAAAGGGCAGGGCGAGGGGCAGTGACCCCAGCAACTCAAACGTGCGCATGTAGGCCGGCGCTTCCGGCGAACGCAGCTTGACGCCCTGCAAATCGCCGGGGTTCGGATAGCCCTTCTGCCCGAGAAAGACGCGTGGGGAGTCGAACCAGTTGATCGACAGAAGACGCAGATCGGATTTCTCCGCCAGTTGGTCGTCCAGTTCGGCCATGAGATCCGACGCGGCAAGCTTCTCTGCCCCTTCCAGCGTCGGCGTCAGGAAGGGACCATTGAACACCGAAAAGTCGGCCACGCCTGCGGTGGCGAGGTTACCTGTCTGGGTATAGAAGATGATGTTCTCGCCGAACGAGGCCTGCTCCAGCGCCTGCACTGGTCCGCCGAGCTGAGCAGAGGGGAAGACCTCCAGCTTGAGCTTGCCACCGGTCGCTTCGGTCACCGCAGCAGCGATTTCTTCAAGCGGTGCGTGGATCGGGCTGGTGGTGGAGTTCTGATGCGAGATGCGGAAGTAGACCTCGTCGCTCAATGCAACCTGGCAGCTTGCGCCGTCTGCCAACGCGGCTGCAGGCGCCAGCGTAAGGGAAGAGACAAGGGCAAGGGTGACGCGTTCAATGGTTGTTTTCATGATACCTCTCCGGTGGGGGCGGCCATTCTAGTGGCCTCTGCCGTGTTTCTTGCCGCAGACTGGCACGAGCCCTGCCGCCACTTCTTGAACGTTTGTGACCAGCCAGTGACGCCTCCTTGCCCGGCTTGACACCGTCAAACGAAAGGTAGTTTCACTGTGGCAGTGCTGGTGCCGCTGCTTTGGACAGATCCATATCTAGATGAGGTGAAGATGGAGCGTCAGGTTCGCCGGTGGCGCCTCGATGGCAAGGTGGACGCATTCGAGATCATCTCGACCTCCGAAGCAGGCGTGCTGCACTGCCATCCGAGCTTCAACATCGGAGCGATGATCGAAGGCGCGGCCAGCGTCACATCCGGCAGCATGACCCATGTGCAGGCGCCGGGCGCGGTTGTCACCCTGAATGCTTATCAACCCCATGCGAGCGCATGGTCTGCTGCGGTGAACCGATACTTCGTCCTGCACATCGACCCTGCCTTCTGGGAGACCCGGCTCCAGCCGGAACTGGGAGCCGACGGACAGTTTGCTCAGCCGGTCTGCCGGGATGGCCTCGTTTTCCATTACCTCCTTGGCCTGCGCGATCAGTTGCATAAGGATCCCACCTCGGTTTCATCGGATGATATCGATCTGCTCCTGAAACTTTGTCGTGGCCGCGGTCTGATCCGCGATCATGTCGACGAGGAGGATCCAAGCCTCACGCCTATGAACGGAGCTGACTTCCGCGAGCTGTTTTCGGAAGGCGACGACATGCAGGAGGGGCAGCCACGCATCAGCAATTTGGCCGAGCAGGTCGGAATGAGCCGCTACCAGTTTTCGAGACTATGCAGCCAGACGGCAGGAATGCAGCCCCGGCGATTGCGCCTGCAACTGATGGTGGCGCGCGCCCAGAAAGCCATCAACGAGGGTCAAGACTTGGCCAGCGCCTCGCTGCATGCTGGCTTCAGTGATCAAAGCCATATGAATCGCGAGTTCCGCCGGACGATCGGCATGACACCCCGAGAGTATCAGTCCGCAGGCCGGGGCTGAAATCTCAATAGTGTCGCAGCCTCTGGTGTGGCTGGCGATGGACGTAGTGGCATGGTGGACTGCGGCCTTCCTGTCGGCGGTCCAGAGCAGCATGCCCGCGATCCGAAAGGCGATCGGCAGCACCAGGCTGGCTCCGACGCTGCTGACGGCGGCGGAGAGGTTGCAATACGAGGGGTTCCGGCGAAGACAGCAGACCAACGAGATGGTTCGGCACATGGCCCGGGACGGCGCCCCGATCAAGCAGATCGTCCGCCGAACGGGGCTGAGCCGCAGG
>NZ_PZKG01000255.1 GCF_003034985.1 Cereibacter changlensis JA139
GCGTTCGCGTGTTCGACATCGCGGAGTTCGAGATGCTGCGCCCCCAAGACATGGCAAGGTCCGCCTGCGTGGTGGTGTCGACGATCCAGGCGTTCCGGGTGACGAACACCGTCGGGCGGCGCGTCTACGCACATCATGAAGAGCTGGAAACCCATTTCTCGGGCGTGCCGACGGAGGGGATGGAGGTCGTCTCGGCCGAGGAGGCGGCAGCCAACGACATGCTGCGCGAAGGGGCGGTGAAGTTCAGCTTTGCTAACCTGCTCTATCACCAGCGCCCCCTGATGATCGTGGACGAGGCGCATAACGCTGTGTCCGGCCTGTCGCGCGAAGTGAAGGCGCGTATCCGCCCTGCGGCGATCATAGAGTTCACGGCGACACCGCGCGGAGTGAACAACATCCTGTTTTCGGTCACAGCCTCGGCGCTGAAGGACGAGGAGATGATCAAGCTGCCGATCCGCGTGCGCCCGCATGATGACTGGCGCGAGGCGGTGTCATCCACGGTAGCGACGCGCGCAATGTTGGAGGAGAAAGCAAAGCGAGACCGCGACTTCATCCAGCCCGTGGCGTTGTACCAAGCACAAGCAAAGAACGGCCGTCCGACGGTGGAGGAGGTGAAAACTTACCTCATGGAAGAGAAGCTGATCCCCGAGGCCTGGATCAAGATTGCGACGGGGGAGCAGCGGGAACTGGATGGGGTGAACCTGCGCGATCCGAGCGTGCCGGTGCGCCATGTCATCACGGTGGCGGCACTGAAGGAGGGGTGGGATTGCCCCTCAGCCTATGTGCTGTGCGCGACCCAGAACCTATCGAGCACCACGGCGGTGGAGCAACTCCTAGGCCGCGTGCTGCGGATGCCCTACGCCGCGCGGCGCAAGGATCCGGCACTGAATTGCGCCTATGCCCATGTGTCTGAGCCGAACTTCGCTGCGGCAGCGAACGGGCTGCGCGACAAGCTGATCGACATGGGCTTCACCGACGAGGAGGTACGAGAGAGCCTGCAACCGCGCGGCGTTGATCGGGACAGCCAAGGGAGGCTGTTCGACCCGGATCCTGTGCGCCCGAAGCCTGTGTTGCAAGTGACGGTGAAGGACACGCCGGAGGTGCGCCAGACGCTGAACGACTTGCAGGAGTTGGGGCGTTGATTACGTGCCAAAGTCTGACGGCACTTTGTCTAGTTGGGGTCGAAGGGGGCGGTGAGTGACGACGTGGCAACGGCCGTGCGCTCGGTTGTGCAGGTTACCGATCACGGCCATTTCGACGCGCAACTGGCAAAGCATTTGGCACAAGTCGAGGCGTTGAAGACACGTGCTGAACTGGGCGCAGTAATAGAAGTACCGCGGCTGCTTGTCGAGATGGACGGCGAGGTGTTCGAAGCGGACACGGAAGCGATCTATGAGCGTGTCGAATGGTCCCTGCTGAAGCACGCTGCCGAGTTGACCGAGGCGGAGCTGACCTTCCGACGCGACGAGGAAGTCGTGGTGATCGACCTAGAAGGCGAGAAGCTGGTCTACAGCCGCTTAATGCAGGAGGCGCCGCAGCTGACAGGCCTCGCCATGCCGGACGATGCAGACATCGAAGTGTCGCTGGTTCAGTGGTTGACCCGAGAGTGTCGTGATCGGTGGATCCCAGATGCCGAGATGCAACCGTGGATCGCTGGCCTGATTGGTAAGCTTTTAGAACGGGATGGCGTGTCCGTTCGCACGCTAGTAGATTGGCAACATCAGATCGCAGCGCGCATCCGCTGGAAGGTGGCTGAGATCCACAAGATCGAGCGCTCGAACGCTCATCAGATCATGTTGTTTGACGACTTGGCGAAGCCCACTTCCGATGCCGCGGCGGCGGTTCGGTTTGATGATCAGGTCTATCGAACGGTTCCAACCCAGCCCATAGGTGGGATGCGCTTCCAGCGGCACCTGCTCGGTGCAGATCGCGCCCCACTGCTCGACGGCGATCTGAATGGCGACGAATTCCAGTGCGCATGGTCGCTCGACAGCCTGGCTGAGGTCGACGTCTGGGTCCGCAACGTGGCGCGGCATCCTGACTCCTTCTGGTTGCCCCGCGTGGGTGGCCGCTTCTATCCCGATTTTGTTGCCCGTCTGAACGATGGGCGAATCTTCGTAGTGGAATATAAGGGGGAGCATCTGGTTGGCGCGCCTGAGGCTCGTGAAAAAGACCGCATTGGCAAGCTCTGGGCGAGAACAACAGGTAACGTGTTCCTCACGGTCAGGAAGGTCGCACACGGTGTCGATGCTGTCGGTCAGATGCTGGGGGCCATATCAGTGTAATATAGTAGCGGCGAATTGATTTGCTTCCTACGGGCTGAAGATCCCTTCGCAGCAGCTGCTGGGTGTCCGCTTTTGGGCTGTTCCGCCTGACGAAGACGGCGCTGACCGTCCGCTCTCTGTGCTTATCGATCAATGGGAACGCTGGACGATGCTTGCGCAGCGAATGACTGGTAGGTCCGCATAGCTGGCTACCCAGCGGGAGCGGGCTTTCGTGCAAACACACTGCGCGGGGACGTTTCTGGCAAAGTCGCCTTTGCAATCTGGATGTCCGGCGCGCGGGACCATATGTCAGGTGGCGAACACTAGCGGAACGCTGCAATCACGGTTTCGATGGGCAGAAACAGGGTACGGCTGTCCGCCGGATATTCGGTGAATTCGGCGCAGGCCAGGTAGAAGCGCTTTGCGTCGTCATCCTTGGCCTGAACCAGCACAGCCCCGATCCCAATGCTCTGTGACGCGACCGCGATGCGTCGCAGAGCATCCGACAGAATGTCCGCGCCGAGGCCGCGACCGGCATAGGCGCGGCTGACCGCCAAACGCCCGATTACCGAAATAGGGATGGCGTCTGGCGCGTTGCGCCGGACCTTCC
>NZ_PZKG01000256.1 GCF_003034985.1 Cereibacter changlensis JA139
AATCGACACCGCGACCGGCACGTCCGAAAGCTTAGGGTTGACACCAGCCGGACGCACTTGCAGCAAATGCGGTGCAAGCGAAGGGCAAGCAAGGGCTCGAAACGGACCTGCGGCAGCGCGGGGGGCTGGGTTTCCAGGCGCGTATGTGTCGCTGGCTAACTCTGCCCACAGCCGCCCTTCTACGGGACTCGCGTCAACGTCCGCTTTGCGGCCCATTGCGGTCCTTCGGGTCCTGGGTCCCAGATCCCAAAGTTGCCATTGAGCCTGAAAGGTCCTGCGGCGAAATCGTCCCCTCGCGGAGGGCCGTTGTCGGCTTTCCCGCCGTTCTTGTTGCCGGAAGAGTACACAGCGGTTCGATGGTGCGCGAATGGTCCGGTGGCACCATCGGGCGCTTCAGCGTCTTGGCACGCTCGCACCAATAGCAAGCGCATCCTGCCGTGCCGCATCGATGCCGCTCAGCGTCCGGTCGCGTGCCGCCTGCACGACGCGATTGTGGTTTAACAGGAGAAACACCAACATCGTCACAAGGGGTATGCAATGAAGAAAGTGATTCCGAACGGCGCTGCGATCAAGCAGCTCAGGGAACAGCTTGAGCGCCTGTCGACGCAAAAGGAGTTCGCAAATGCAGTCGCCGTCAGCGTGCGCATGCTGCGCAAGATCGAAAATGAGAACCTGCCGATTTCGCTGGTGCTGCTCGACCGCATCGCCAAGCTGTTCGGCGTCCATCGCGACGCTCTTGCCGCGACGCCTCTGCCGCCCCCGGCCGCCGGGTCGAGCTCTGACGCCGATCGACCGCCGCTGTTCGAGGATAGGGACCAGATCATCCCGCGCCATGATTGGGATTATGCCCAGGCGACATCGGACGAGGGCAAACTCTACGACGAAGCCGCCAACTCGCACGATCTCGCTTGCGTGATCGAGATACCTTTAACTGAAGAAACCGGCGGCTACGCGCAGGAGTTGGTCGATCTTCTCACGGGGCTCACTTGGTTCCGGCGCGATTTATTGTTGGACATCCCGCCCTCCGATCAGATCGCCATTCGGCGGCGTATTCGCCAGCTGATGGTGATGCTGCGCGGCAATGACATCTGGATTTACCAGACCAAGGTCTATCGTCGCCTACCCGAACGTTACGATCTTCCGCCCGAGGACGAGCCCACCACCCACCAATCGCGTTTCGTCATCGCACTTGGGCCGCCGGGGGAATATGGTGAGACGTCGATGCGCGTGCCGATTGACCATGGCCAGCCCTTCGTTCTTCCTTCGTGGAAGAATCTCATGGCCAAGCGGGAGGCTACCTAGTGCTGATCACGATCAAGCGGATCAAGGGTCTCGGCGTGTTCGGGGACTTTACCGCGCCCGCCGACCTGCCCGCGTTTGCGCGCTACAACATCATCTATGGCGAGAATGGTTCGGGCAAGACGACGCTGTCGCGCCTGTTCGCGGCTCTGGAAGCCGGTGCCCACGCCGACTATGCAGACCTCGAATACATGATCGAGAGCCAATCCGGCGCGCTGAGCGCCGGCCAACGGTATGGGCGCAAGGTACGCACTTTCAATGCCGACTATGTCGAGGCCAATATCGGCCAGTTCCACGGCCCGCTTCGCCACATCCTGATCATCGGCGAGGCGAACAAGACTCTCGCCGAGGAAGCTGCGGGCGAGCGGGCGACCTATGACGAGCGATCGCGCGCGATCGCGGCGGCCGAAAGGGCCGCAGAGAAGCTCGAAGCAGAAAAAGGTAAGGTTTTTTCTGCGATCGCCAAAACGATCGGCGAGGCGACCAGCGGCACCAACCTGCGCAGCTACCGCAAGCCAAATGCCGAGGCAGACTTCGCCAGGGCACGTGATCTCGCGCCGCTCTTGGACGCTCAACTCAAAGCCCATCGCGCAACTGTCCACCAGGAGCAACTCGAATGCGTCGGTATGCCTGTGCTGCCTCTGCAGCCGGGCGACCCGGCGCGGCCCTTCGCCGATGTCGCCGCCGCCTTGCGCGTCGAGATCGTCGCTTTGCTTGCGCGCACGGCACAGGCAGGCGCGCTGCGCCGCCTCGTTGAGGAGCCGATGATTGCGCGATGGGTCGAGGAAGGCGTCACGCTCCATCGCGCGCACAATTCCGATCATTGCGAATTCTGTGCCCAGCCGCTTCCGGAGGCCCGAATGGCGGTGCTCGCCGAGCATTTTGGAGTCGAGGACCAGCGGCTGAAGGCCGACATTGAGCGGACTGCGCGGAACACGCGGAATCTATTGGACGGGGTCGCCGCATTGGTCTTTCCGGCAAAGACCTCCCTCTATGCCGAGCTTCGCGCCGATTACGAAACCGCGGTGGAGATGGCCGAGCGCTGCCGCACTGCGCTCGTCGACCAGATCGACGCCGCCGCCGCGGGGCTTGACGAAAAGCTCTTGAACCGCGCAACCGCCTATGCGCGCGATATCGCGATCGACCCCAAACCGTTGACTGCCGCGCTGGCGACCCTAGCGGCGGTGATCGAACGCCACAACCGCAAGACCGAGGGGTTCGAACGCGAAAAGGCCGAGGCGCGCACCCAGCTCCAGCGCCACTATTTGTCCACCATCGTCGATCAGGTGCGCGACCTCAACGCGCAGATCGCCGTGCAGAAAACCATCGGGACTAAGCTAACTGATGGTGCCGTGGACCTGCCCGATCCGCGCAGCTTGCAGGCGCTTAAGGATTCTTTCGAGGCGAAGCAGGCTAAGGTTTCGAGCGAGCATGCCGGCGGTGCAGCGCTCACCGATAAGCTCAAGATCTTCCTGGGTCGGACCGATTTGCGCTTTGAGGCCGGCGCTGAGGGCTATCTCGTGCAAAGACGCGGCAAGCCGGCAAAGCGGCTTTCTGAAGGCGAGAAGACCGC
>NZ_PZKG01000257.1 GCF_003034985.1 Cereibacter changlensis JA139
CGCCCAGCGGCTGCTGCCCCTGGCGGTCACGGATATTCTCGGCCGCGAGGATCCGAGTGTCACCCAGCGGATCGCCGCGCTGCGCGACCATGAGGAATTCTACACCTATCTCGTGCGCGACCCCGGGGGGCGGGTGCTGATGGCCTCACACCAAGCCGATCCGACGGCTTTTCCCCTGTGTGCGGCGCCGGGGTTCGCGCAGACCGATACTCATCGCCTGTATTGCGAGACGGCGTTGCAGGGCACCGTGATCATGACGGTGGCCGAGCCGCTCTCGCACCGCGCCGGGATCGCCCGTGAGGTGGCGATGGCGCTGGGATTGCCGATCCTTGTAGTCATCCCGCTTGCCCTCCTGGGGCTTATTGCCGTGGTCCGCCACAGCTTCCGACAGGTGCGCCGGCTGCGGGAGGCGCTTGGTACCCGCGGCGCCCGCGATCTTTCTCCCATTGACGGCTCCGGCCTGCCGGCCGAAATCGCTCCATTGGCGGCGGCGGTGAACCAGCTCTTCGACCGTTTGCGCGAAGCGTTCGAGGCGGAGCGCTCGTTTGCCGTCCATGCAGCGCATGAGCTGCGCACCCCGGTCGCCGGCGCCACAGCCCAGGCGCAGCGCATCCGGATCGAAACCTCCGACCCGAAAGCGGCGCGACGTGCGGCCGAGATCGAGGTCACGCTGAAGCGCCTTACCCGGCTTTCGGAAAAGCTCCTGCAGCTCGCGCGAGCGGAGGGCGGGCGGGTCACGACGCAGGTCGGCGCCGATCTTCGCCCGATCCTGCGCCTTGTCGTCACCGACTTTGCGCGCGCCGGCACGGGCAACAGGATCGCGTTGGAGATGGCGGAGGGATCCGTGTTCAGCCGGATCGACCCGGACGCCTTCGCCATCCTCTGCCGCAACCTTATCGAGAACGGGTTGCGCCATGGAGACGAGGCTCCGGTCGAGGTGGGGCTGGACCCGCGGCCGGGCAGTTGTCGGTCGGCAATGGCGGCGCGGTGGTCGCCCCGGACGTGCTTCGCCGCCTGACACTGCGCTTCGAGCGAGCCCCGGGGGCGGGAGAGGGCTCCGGCCTTGGCCTTGCCATCGTCCGCACCATCGTCGACCGCTCAGGCGGAACGCTGACCCTCGCCTCGCCCCGGTCCGGACAGCGGGACGGGTTCGAGGTGACCGTTCGGCTGCCGGTCTGAGGGTTTGCCTGTCCCCGCTTCTTTCGGCCCGCCCGCAAAGGGCACGCAGGCTAGGGCGGCCAGCGTCAGCACCGCGATCATCAGCCAGGCGTCGTTGATCGCCAGGGTCAGCGCCGCCTTCTCCAGCAGCGGGGCCAGCATCGCCTCGGCCTGCGGGGGCAGCGGGCCGGGCGGCAGCGCGGCGATCATCTGCGCCGGGATGCCGATGAAGCGCCCGGCCTCGGCGTCCTGCGCCCGCAGCCGCTCGAGCAGCGCGGCGGCATGGCCGGGGCTGCGCGAATAGATCACGGTGTCGATCAGCGCGAGGCCGATGGCCCCGCCGAGGTTGCGCATCAGGTTGAACAGCCCGCTGGCGTCCGGAACCCGCGCCTCCGGCAGATGTCCGAGCGCCAGCCGGGTCGGCGGCAGCAGGCAGAACATGATCGCCACGCCGCGCAGCACCTGCGGCCAGAACATACCGTCATGATCCGTGGCCGGGGTCTGCAGCGCGCTGAAGCCGAGCCCGGCGGCGAAGAGCGCGAAGCCGAAGCCGGTGAGCAGCCGCGCGCCGAGGCGCTGCTCGGCCGCGACGGCGATCGGCGCGGTCAGCAGCTGCGCCACCCCGGTCACGAGCATGATGGTCCCGATCTCCAGCGCGTTGTGGCCGCGCACGAAGGCGAGGAACACCGGCATCAGGTAGACCGAGCCGAAGAGCCCGATCCCCAACACAAAGCTGAGCAGGCAGCCGATGGCGAAACGGCGGTCGGCGAAGCTGCGCAGCTCCACCACCGGCGGCGCAGCCTTAAGGCAGCGGACGACGAAGCCCGCCCCGGCCGAGACCGCCAGCGCCAGCAGCGCCAGCACCGGGCCGCTGGTCCAGCTCGCCGCGGGGGCTTCTTTCAGCGCGATCTCCAGCGACGTCAGCGACAGGACCAGCAGCGTCAGCGAGACGAGGTCGAGGCTGCGGGCCGCCGCCGGCTGCATCCTCTCGCGCGGCAGCAGCGCCGCGCCCAGCAGAACGGCGACGACGCCGGGCGCGAGGTTGATGAGGAACAGCCAGTGCCAGGACCAGGTCTCGGTGATCCAGCCGCCGACGATCGGCCCGACCGTGGGGGCCAGCACCGCCAGCACCCCGGCCAGTGTGGTGGCGATTCCCTGCCGCCGCGACGGGAACAGCAGGAACACAGCGGCGAAGACCGCCGGGATCAGCGTGCCGCCGGCGAAGCCCTGCAGCACCCGCCAGAGGATCAGCGTGCCGAAGCTGTCCGACGCGGCGCAGCCCAGCGAAGCCAGGGTGAACACGGTCGTGGCGATCACGAAGAGCCAGCGCATCGTCAGGATGCGCATCAGCACCCCAGTCAGCGGAATGGCGATGACCTCGGCGATCAGATAGGCGGTCTGCACCCAGCTCATCTGGTCCGGCGGGATGCCCAAAGCCTGCTGGATGTTCGGCAGCGAGGTCGCGACGATCTGCACGTCGAGGATCGCCATGAACATGCCGGTGCACATGGCGAGGAAGCCGAGCCAGACGGCGGGTCGCGAAGGGCGCGCCTCAGCCGGCGGCATGGCGTGCGGGTCTCAGGGCCGCCGCCTCGGCCCGGATGCGGATGGTCAGCACCGCCGCGTTCAGCAGGGTGAAGACCAGCGCGACCCAGGGAAGGCCGAGACAGACCGGCAGCACGGCGATCTCGCCCACCACC
>NZ_PZKG01000258.1 GCF_003034985.1 Cereibacter changlensis JA139
AGCCCGGCGCCGGGATGAACATCGACCCGGCGACGCTGGATGCCAGCAAGGTCACCGACTACGCCACCAAGGCGCATGAGACGACGCTGACCGGCTTCGTGATGGACATCATCCCGACCACCTTCACCTCGGCCTTCGTCGAGGGCAACATCCTGCAGGTGCTGTTCATCGCCATCCTGTTCGGCGTCGCGCTGATCCTGATCGGCGACAAGGGCAAGCCCGTCGTGGCGCTGTTCGAGGCGGCGAGCCACGCAGTGTTCCGCGTGGTGGACATCCTGATGAAGGTCGCCCCGATCGGCGCCTTCGGAGCCTTCGCCTTCACCATCGGCAAGTACGGCATCGGCTCGATCGTGAACCTCGCGGCGCTGGTCGGCACCTTCTACCTGACCTCGGCGCTGTTCATCATCGTGATCCTCGGCGCCGTCTGCGCGCTGAACGGCTTCTCGATCTTCCGGCTGATCGCCTATCTCAAGGCCGAGATCCTGCTGGTTCTGGGCACCTCCTCGTCGGAATCCGCCCTCCCGAGCCTGATGGACAAGATGGAGCGCGCCGGCTGCGCCCGTCCGGTCGTGGGTCTGGTGGTGCCGACCGGCTACTCGTTCAACCTCGATGGCACCAACATCTACATGACGCTGGCGGCGCTGTTCATCGCGCAGGCGACCAACATCGACCTGTCGCTGGAACAGCAGATCCTGCTGTTGCTGGTGGCGATGCTGTCGTCGAAGGGCGCCGCGGGCGTCACCGGCGCGGGCTTCATCACGCTGGCGGCGACGCTGTCGGTGGTGCCGACCGTGCCGCTGGCCGGGATGGCGATCATCCTCGGGGTGGACCGCTTCATGTCGGAATGCCGCTCGATCACCAACTTCATCGGCAACGCCGTGGCCACCGTGGTCGTCAGCCGCTGGGAAGGCGCGCTGGACATGGAGCGGTTCCAGGCGGTCATGAACGGCGCGCGGGACGACCAGCATGCCGAGGCGATGCCGCTGCGCGGCGCTCCGGCCGGACTGCAGCTGGGCGAAGCCAGCGCCGACTGAGCCGCCACATCAAGGCCAAAATGAAAAGCGGCCCCGGAAACGGGGCCGCTTTTCCGGTACCTGGGGTGGGGAACCGTCACTTCGCCGGCGTGTCCTCGGCCTCGCGCGCCAACCGGATCGCCTTCAGCCGCTCGGTCTTGGCGGCGCGGGCGTCGTTCTCCGCCTCGATCAGCTGGCGGGCGGCCTCGGTGGTCGCATCGGCCTTGCGCTGCTGCTCGGACCGCGGCGGCTGCGGCTTGCTCATCGCGCCCTCCGCTCCGGTCTGCGGCTCGCCGCGCATCATCTGATCGAAGGTTTCGAGGCTGGATTTGGACTGTGCCATCGATACGGTCTCCTTCTGGGGCTGCCCCGGGTCTTTCCGGGACTCCCTACCCTAGGTAGGGCATCCGGCCGCCGGAACCACCCCCTACGGCCCCGCACCCTCAATCCGGGGTGACGGTCAGGGTAACGCGGTCGCCGGCGAACCAGGTCTTGCCGAACTCAACCGGCCGCCCGGCGGCGTCGACATTCACCGCCTCGGAGCGCAGGATCGGCGCGCCCTCCTTCAGCCGCAGCCGCAGCGCCAGCACCGCCGGCGCCGTCTTGGCGGTGATCCGGGTGCTGGCGCGGGTGTAGTCGGCAAGCCCCGCCGCCCGCAGCGCCGCGGTGACCGAGCGGGTCTCGGACAGATCGGCCAGCAGGCCGGGAAACCGCTCGGCCGGGAAGACCGAGCGGAAGGTGGCGAGCGGCACGCCATCGGCAAGCGAGAGCCCCTCGTAGACATGGACCGACGCGCCGGCCGCAAGCTGCAGCGCCTCGGCCTCCCGCGCGTCCGCATGGCGCGTCTCCAGCACCAGCGTCTCCCGCGAGGGGCTGCGGCCCGAGGCGGTGACATTCTCGTGGAACCGCACCCTGCGGCCCAGCGGGTAATCGGCGGGCCGCCCGGCGACGAAGACCCCGGCCCCGCGCCTCGCATGGACCAGCCCGGCCTCGGCCAGCCCGGCCAGCGCGTGCCGCACCGTGTGGCGGTTGACCCCGAAGCGCAGCGACAGCTGCGCCTCGGTCGGGAGCTTGTCGCCGGGCAGGTAATGCCCCTCGGCGATCTCGGTGGAGAGGGTGCCGGCGATGGCCTGCCAGATCGGGCTGCGCGTCATGCGGTGTCACCGAAACTTCACGATTGAAGGCTTGCCCCCGGGTGGGCGGCTGGCCTATGATTTGTATAGTTGTATAGGATTGCAGACAACTTCGCAAGGTGTCGAGATGAGCGGACTTCCCGAAAACGAGGCGCGGCGCGGCTGGATGGGGCTTCTGGCCCGCGCCCCGGCCGAGCGGCTGGCGGTGCTGATGCCGGACCTGCCGGCGCATGACCTGCTGCGCCGGCCCGAGATCGGCGCGGTGATGGTGCGCGGCCGCACCGGCGCCACCGGCGCGCCCTTCAACCTGGGCGAGATGTCGGTGACGCGCTGCTCGGTGCGGCTGGAGGGCGGCGCGGTGGGCCATGCCCATGTGCAGGGCCGCGACAAGAGCCACGCCCTGCGCGCCGCAGTGACCGACGCGCTGCTGCAGACCGAAGCGGCGGCGGGGCTGCGCGCGGCGGTGCTGGAGCCGCTGGCCGCCGAGGAGTCCGAGCGCCGGGCGCTGCGGGCCCGCAAGGCAGCGGCGACGAGGTCGAGTTTTTTCACCATGGTGCGGGGAGAAGACGCATGAACGACGCCCTGAGCGGCGGCTTTGCCGCGCCGCCGATCGAGTCGGCGACCGCCTTCCGCGCGATGCTGGAGGCGATGGCCCGCCCCGGCACCATCGTCACCCTGACCGGGGCCGAGCCGCCGGCGCCGCTGTC
>NZ_PZKG01000259.1 GCF_003034985.1 Cereibacter changlensis JA139
CCATCCCACCAGACGATCTTGATCCGGTCCGGCGATCACGTTTCATAATGCACCTCCTTGTTAGAAGCCGGGCAGGGTCATGGACCGGTCTGCAATCTTATCAAGGGCTTGCCGTGGCCGGCGCACAGCAATCTCCTGCAATGCTATCCGCACCGCCTCGGTCTCCAGCGCGTCGACCGGTATTTTCCATGGGGCGGAATACATGATCTGCGTTGCAGGCAGAGTTTGCGACCTGATCAGCTTGTGAACGGAGGCGACGCACACGCCGAGCCGCTTGGCTGCAGCGTCGACGCTCAGGGGCTTGGGGACCTCAGCATCAGGATCATAGGGCGGGATCGCGAGCCTGTCGCGCAGCTCCGCGACACGAACGGTTGTCCATGTCTCGCCATCCTCGGTGCGGCAGCGCATCCGGTTGAGGGTGACGGCCAGCTCCCTGTCGGGCCAGTGTCCGGCAAGCTTGCGGAGGACATCCGGGGCTGTAAGCGCCCGGCTTGGCGGGAACCGTCCGGTCTTGCGTCGGGCCAGTCTGATCTCGGTGTGGCGTCCGCCGATCCAGTGGATGAGAAGAATGAACTGGTTTGTCTCCGCGTCGATATCGACCACGACCTCCTCAATCAGCAGCCTGACCAGACGTTGTCGCGCACGGGCATCAGTTCCGGTCGCGTTCCAGACGGACGGCAGATCTGTCGCAAGCCGCATGAGAACGGCGGGATCGACCTTGGGCTTCGCCTGGATTTCGGCGCCCACGGCCGCAAGCTTGTGCTCGACTGCCGCCACCCGCTCCAATGCAGCGTTTCAGCGCGCCTCCAAAGTCCGGGCAACGTGTCGTTTGGCCGGATCGACAAGCTCGTAACGCCGCTCCGCCAGGTCCGCCGCGTATCGGGCTTCATCGAGTTCCTTCTCGACCGCGAGCCGGACGGTCTCCTGGGCCTTGGCAGCCTGCTGCCCCGCCAGGAGAGCCGCCTGCACGGCCTGTCCGGAGACGGCCTCGAGAAGCTGGCTTGCGACGGCCGCGTCGATGCTGCCTCCGCCGGCGCCGATGCACAGACCGGCCCCGACATGTCCATCATCGCCCCGGCACTGATAACGGTGCGACAGGTCCGTCCCCGTCTTGTAGAACACCCGCATCATCCGGCCACAGCGCGCGCATCGGGCCATGCCCGCCAGCAGCGCCTGTCCGCCACGTCCCGATTTGCGTGCCGCGCGCTTTTGCATATGCGCGTTCTCCTCCAGCATGCGGCGGTTCTCCTCGTAGGCTCCCCAGTCGAGATATCCCTCGTGGCTGTCCTTGATCAGCACGCTCCAGTCCTTGATCGCACGGTGGTGGCCGCTGGTCTTGCGCGCCTGCCCGCCGACCACCTCCATCCGGTTGCCGGTTCGCCCAAAGGCATAGGCGCCCGCATAGATGGGATTGTGCAGCACCTGCATCACACTGTGGTAAGCAGGCTTGCGCCAGGTGATCTTCCGCAAGGCGCCGTTGCGCTGCACCACCGGCAAATGAATGTCCGCCGTTCGCAGCCAGAGGAACACCTGCCGCCCGCTGCCCAGCTCGCGGAACTTGGCGAAGATCAGGCGGATGGTCTGCTGAACCCGCTCATCCGGATCTATCTCGATCCTGTCGTCCTCGCTCCAACAAAAGCCCGGCGGCAGAGTGAACCGCAGTTCGCCCCGACCCGCCTTCGCATCTCGGGCCGCCAGCCCGCGCTGGCGCAGGAGGCTCAGTTCATATTCCGACATCGTTCCCTTCAGCCCAAGCAACAGCCGGTCGTTCATCAGGCAAGGATCATAAACCCCCTCCGGGTCGACCACCAAGGCTCCTGTCAGGGCGCAGAGATCGATCAGGTGATGCCAGTCACGACCATTGCGGGCGAGGCGGGAGGCCTCAATGCAATAGACCGCCCCGACCGTCCCGGCACAGACTTCCGCAACCAGCCGCTGGAAGCCCGGCCGCGCGATCTGACCGGAACCGGAGCGCCCCAGATCCTCATCGATCACCCGAACTTCAGCGAAGCCGGTGTCGCGCGCGGCCTCGGCCATCTGGTATTGCCGCTTCTGGCTCTCCAGATTGCCCAGAACCTGGCTCATGGTTGACTGGCGAACATAGACGACAGCACTGCGGGCGAGGTGCTCAGCGGTGATCTTTGCGTGCATCATTCTGCGAGCCCTCCGATATCTTCTCTGCAGCCGTCAGCAGCAGCTCGGCCAGTGCTTCCAGAACTGCGGGTGTCGCTGGAGCCGCCGGGGGACGGTTCCGGCTGTCGTCCAGCGCCAGGCAAAGCTGCTTGGGTTCTGTTCGCTTTGCTTGCGAGAGGTGTCGGGGTCGGCAGGGCATGCGCATACTCCTCTGGATTCGGTCTTCCAGAGGATGGCGCAATCTTGGCATCCCGCATCAGATCCAAGGTCTTGGCGAGCGCCTCAAGAGCCTCCAGGGCGACAAGGGGCGGCCCGCTGTCCAGTCGTGCACAGTAGCCGGGATCGCACATCCAGGGCGGTAGGGTGCGGAAGAATCCGGGATGTTCCTCCACCAAGACAGAATCCAAACCCTGACGACGACCGCCGTCACGGGCGCGAAGAATCCGGCCGAAAAGTGGATGCCACGGATACTCGATCCGCAGATCTTGCAGTTGGTATGTAGAATGAGAGCCGATCGGGCCGCTTGGCCCGGAATATGTAGAGCGCGCCGCTGAACGGGTCGCTGCCCGCATCGCGCACCAGGGACAGCAGGCTGTCCGGCCCCTTGCGAAAGTCGACCGGTTGGCTCGCTAGAAAAACTTTCACTCCGGACGGGATCATGCCGAGCGCACCGCACGGATGATACGCTGCAGCGCCGCCTCGTTTATGTCGACG
>NZ_PZKG01000260.1 GCF_003034985.1 Cereibacter changlensis JA139
CGCGACTATGCCAAACCCCGTAATTCATAGGTTGCGAGAGGCGTCCGCCCCCTATTGCGAGCAGGCGCATGACCAACTCGCAACCGGAACCCGGGCCATTCCCCGTCGTAGCAGCCTGGCCGGCCCACCAGCGCAGCGGCGATGATATCTCCGCCGACGGCTTTGCTCCAGCGCCGGATCGGCTTCTATTCGATCAGCTCCCAGCAGATCACATATCCCGCGCCGGCCGCCCATTGCGCCATCACATCTGCCGGGCGGGGCTTCGCGCTGAACCGGCATCAAGGCGAGAACATGTGGGCCAGGAGGATCACGGCGCCCGATCCCACACATGTCGGGATCTCCACCGGATCTTCTGCGCCAGCCGATCGTCACCCGCAGGGCGGAGACGGGGCGTCGGACCGACCATGCCCGGCTGCGTCATGGCTGGCTCTGCGAGACAGTCAGAACGCCCGCAGCGCAGGGAGAGGTCGATGTCCTGGCTCCGGTTCCGGCCAGCCTCCCGGACGGAAGTAGAGCGCGGCCACGGCCTCCGGTCGGGGACGCCCGGTCGATGCTTCAGGGCGCTTCACTCGGGCGCGGGTTCGAGCCCAAGGCTGCAATTGCTGTCTGAGGCTGCCATGGTAGGTTCTTCCCGGGAGCCGGCGGGACAGCGAAGATGACCGACGACAGCCGCGTGATCCAGACTCGGGCTTTTGAGCCTTCCGATGCTCCTGCACTCACGCAGTTGCTGAACACGCCGGCGTGGTTAACGGCACGCTCCAACTTCCTTTCCGCTCCGTGGCGGAACGCACAAAGGCGCTTCAGTACTTTCAGCCCCAGGTGAACCTGGTCGCTGAGGCTGAGGGGGTGCTCGTGGGACATGCTTGTCTTTAATGTAGCTACCGAGCCGCGGTGCCGTCACACAGGCGCTGTTGATCTTGTGGTTCATGATGACCATCGACGGAGGGGTATTGGTCAGCGCCTGGTGAGGGAGCTGCTTTCGCAAGCCGACAACTGGTTGGGACTTCGGCGGATCGAGTTGATGGTTCTGCAGGATAATTTGGCTGGAATCGCTCTTTACGAAAAGCTTGGCTTCCAGCGGGAGGGGCTTTTTCAAGGCTACGCGTTCAAGGCGGGCGCTTATGTGGACGCGGTTCCCATGGCACGGATTGCGCGCAGATAGGCCAAGGGGGGAGCGGGGGCCATGCCCGCGTCCCTCCCCTCCCCTGCCCCCCGGACCGGCTCGGCCCCGACCGGCTGTCAGGATCCCCACTTAACCGTCAAATCTAAGCTCTGTCTGCTCTAGCGCCACGGGAGCAGGTCGTCGACTTTGGCCTTGTGGTCAGTGATGCCGGCGATGGTTTCGGCCGTTCTTGCGAGAGTACCGATGGCGTCGCCCCATCCCGATACCCTATAATACCCTACGGTATAGTAGGGTATCTTGAGGTACCCTACTATACCGTAGGCATGGCTATGAATGGACATCCTAGTACAGCCATGGCATGCTTTACCTATCCTAGCCTACCGTATACCCCCCCCTTTCAAATCATCTGGAGTTCGCCATGCCCGTCATCTCTTTTGCGACATCCAAAGGCGGGGCAGGGAAGACCACATCGGCCATCATCCTCGGCACCGAGCTTGCCGAAGGCACCGATGTCATCGTGATCGATGCTGACCCGGCCAAACGCCTGACCCGGTGGTCGACGCTGTCGCAGCTGCCGCCGCGCATTTCCGTCGTCACCAGCGGCGGCGAGCGAAACATTCAGGACGAGATAGCGCAGGCTCAGTCCAAAGCGACGTTTGTGCTGATAGATCTCGAAGGCTCGGCCAGCCGCTTAACGTCATTCGCCATTGCTGAGTCCGACCTGGTGATCATTCCGTCGGGAGAAGAGCAGCAAGACGCAGATGCGGCCATCGAAACTCTCGCCGAGATCGCGATGGAGGGCAGGGCGCGCCGACGAACGATCCCCGCCGCCATCCTCTTCGCACGCACATCGGCGGCTGTGAAAAGCAAACTCGAAAAGCACATCCATGCCGAACTGAGAAAAGCCGGCCATGTGTTCGAGACCGAGCTCCATCGTCGCACAGCCTTCTCTTCGCTGCACAACGCAGGAGGGGGGCTGCGCCAGCTTGACCCTGCCGATGTGAACGGCATCGACAAGGCCATCATCAACGCCCAGGACTTCACCTCCGAGGTGATCGACATGCTGGAAGGAAGCCGCAATGCCGCGATCGCTTGACCTGAATCGACTGAAGAGCTTCGAGTCGAAGCCTCGAGAGGCCGCCGCGCCAGCAGAGCTGCCGCGCGCCTTGGCCGAAGAACCCAAACGTTGGCCCAGCCGCGAACCCGTCACGGAGGGACAGATCAGCATCAAGGCTCCCACGGACGTCATCGCCCGGTTCCGCGCGATCTGTAAGGATGATCGCCGCACCTATGCCGATATGCTGCACATCCTGATGGACTGCTACGAAGGCCAAAAATGAGCACTCAGAAAGAGCAGCTCGACCTCTTCGTCGCCATCGTGGGAGACATCCCGCTGCGCGACGACCGGGAAATGATGTCGGCGCCCATGGTCAGCCTCGCCAAGCGCAGCCCGATGCGGCTGGACTGGGAAGGCCCTTCCGGCCAAAAAGTCACGATCACCGCGTCGGAACAGACCGGCGGCATCGCCACCATCTACGACTTCGACATCCTCCTTTGGGCGATCTCGCAGATAAACGCGGGGGTGGAGCGTGGGCACAAACCAAGCCCCACCATCACTTTTCGGCCGTATGACTTGCTG
>NZ_PZKG01000261.1 GCF_003034985.1 Cereibacter changlensis JA139
TCTCGCGGTGGCCGGGGCTGTTCATCCAGCCCTCGTGCAGCGAAGCGATGCGGGCTGCGTCGGGGGCGGGGCAGCCGGTGCAGCGGGCGATGTTCTCGGCCACCAGTTCCCATTCGTCGCCGCCGGCGGCGATGTAGCGGTCCTGCACCGTGTCGCCTTCCGGCGATTCATGGGCGTAGAAATCGCGGGCCAGCATGTCCTCGGCATGGGCGCGGGCGGCCTCGACCAGATCGGCGCCGGTCTCCAGCGCCGGCAGGTCGGCCTCGGCGCGCGAGGCGTTCACCAGGTCGAGCGCCTGATCCAGGAACTCGGACTGGGCCGCCGCGGGCTGTCCGGCGAGGGCGAGGCCGCAGGCCAGCACGAGCGGCGAAAGGCGGTGCGCGCCCCTCATCGCGCGATCACCGACAGGGTGCCGTCGGTCTCCAGCACCACCGAAGCGATGCCGGCGAGATCGGTCTTGCCGCTCTCGCGCAGCGCCGCCTGCACCTCCTCGCGCGTCACCCGCTGGCGCTTCAGCGCCTGGTCGAGATAGGCGCCGTCATGCACCAGCAGCGAGGGTTCGCTCTTGATCAGGCTCTGGAACCGCTCCGACCGGACCGAGGCCCAGGTGATCGCGTATTGCAGATAGACCAGCAGGGCGAGCGCCAGCACGCCCTCGGCCAGCGGCACCGAACGGTTCAGCAGCACCGTGGCCAGCGTCGACCCCAGCGCCACCGTCACCACCAGGTCGAAGGCGTTCATCTTGCTCAGCGTCCGCTTGCCCGAGGCGCGCAGCATCAGGATCAGCGCGCCATAGGCGGCCAGCCCGACGATCACGACCCGCGCGAGCCCCTGCCAGCTGTCGAATAGCATCGGTTCCATCGGCTCTCCTTCGTTGGGGAGGGAACAACTGCCGGCGGACCCTGTTCCCGCAGAAGACGGAACCGGCCGTCGCAGCAGGAAAAGGACAGGACATGCCAGCCTATGCGCGTTTCGCGGCGATGATCGCCACCTCGACCCTCGTGATGTACGGGCTGATGTATCTGAACACCTATTCCACGGACCATGTGTATTTCAGCGAGACCCGCGCCTACATGGCGCTGCTGATGGAGGCGGTGATGGCCATGGTCATGCTGGGCTTCATGTGGCGCATGTATCCCAGCCGCGCCGCCAACATCGCCATCCTCGCCGGGGCCGCGGCGGTCTTCGCCGGCTCGCTCTGGCTGGTGCGGTCGCAGGCGACGGTGGACGAGGTGTCCTGGATGCGGGCGATGATCCCGCACCACTCGATCGCCATCCTGACCAGCGAGCGCGCCACGCTCTCCGACCCGCGGGTGCGGGACCTCGCCGCCAGCATCATCCGGACCCAGCGCGAGGAGATCGCCGAGATGCAGGGGCTGATCGCGGAGCTGCGGTAGCGCTCAGGCCAGGACCTGCACCGCGACGGCCCCGCCGTAGAGCAGCAGGAGCAGCACGCTTTCCGCGCCGATCCTGCCCGGCCCGCGCCGCTGCCGCAGGATCAGCCCGCCGAGCAGCACGCCGGTCATCAGGAGTGCTGTGACGATCCAGAAGTAATCCGGCATCGTCACCGCGTGATAGAGCGAGCCGTCGCGATAGGAGATGTCGGCCGCGGTCAGGAACAGCATGTCGAAGGTGTTGCCGCCGATGATGCCGCCGACCGCCAGCTGCAGCGCCCCGCGCCGCACGGCGGCGACGGTGGTCACCAGCTCCGGCAGCGAGGTGACCACGGCGGTGCCGAGCGCGCCGATCAGCGACTCGGACAGCGCCATGCGGTCGATCAGCGCCGAGGCCGTCTTGGCGATGACCCAGCCTGCCGCGCCCATCACCAGCATCAGCGCGGCGAAGGTGGCGAACAGCCGGGCGGTGCTGGCGCCGCTGCCGCTTTCCTCCTCCTCGGACTCGTCGGTGCGCGTGGCGTCGGTTTGCACCGGGGTCCACATCGGGGCCTGCTGGATCTGGCGGTTGGCGACCAGCCCCAGCACATAGACCAGCGGGATGGCGAAGGAGACCGGGTGCACCGCCCAGACCGTCACCTCCGGCGTCGTCAGCGCGGCGAAGGGCAGGCCGAGCAGGACGATCAGGATCAGCCCCTGGAAGATATTGCCGAGATCCGCCGCGGCATGTTCGAGATTGGTCCTGCGGTAGAACATGTCGGCGACGGCGAGGAACACGGTCTGCGCCGCGATGCCGCCGACGCTGTTCGAGAAGGCCAGCGAGGCGCGGCCGTCGAGCGCCGCGGTGATCGACACGATGGTGCCGCTCAGCGAGGTCGCCGCACCGAGCAGCACGCCGCCGACGATGGCCTCGCCCAGCCCGGTGCGGTCGGCCAGCCGGTCGGCGATCGCCGTGAGCCGGAGCCCCGACAGCAGCACGACCAGCGCCGCGAGGCCGAAGCCGGCGAGCAGCGCCATGTTCGGGAGGTCCTGCCAAAAATCCATTGCCGCTCCCCTGCCGCCCTCCCTTGCGAACGGCGACCGCGGCGGCTTGTTCCGGATCTTCTCGCTGTTCGTTGGGTCGCGGAGAGGAAAGGCGCAGCGGGCCGAGCCGACGAGGGATGATGACTTGGTGCAAGGGTTTGGCTCAGGGGATCGGTGGCCGCCAGCGGTGCAAGGCGGAACAGGCTGGCTGCGGCGCCGGCGACGGCCCGGGCGATCCTCGCGCTACGGTCACTGGAGATGGGCCCCGTCGGTGACGAGGCAGGGACCGCAGGCGCGGCGGTGCTGACCGCC
>NZ_PZKG01000262.1 GCF_003034985.1 Cereibacter changlensis JA139
GTCGCCTGACGCAAAGTTCACTGCTCGGCGGGCGGGTCGAGGTCGATCTGGCAGGGCAGCTGGCACAGCGCTTCTCCCAGCAGGTTCAGGTCGAAAGCGACGTCCATGCAATGGCCTTGGGCGAGCGTCGCTTCGGCATAGGGGCCGGGGAGAGCTCATTTGTTGTGATAAACATGGGGTCGGGCTCCGGGATCGCCTATCACGACAGTTCACTGATGCGCGGCGCCACGGGCGGAGCCGGGCTTGTCAGCCAAGAGCGCTTTTACGTCGCCGAAATCGATGAATGGCTGATCATGGACAACCTGCTGTCCGGTCGCGGGGTGACCCTGCTTTACCAGCGTCTGACCGGCCAGACGCGGGCGGCTGTCGACCTCCACAGTCTAGCGGCGACGGACCCCGCTGCGCGGAAGGTCTTTCAGCTGATCGGCCTCTATCTGGGCCAGTTCATCGTTAAGCTGGCGCGCATTCTCAACCCGCAGTGCTTCGTGCTCTGCGGCTCGGTCGCTCGGGCTTCTCCCCTGTTCATCGACATCACCCGCGACATCGTGCGCTCGGAGATCGAGCCTGCCTGCCAGCCGACAGCGATCCTTCCTTCCGAACTCGAGGCAGCCGCCTGCCTCGGCCTCCTGTGATACCAACCGAATGAGAACAACATGTCCGAAGCCACCAGCGCCTATGTCTTTCCCTTCAAGCCTTTTGCCTTCCTCGACGTGGTCGAGGAAAACAGCTCCTTCCTCCCGCCCCGCCACATAACGGCTGACAAGCTTCAACCGGCACTGGACATCCTTGCGCCCCGGCTGGAGTTGCCTGCCGGAGACGATCTGGCCCAACGCCTGCTCGAGTTTTTTGCGGATCCGGCTGTTTGCTTTGGGGATCCCGACTGGATCCTGCAGCTCGGGCAGCGCTGGAAGGAGCAGTTCAACTGGTTCATCGCCCGGAATGAACCCATCTTGCTCTCGATCCTCGGGTTTCCCTTCAAGGCGCCCGTGCCGCTCAAAACGAACCGGAAACTCGCGGACTTTGGCGAGTTGGTGATGCTGGCCCGTCTCCACCGCATCGGCGAGGCGATCGCACGCGCCTACACCCCGGGTGCGGTCACCCATGTCTTCGCCGAAGGCTCGTTCCACGAGATGAACGGCATGCCGCGCAAAGATGCCGACGCCTATTTCGCCGGGCTAGATACCATGCTGATTCAGTTCGGCTATGACGCGCATGTCAAGCTGCATGACACCAGCCGGATCGCCGACGAAGTCCCAGGATTCAAGAAGGTATGGGCCGAGGTGGAGGCTGAGATTGCGGCTCGGCGAGATGCCGGCGACCCGGCTACTGTCGATGCGTTGACGGCGGCCGCCCCTGTAACCTTCCACCTCAATGCCAATCCCGGGGTGAGCGACGAAGATCTGCGTCTCGCCTATCTGGGACGCTCCGAAGCTGCCGCCTTGCGCGGCGAGCTGGATGCGCGAACGAAACAGGGCGTGGTGCGCTACCGGGCATTTCTCGAAGCCCGCGACCGTGTCTCGCTGCTCGAGATCTATGCGCCCCGCGCCATTGGTCTGACAGTGTCGCCGCGCCCCGGCCGGATCGGTGTGCGCCCTCTGCCGGCGCCGGCCGACGTGCTCCCCTACCACGGCGTGCCGGTTTGGAACCCACGCACTGAAGTCCTTGAGGTTGTCTACCTCTGGGATCTGAAAAGGTCCGGGTTGACGCTTGAGCCGCTCCTTCTGGATAGCGACCCCGAGCGCCTGCCCTTTCTATACGAGGTCACAGCCGAGTAAGGCAGGCTACGGGGACGATCGTCAAACAATCTGCAGGGCAAACTGCCCTGCAGGCCCGCATAACGTCTTCCCCGTGGGCTGGGAAGGCCGGATCTCCCGGACAGCCCCGCTCGGCATGCCCCACCCGGGAGCCTCCACGGGTCCTCTGCGACGGTCCGTCGATCCGGTCGCGGCAGGTCACCGATCATCCAGTCGGCAGCCCTGCCGCATCTCTCCGGCAGCGCCGAGGTTCGCGGGCACTCCGCGCTGCCGCTGCCGCTGCCGAAGCTGATATTAAGCGCGGCTGGTGTTGACCGACAGCCAGGTCGAGTGGCTGGCGCCTCCCACCGATGTCGCCGCCTGCTCGCGGCTGACCCGGCGGTTATCGCTCGGCGAGTGCCGCGCGCCGAAGGGCGAGGTTGGGCCGCGAGCAGGGCTGCCACCGGAGTGTAACCGATATCCCCCATATGTTCGGAGCCTCTCCGGAGCAGGAACATCGCCGGCGCGGCCCGGTTGTGTGCTGACGCTACAAGCGGAGGACATATGGCTTGGAACCGACTTCTTTGGCGCACACCGGTGCTCGTCAACGTGCCGAACACTACCGAACCTGAGCCGATCCTCGCGGTCGATCAGGCCGTCGAGTTCCTTCTCAAGAGGTTGCCCGGCAGCAAGACCAATGCGGTCTGGCAAGCCGTGAACGCCTGCTCCGGATGCATCCACGGTCAGGTCGGGCCGACGGTGGCAAGAGAGGCGTTCGTTGCGGCTGTCAAGGACGCCGGGATCCGCGTGGAGGCGTGAACCGATGACTTCATTTTCGAAGAGGCCGGCGCGGCAATGCCGAAATCGCGCGGTCCTTCGCTTTCAGACCAAGCCTACGACACTCTACGTCAAGGTGGAGATTACATCTTCTGGACTAATGGCGGTAGGTGTCTTGGTCTCGGCCATCCTCCCGTCCGTTGTCCCGATCGTCCGTG
>NZ_PZKG01000263.1 GCF_003034985.1 Cereibacter changlensis JA139
CCGCGCGCCACCTCGTCGCGCACGAATTCCGCCGTGACGAAATCGGGGATGGCGGCGCCGAAGCTCTCGCCGTCACGCGCGAGCTTGTCCTTCAGCATCTCGCGGCCGAGGTTTTCGCGGATGGCGACGAACTCCATCTCTGGCGTGACGATACCGGCCCGCGCATAGGCGATCTGGGTGACGGCCTTGCCGCCGATGGCGCGGCGCGGCCGATGACTCAGCGGAAATTTGGGCGTCAGCCGGTCGGCGGAGACGAAACCGTTATCCGCGGGCTGCAGGTCGCGGCCGTCATAGGCCTCCGTGTCGCCGAGCGCCGCGATCCAGGTTTCGCGCAGGCGCGGCAGTCCGCGTCCGATGGCGATGCCGGCGGTGGGGTCGGCATAGGGGCCGGAGGGATCATAGACCGTCACTGCCGGCTCACCGGCGCTCGGATGCACCGATATCTCGCGCATCGGGACCCGGATCTGCGGGTGGATGACGCCCGATCTGTAGACCTTTGCCGATGCAGGCATCGGACCGGTGGTGACCGTGGGGGATGTCGTCGTCGTCATGTCAGGCTCCTCGCATGGCAAGCGTTGGAGACCCAGCACGGGCTGGAAGGGGGAATGAGCGCCCGACAAGGCGGCGGCCAAAGCCGCCAGGGCACCCGCACCGTCCCTACGCCAGTGTGAACTGGATCAGGTTCATAGGGTCCCTGCGCTGCCTTTCGGCTCAGCAGTATCTCAGCCCCTTGTCGGGACACCCCTGGTGAGAAGGCCATCCTGATGAGCCGGGTAGGCGTTGTCAACGCTGCTTCCACGGTCGGTGGAGCGCGCAGGTCATGCAACGACATGATGCAGCCGCCAGCCGCACGCGCGGCCTACCGCCCCTCCGCGTCCTCGAGCACCATCTCCGCGCCTTTCTGCGCTATCATCATGACGGCCGCCTGGGTGTTGCCCGAGACCATCTCCGGCATGACCGAGGCGTCGATCACGCGCAGGCCGGCGAGCCCGTGCAGCCGGAGGCGCGGGTCGACGACGGCCGCCGCGTCGACGCCCATGCGGCAGGTTCCGGCGGCGTGGTAAATCGTCTGGCCATTCTGCCGCGCGAAGCAGAGCCAGTCCTCGTCGCTTCGGCAACCCGCGCCGGGGCTCGTCTCCTGCAGGCGGAAGCGGTCCATCGGCGCCTGTCCGATCACCGCCCGTCCGATCTTCATGCCTTCGACCATCACCCGGCGATCCTCGGCCGCAGCGAGGAAATTCGGCCGGATCGCCGGCTGCTCCCCCGGATCCGGCGAGCGCAGGTGGATCGTGCCGCGCGACTGCGGGCGAAGCTGGGTCACGCCCAGCGTCATGCCGGGCTTGCGGTCCAGCTTGCGCTCGGCCGCGTTGGCGTAGCTGGCGTGCATGAAGAAGAACTGCACGTCCGGTCCTTCCAGCCCGGCGCGGGTGCGGGCGAAGCCGTGCGCCAGACCGGTGCCGAAGGTCAGCACTCCCGTGCGGAAGGCGGCGTATTGCGCGGCGGCCAGCAGAAGCCGCCAGCCGCGGGTCTGTTCGTTGAGCGTCTCGGGGCGGCTGACCCGCCAGTTCAGCCGTGTGCAGAAATGGTCGAGATAGTTCTCGCCCACCCCAGGCAGCGCATGGCGCAGAGGCACGCCGGCGGCGCGGAGCACCTCCGGATTGCCGATGCCCGAGAGCTCCAGCAGTTGCGGCGACTGGATCGCCCCGGCGGCCAGGATCACCTCTGCCCGGGCGCGGATCGTCAGCGCCTGGGTCCCGCGTCTTGCGGTGACCCCCGTCACCCGCCCCGGCGCAAGGCTGAGCCCGGTCACCAGAACGCCGGTCATGATCCGCAGGTTAGGCCGACGACGCGCGGGCTCCAACCAGGCCGAAGCCGCGCTGATCCGGCGTCCGCGGCGCTGGTTCACCTGGTAATAGCCGAAGCCGTCCTGCTTGGCGCCGTTGTAGTCGGGATTGCGCGCATGGCCTGCGGCCTCCGCCGCGGCGATGAAGGCCTCGGCGATCGGCGGGCGTTCGGCGACCTCGGTGACCGGCAGCGGCCCATTCCGTCCGCGCAGCCCATCGGGGTCGTCGCCGTCCCACCTCTCCAGCCCGCGGAACACCGGCAGCACATCGTCCCAGCCCCAGCCGCTGCAGCCGAGTTGGGCCCAGCGGTTGAAATCCTGCGCCTGTCCCCTGACATAGATCATGCCGTTGATCAGGGTCGAGCCGCCGAGCCCCTTGCCGCGCGGCACCGCGATCACCCGGTTGCCGGTCGCCGCTTCTGCCTCGGTGCGGAAGTTCCAGTTGTAGCGGGGGTTGGTGAGCAGCTTGTAGAAGCCCGCCGGAATGTGGATCCAAGGGCTGCGCGCCTCGCCGCCCGCCTCGAGCAGCAGCACCGAATGCCGCCCGCTCTCGCTCAGCCGGTTGGCGAGGATGCAGCCCGCGGTGCCGCCGCCGACGATCACGTAGTCGTATTCCTCGGTCATCGGCCGCTCCGCTCAGGCCGGGGCCGCGCCGCGACCCGGCGCGGCGGCTCCGGCGGGGCAGGGCGCGGGGCCCTTGGCGGCGCGGTCACCGGATCGCTCCCATGTGCCGCGCCATCAGCGAGATCTGGCATTCCAGCATCGGCAGGCCGGGCTGGATCCGGCAGCCCGCCGTCTGGGCCGCCAGCAGCAGCGGCGTCATCGCCGGCTGCATGATCGCC
>NZ_PZKG01000264.1 GCF_003034985.1 Cereibacter changlensis JA139
TTCGGCGTGGCGAGCGGGTGGAGCATTTTGAGACGGAACGGCTGACCAAGGATGGAAGGAAGGTGCCCCTGTCGGTCACGGTGTCGCCACTTCGTGATCGCGTCGGCAACATTATCGGGGCTTCCAAGGTCGCACGGGACATCACTGAGCGGAAGCAGGCCTTCGATCTGCAGCGCCGCCTGATCGACGAGTTGGACCATCGGGTTAAGAACACGCTGGCGACAGTTATGTCATTCGCATGACTGACCAAAAGGCGCGCTGTCGCCGACACCGATCGCTTTTCGGAGAGCTTCCTGGGCCGGATCAGAGCTTTGGTCAGGTCCCATGACTTGCTGCTCCAAGGAAATCTACGGGGGACAGACTTGGCGTGCGTGATCAGCGAAGAGGTGAATGAAGGCGCCGTGAGGAGTGGCAACGCCATCATTTCCGGCCCGAACATCCACCTTGATGCCCGGACAGCCGGTAAGCTGGCGCTGGTGCTGCACGAACTGGCGAGCAACGCCCGTAGGTATGGCGCTCTGTCTGCGCCTGATGGCATGCTTCGAATTGATTGGTCTGTTGCCGAAGATACCGCCGAGTTGGCATTGCGCTGGAGCGAGAGCTGCGGCCAATCTGTTTCAGCACCCGCTGACACCGGCTACGGGATATCCCTTATCAGAAGCGTCGTGGCGTCAATGGAGGGAAACACCTCCTTCGACTTCGGCCCCGACGGCCTACACTGCACAATAACACTGCCTCGACCCAAGGACGAATGGAGCGACAGCACGTAGTCGATGCAATGATGACGCCCACTTTTCGCAGAGACGGCCGCGCGCACTCCCACGCGCGGCCTGACCTCGTCCAGTGCCATAAACGATTGGAAGAGGCTGGCGGCAGCGTCAACAAAGATGCATCCTCTGGCAATGATTTACTGGTGCGACGAGTTGTCCCGTAGGACTTCATCATGCTGGGCATCGCCGTGACCTTCTCACGTCCACTTGCGAAAGCAGCATAGTTTGGCTGCGAATGGCCGACGATGGACGCTAAGACGGCATGTCTTCGGACGATCTATGGACATTCCGTCACCCGCATGTGATCGGGCTGGCTGACAACATGCATGGGTGATTGCGGCTGCTGGGAGCTTCGAGGCCAGATGGATCTTTCGCTTTACATCACCGGTGTGGATCTGCTCGGCACATTTGTCTTCGGCCTCAGCGGCGGCACGGTCGCTATCCGCCACCGGTTGGATGTCTTCGGCGTCATCGTGCTTGCGGTCGCCGCAGCACTTGCCGGTGGGATGCTTCGCGACATGCTGCTTGGTGCAACGCCGGTTATTGCCCTGGCGGATGAGCGGTATCTGCTGGTTGCCGTCGCAGCAGCCCTCGTGGCCTTTTTCTTCAAACCCTTGATATCCCGGCTGGGCAAGCCGGTGATGGTGTTCGATGCGCTCGGCTTGGGGCTCTTCGCGGTCACAGGATGTCGAAAGGGCTTGGAATATGGCTTGGACCCAGTTGTCAGCGTGCTGCTCGGAGTGCTGACCGCGGTGGGCGGTGGTCTGGTCCGCGATCTGCTTGTCACGGAGGTTCCCAGAGTGCTGCGGGAGGAGATCTATGCTCTGGCTGCCTTCGTCGGCGCAACAGTTGTAGTCGTAGGCGAGTATCTTGTCTTGGCCGACTGGCTCGTGACTCTGGTCGGCATTTCTGCAGCCTTCTCCGTGCGCGTCATCAGTGTGATCTACGGGTGGAGCGCACCGCGTTCACCTTGGCTCTGACGCAAGGCTTCCCGTTTAGCTCTCGGCCTGCGGCTCTGGGCTCCTCAGGCTCAGCCGTGCCAGCGCTGCGATCAAGTCCGTCCGGGTGACAATGCCGACAATCTTATCTTTCGCTAAAACGGGAACAGCATCGCCGTCCCCCTCAGACAACATGGAAAGCAGAACTCCAACAGGGGTACTCTGCATGGCGCGGGGGGTAGTCGCGATCATGATGTCGGCGGCTCGGACCGGGGCTGCGCGCCCTGGATCCAGAAGACGAGCCATTGCCGCTCCAAAGCCCCTGTTCAGCCGGGCTGCGTCATCTCGCCCCCGACGAATAAGATGTATCTGAAAGATCACGCCCAGATATCTGTCGCCGCTTTGGACCACCGGAAGTGACGTGAAACCGTGGCGCCGGAACAGCTCGGCGACAGAAGTCAAAGGCGTCTCCGGACCGACCGTGATCAGATCGCGGGACATGATGTCGTCCGCAGTCAGCGGTCCGGTGCGATGGCTGGCGGCCTGAAGCTCGGCGGCGCCGATCAGACGGGCCAGATCTTCTGCGCCCAGGTTCAGCGATTGCTTGTAGCGCTGAAGGATGTCCGTGAGCTCTGCCTCGTTCAACCCGAGGCGCTCAGCAGGCGCAGCGTCCCCTGTTCCAACTGCGTTGGGCTCTTCAAACTGACGAAGCGGATAATGACGGCCTGTGGCCCGGGCATAGAAAAAGGCGATCACTACGAGCACTGCGGTTCCGACCGCGACAGGCGCGAGGACGAAGCTGAAACCCAGTTCCCTGACCTCTATCGGGCTCAGGGCAGCCGTCATCGCCATGGCGCCGCCAGGGGGATGCATGGCGCGGGCCAATCCCATCGCGCTGATGGCCAGCCCAACAGCCAACGCAACCCGAAGCACCGGGTCTTC
>NZ_PZKG01000265.1 GCF_003034985.1 Cereibacter changlensis JA139
CCGGCGCTGTGGCGTCCGGGATCATCCGGACCTCGGAGACCAGCCCGCGCAAGGCAGACGCCGCTTCCAGCTTCACAGACGGATCGGACAGCGCCGCGGCGAGATCCGCGATCTTCTTACGATAGAGATCGGTCAGGCTCGGGTGCAGCCGCAGGGCAGGGGGCTCGGGATTGGTCGTGAGCTCCGCGGAGAGCCGCGTCTTCGCAGCCTCCAGATCCGCCATCTTCGCCTTCATCGATGGATGATACATTCCGTCCTCGATCGCCGAGAGGATGCCGGCGATCTTCTTCTCGACAGACCGAGATCGCGCTGCAGCTTGTCGCGCGCGGCGCCGGCTCCGGCCTGCGCCGCATTCCAGGCGCGGCGGTATTCCTCGACGAAGGCCGCGACGAGGTCGGGGTGCATCAGCCGGTCCTTTAGCCCGCCGAGCACGCGCGCCTCGACGGCCTCGCGGCTGATGGTCGCCCGGTTCCGGCACACCGCCTCCCCCTTGTTGCGCAGGGCCGAGCAGCCGTAACGCGTCTTGTTGATCAGCGTGTAGCTCGCGCCGCAACAGCCGCAGAGCACCAGCCCCGAAAGCAGCTAACTGGGGCGGCGGGCCCGTTCCGGCCGCATCCCACCCTCGCTGGCTGTCGCGGTCATGTCGTGGCGGACGAGGCCTTGCCGCTCCTTCACTTCTTGCCAGAGATCGTCGTCGATGATGCGCAGCTCGGGCACCTCCTCGATGATCCAAGCTTCGGGCGGGTTCAGCCTGGCCTGCCGCTTGCCGGTCGCAGGATCCTTGATGAAGCGTTGCCGGTTCCAGACCAGCCGGCCGATGTAGAGTTCGTTGTTGAGGAGGCCGATGCCGCGCTTGGCGTTGCCGGAGATGGTCGAAAAGCTCCAGTCGCCGCTGCCCGTCCCGGGACTGCGGATGCCTTCGGCGTTCAGCGCCGCGGCGATGGCCCGGGGCTCACTCCCGCCGTTTGCGTCCGGTGATCATGGCGCGCAAGAGGTTCTCGCGGTGCTGGATCCCGGCCAGCAGCACACCCGCCACATGAAAGGCCACCAGCGCGACGGTGCCGTTGGCCAGCGCTTCGTGCAGGTCCTCGATCCACTCTGCGCCCCAGAGCGCGTCCGTGGTCATGGCCCAGCCCGATACGGCGGTCGCCGCCGCCGCGGTGAGCAGCGCAAGCACCATGGCCCCTCCGGCCGGATTGTGGCCGAGGTAGCGTCGCGGGCGGCCGCGGGCGATCTCGGCGAGATAGCCGAGCGTGCGCGTGGGCCGGACGAGGAAATCGGCGAAGCGCGCGTGGCGGGGGCCGAGAAAGCCCCACGCAAGGCGGAAGAGCACCAGCGCGAGAATGAGATAGCCCACCGCCTCGTGCCTGTCGGTCCCCGCCTCGGCGAGCATCTCCCAGCCAATGCTCGCCGCGAGCGTCCAGTGGAAGATCCGGACGGCCGGATCCCACACCGCCACCTCGCGCGCCTGCGTGCGGGCGCTGTTTGTCATGGCGTCACTTCGTCCTGACGAGCTCGCCGCTCACCGGGTCGAAATAGGCCTCGACGCGCGCGCCCTCCTTGGCGCCCTTCACTTCCCAGCAGCCATCTTCCTCCTTGACCCCCTTCACCTCGTAGCCCTGGCTTTGCGCTAGCGCGGTGATCTGCTCCTTCGTCATCCACTGGTCCTTGGGGTGATCGACGCAGATGTCGGCGGCAAGGGCGGGGGCGGCGACCAGGAGGGTCGCGCCGAGGAACAAGATCTTGCGCATGTGATGTCCTTTGCGACAGTTTCGGATGCGAAGGGCAGGGCCCTCCGGTGGCGCGGGTTGGCGCTGACCTCCGGCCTTACCGCCCACACTGCCGACCTAGGGGTCGAACCTGACAGCAACCTGTCGGCGGCGACGAAAGGCGCCTCCCCGAACGGAGGCGCCTCCGCCGCCAACTTGGCGAAGCCTCCGCCAGCCGGGGGACAAGAACGCAGCGCGGCCAGGATGACCCGCCGCGGCGATATGCGACCGGCTTGCCTTTTCCCGCGCGCAGCTCGGCGGATCGGCGAGCCTGTGGCGTCACAGGTCGGTCGTGTTTCACCGGATAGGCGGTCGTCGACTTGATGCATTCCATGGCGAATTGCGAGGTGACGTTCTTCAGCGCCAGCGCCGAGGTCAGGCGTTTGTAGAAGCCGTCGAAGGCTGCCATGTCCGGCATCACCACCTTCAAAAGGTAATCCACGTCGCCCGCCATGCGGTGGACCTCGACCACCTCGGGCAGGGCGGTCACGGCGCGGGCGAAGGCCTCGCGCCATTGCGGCGAGTGGTCGATGGCTTCGATCTCGACGAAGACCGTCAATCCCAGCCCCAGTCGCGCCGGATCGACCAGCGCCACCGGCGGCTCGGCGAGGATCGACACCGACGGCACGACGATGTCGAACTTGTCCTCGCCCAGCTCTTCCAGCGCAAGATAGGCCTCGTTCTCCCAGGCCAGCAGCACGTCGCCCAGACCGCGCTGCGCGAAGGTCGTGGTGGAACCGCGCGCCCCGGTGTCGAGCACCGGCACGTTCCGGTAGAGCTTGCCCACGAAGTCCTTCGGGTCCTGCCCGTTCTTCTCGGCCCAAGCCCAGGCGGCGAGGTAGTTCCACCGCGCCCCGCCCGAGGTCTTC
>NZ_PZKG01000266.1 GCF_003034985.1 Cereibacter changlensis JA139
GCTCGGCGCGGCGGAAATCGGCCTCGGCCATGGGCGGCGTCGGCGCGCAGCGTGGCCACCTCCTCGGCCGAGATGCCGCGCCCCGCCGTCACCGCCTCGGCGCGCGACAGATTGTCGCCGGTGATGTCGCGGGCGATGGTGGCGCGGGCGAGGTCGGCCCGGGCCAGCCGGTCGTCGAGCTGCACCAGAAGGTCGCCGCGCGCCACGCTGTCCGACCGCTTCACCGCGACCGAGGCGACGATGCCGCCGGTCTCGGCCCCGATGTCGGAGCTGCGGTCGGGACGCAGGAGGCAGGTCAGCGGCTCGGGCAGCTCGGCCCGAGCCGGCTGCGCCGCCAGCATCAACAGAAGGGCGAAGGCCTTTTTCATCCGTCTCTCCTACCTGTATCCGACCTGCCGCACCAGATCCTGCTCGCGCAACAGGGTGATCCGCCGCAGCCGCCGCGCCCGCCGGTCGCGCCCGGCCTGCAACTGGCCGAGCGCCCAGGGCCGCAGCCCGGCCAGCGGCAGCCACAGCATCAGGCGGAGCAGCCGCCGGTCCAGCGGCTGCGCCCCCTCCTGCAGGTTGCGGTCCTCAAGCGAGATGGCGCGTTCATAGCTGCCGGGATCGCCCGCCCGCCCTGCCCGGCCGTAGAACTGCCGCTCCAGCCGCGAGGACACCATGGCGGAGGCGATGATGACATGCAGCCCGCCCGCCGCCCGCACCTCCGGGTCGAGCGCGATGTCGGTGCCGCGCCCGGCCAGATGGGTGGCGAGGGTGATGCTGCCCTGCCGCCCGGCCTCGGCGATCAGCGCCGCCTCGTCGGCCTCGCTCATCGCGTCGAGCACGGCGATGGTGCGGCCGCGCGCGGCGAAGACCGCGGCCAGCGCCTCGGTCTCGGTCACGTCGTTCACGCCGATCAGCACGGCGCGCGTCGCGGCCATCGCCTCGGCCCGGTCGGCGACGTGGCGCCATTTTTCAGCGGCGCGCGGGAAGACCCGCGTGCCCTGGTCGATCAGCCGGAGCGGCGCGTGCGGCGCGATGCGGCGCACCGGCAGGCGGTAGATCGACCAGAACTCCGGTCGGCATTCGCGCGCCGTGCCGGTCAGGCCGGAGAGCAGCCGGTACTGCCGGAAGAAGGACTGCTGGGTCACCTGCGCCACGGTGCGGTTCTCGGCCGAGGGCTCGGCCCCCGCCGCCATCTCGACCATCTGCTGCAGGCCGAATTCCCAGCGCCGGTCCGGCATCAGCCGCCCGGTCGACTGGTCGATCATCTCGACCTTGCCCTCGCGCAGCACATAGGCGTCGCCGCGGCGGAACTGCCAGCGCGCCGCCAACGCCTTCTCGGCCAGCGCCACGATCTCGTCGGTGCGCGCCACCGGATGCGGCCAGTGCTCCGCCGCCGCCTCCAGCGCGCGCAGGCCGGCGAGCGTCAGCCGCCAGCTGCCGTTGGCGTCGCGCACCCGGCCCGCGCCCGGCTCCAGCCCGGCGGCGAAGCCGTCGAGCGTGCGGAAGAGCTGCAGATCGTTCTCCGGCACCTCGCCCACAATCTCGGAGAGGATCATCGGCACGGTGGCGTCGTCGATCATCACGCTGTCGGCCTCGTCGCAGATCGCGAAGGCTTGCCCGGTCTGGCGCGGGATCGAGCCTGGCCGGCTCTGCGCCTCGCGCCTGTCGCGCAGGTGGTCGAAGACGAAGCTCTTGTTGGCGCCATAGACGATGTCGGCGTCATAGGCGGCGCGACGCTCGTCATCCTGCAGCTCCTGCAGCAGCACCGAGGAACTGAGCCGCATCCGCGCCGCGATGGGGGCGATCAGCTCGCGGTCGCGGCGGGCGAGGTAATCGTTCACCGTCACCACATGGCAGGAGACCCCGGCCCGCGCCGCCACCAGCGCGGCGAGGCCGGCGGCCAGCGTCTTGCCCTCGCCGGTGCGCAGCTCGACGCAGTCGCCGGACAGGAGCGACAGCGCGCAATCGATCTGGTTGTCTCGCAGCGCGAAGCCCATGGCGCGGCGCACCACCTCCAGCGCCTCGGCGAAGGGCCGGGCGCCGGCGGCGGTCAGGATCTGCTCGGCCCGGGGGCGCGGGCCGGCGAGGCGGGCGTCGAGGGCTGCGTCCTCCAGCGAGGCGAGCTCGGCCAGCAGGGGCGGCAGGGCGGCGCGCAGCGCGGGGGCCGGGGCGGCGGGCGGGCGGACCAGCCGCCAGCCGGCATATTCGGCCCAGAGCAGCGCCAGCTTGCCGATCGGCGGCACCTTGCGCCGCGCCGGGTTGTGCCGCGACCGGGCGAAGGCATGCAGGGGGACGGGGCGCGGGCGCAGCATGTCAGACCCGGGTCACGCGCAGGAACAGCCGTTGCAGGTGGAACAGCGCCTGCGCGAAGAGCGGCGCCGGCGGCAGGTCGATGCGCGCCGCCACCCGCATGCCGAGCTGCGGCGAGAGATCGGCGGTGGGGGTGATCCAGCCGACCAGCACCGGGGCCAGCGCCCGCGTCGGCTCGGCGGGGATGGCGGGCACGGAGCCGCCATTGGGGGCGAGCAGCGCCTGCGGCACCTCGGCGCCGCGGTCGAGCACGCGGAAGCGGGCGAGCGGCTCGGTGACCTCGGTCCCGTCGGGCAGGCGCAGGGCAACGCTGGTCCCGCTGGCCGGCAACAGACC
>NZ_PZKG01000267.1 GCF_003034985.1 Cereibacter changlensis JA139
GTCGCGCTGCCAGTCGGTGTAGGTGATGTTGTCGCCGAAGCTGCGCCGCCACGGCTGGCCCGCGTCGATCCCGGCGCTGATCGTGGTGCAGTCACTCGCCGTCACCACGCAGGCATAGGGCCGCCCGAAGGAGCAGTAGAGAAAGCCCGAGTAATAGGCCACGTTGTGCATCGAGGTCAGCACCACCGCGTCGAGCTCGTGCATCTCCATCAGGTCGCGCAGCCCTTCCAGCCGCGCCTCGTATTCCTCCGGCTCGAAGGGCAGCGCGGCCTTGTCGCCGTTGTGGAAGCGGTAGTGTTCGGGACGGTCAAGCGTCATGTCAGACCTCAGGCGAGGGGGCCGCGGCGGGACCCCGAAAGATCCCGGCGTGCAGGACGACGGCAGGTTGCCCTGCAAGCGGCGGGAAGATCCCTGCGACGACGCCATCGTCGCGGCTCGGGAAAAGAATGCGGCGGGCGGGGCGGCTTGGCAAGCCCTACCAGCGTTTCAGCGCGTCCTCGTCCGCGTCCTTCGCCGCCACCCATTCGGCGCCGGAGGTGGTGATCTCCTTCTTCCAGAAGGGAGCGCGGGACTTGAGGTAATCCATCAGGAACTCCGCCGCGGCGAAGGCGTCGCCGCGATGGGCCGAGGCGGTGGCCACCATCATGATCGTCTCGCCGGGGGCGAGGTCGCCGTGGCGGTGGATCACCAGGCAATCGACGAGGCTCCAGCGGGTCATGGCCTCCCCGGCGATCGCCGCGATGGCGCGTTCGGTCATGCCGGGGTAATGCTCGATCTGCATCGCCGCCAGATCGCCCGACAGATCGCGCACCAGCCCGGTGAAGGTGACGACCGCCCCCGCCCCCGGCAGATCGCGCGTGAAGGCCGCGGCCTCGGCGCCGAAGTCGAAGGGCTCGGCCTGCACCGCGACGCGCATCTCAGCCTCCGGTCATCGGCGGGAAGAATGCCACCTCGCGCACCCCGGCGAGGGGGGCGTCGAACTCGGCCAGCTCCTGATCCAGCGCGACCCGCAGGCTGGAGGTGTCGGCGAAGGCGGCCGCGTAGCGGTCTTCGCGGGCGATCAGCTCGGCCACCAGATCGTTGACCGTGGCGGCCCGGGTCTCGATCCGCTCGCGCGGCAGGCCGATCCGTTCGCGGACCCAGGCGAAGTAGAGCACGTCGATCATTTCTTGTCGTCCTTCAGGAAGGGCAGCGCCTTCAGGAAGTAGTCGAGCCCGGTGACGAAGGTCAGCACCGCCGCGATCCAGATCAGCGTCAGCCCGACCCAGGTCGCGTAGGAGGAACAGCCCCGCATGCCGCAGCTGCGGATCGGGTCAGCGTCGCCGGCGCTGACCGCCTGGGCATATTCGGCCCAGGTCATGCCGCGGCGGGCGATGCCTTCGAGATGCTCGAGCCCGGTGCCGAGGAAGAGAACCGCGATGGCGACCATCTGGGCGGTGGTCTTCCACTTGGCGAGCTTCGTGACCTTCAGCAGCCCCGCCTTGGCGCCGAGGAATTCGCGCAGCCCGGCGACGAAGACCTCGCGGAAGAGGATGAGGGTGACGGGCAGGATCAGCCAGGGGTTCATGCCGGAATAGCCGGTGATGATGACGAGGGCGATCACCACCATCGCCTTGTCGGCGATCGGGTCGAGCATGGCGCCGAACTTCGATTCCTGCTTCCAGAGCCGGGCGAGGTAGCCGTCGAAGAAGTCGGTGATCGCGGCGCTGATGAACAGGGTGAGGGCGAACCAGTCAGCCCAGGGGCGGTGGAAATACAGGAACATCACCGCCACGCCGGGCGCGGCCAGCAGACGCAGGATCGTGAGGATATTCGGCAGCGACCATCTCATGAGCGATACCTAGCCCGAAGTCGGTGGCGGGGGAAAGGGGAGACAGCGCCTCGGCGGTGAAGAAGCGGTGATCGGCGGCGGCGGCGGACAGCGGGGATTTTCACGCGTGAAAAGGAGAGTAAGGGGCTGATTTTAATGGACATTCCCAACGGCATTAAGACAGTCTTAAGACATTTTGTCGCGGTGTAGGCGTGGAAGGGGAACGTGGGAGCAGACGGTGACCGAAAAAATTCGTGAGCTTAGAAGAAGGCGATGTGGTTGCACCGCTTGGGGCACCCACAATTATTCCTTGCTATCAGGCTCTCTCGCGAGCTTGTAATGGGCCTTGGGGTCGCGTGAATAATCCCCCGCAACAAAAATCATTATCCCCTTTCGACACATTCGTTCCAAGTCCTTTTTTGAAGTGGCCCAAGTTCGCCCGGTGAGTCGCTGCGCCTCCGAGACTTGGATCATGCCGTTTCTAAAAGTATACGCAGCAATCTTTATCTCGTGCTCCTGCATTAACTTCCACTGCTCTACTCCAAAGTGCATTGCCACATCGCGATCACTTGAGCGACTACGCACCTCATGGTCATTTTGCAGAACAACACGCACAACAACGCCATGAAGCGCCTCCTGGCGAAACTGAGGCTCGGGGAGGTTGTATTCTGCCATGCTATCTCTGATGCGTCTCGTTCCTTCTCGAGCCATCTGAACATAGCCAAGATACCGCATGGCATCCATGAAATGATGGTTTCTAGATGCACGCAAATCGTAAATCGTTCTCTCATTTACGGGGGGCACGA
>NZ_PZKG01000268.1 GCF_003034985.1 Cereibacter changlensis JA139
GGGTCCTTTCAGAACATCTCAATTCAAAGATGTTGCGCTGACCGGTTGAACCCACCGCAGCTTTTTTCGCGCGCGAGGCGACATGAGGTTCGCCTTCATCGCCAAACACCGCCACATCTGGCCCGTCAGCTGGCTGTGCGACGTGCTGGAGGTCTCGCGGTCCGGCTTCCACGCCTGGCTCAACCGCCCGACCAGCGCCCGCGAGAGCTATGACGCCAAGCTCGTCACGGCGATCGAGACGAGCTTCGAGGCCAGCGACCGGACCTATGGCGCGCGCCGCGTCTGGCGCGATGTCCTGGAAAAAGGGCTGGCCTGCGGGCTTCACCGGATCGAACGACTGATGCGGCTCAATGCCTTAAGGGCGCGGCCCAGGCGCCGCGGAAAGCCGAAGGACGATGGGGAACGGTCGGTCATCGCCGACAACATTCTGGACCGCGACTTCCAGGCTGACCGGCCAAACCAGAAGTGGCTGGCCGATTTCACCTACATCTGGACCGCTGAGGGCTGGCTTTACGTCGCTGTCGTGCTGGACCTGTTTTCGCGGCGCGCAGTGGGCTGGTCCATGAAAGCTGATCGGGATGCCTCATTGGTCATGGACGCACTGATGATGGCGGTCTGGCGACGTGGCAAAGCCGACGCGCTGCTTCATCATTCGGACCAAGGATCGCAATACACAAGCGAGCAGTTCCAGCGGCTTCTGGCCGACAATGGGATCACCTGCTCGATGAGCCGTGCGGGTAACGTCTGGGATAACTCCGCAATGGAGAGCTTCTTCTCAACGCTGAAGACAGAACGGACGGCCAGCAAAGTCTACCGGACCCGCAACGAAGCGCGCGCCGACGTCTTCGATTACATCGAGCGCTTCTACAACCCGCGCAGGCGGCATTCGAAACTAGGCTACATCAGCCCGATGGAGTTCGAAGCTCGCGCTATGCTAGCTTAACCCGCTGTCCACGAAACCGGCAGCAGCTCATATCTGCACTCCAGTTCCTTGGTCACGATCTTATCTTCGTGTCCACGAAACCGGCAGCAGCTCAGCAAGCCATGATGTGGACAAACGTGTCTTCATGATCCGGCTTGTAAATCAAAAAGCCTGAAACTGACGACGAGCTGAAAGCTGAGCTGGCCGCACTTTGTGCTGCGAGCCCTCTCTTGGGCATGTTGTCGACAATCCCAACATCGGAGTTCCCATGAACATGAACCGCCGTCAGGCGTTGGGTGCCTTTGGCGCTGCAACTGCCCTGAGCCTTACATCTTCTCGCGCTTTCGCGCAGGAGGGGCCGATCACCGTCTCTGCGCTCTACGACCAGTCCGGTGGGCTGGAATCCTACGGCCAGCCCATCGTCGATGCCCTGCGCTTTGCCGTGGATGAGCAGAACGCAAAAGGCGGTTTGCTGGGGCACCAAGTGAAGCTTAATGTCTATGATCCGCAGTCGAACATGCAGCTCTACGCGCAATTCGCGCGGCAGGCAGCGCTGTCGGATAAGCCGGCGGTGGTCTTTGCGGGCATCACTTCAGCCTCGCGCGAGGTGGTCCGTCCGATCATGCGGCAGTTCAACACGCTCTACTTCTATGCGAACCAATATGAGGGCGGTGTCTGCGATCGCAACATGTTCGCAACCGGCGTGACCCCCGGTCAGACCGTGCAGAAGCTGGTCGACTACTCGGTCAGGAACAATGGCGGCAAGGTCTATATCGTTGCGGCCGATTACAACTATGGCCAGATCATCGCCGACTGGGTGAAGAAATACACTGCCGATCACGGTGGTGAGGTGCTGGGCGTCGAGTTCTTCCCCATGGATGTGACCGATTTCAAGACCTCGATCTCGAAGATCCAGGCCGCCAAGCCCGATTATGTCTCGTCGGCGCTGGTCGGCGGGGCGCATATCTCCTTCTATCGCCAATGGAAGGCGGCTGGCATGCTGGGCAAGATCCCGATGTCCTCGACCACCTTCGCGGGCGGCAATGAACATGTGATCCTGACGCCCGAGGAATCCAACGGCATCATGGTCTGCCAGAACTACCTGCAAGAACTGGACAATCCGCTGAACAAGGCGTTCGTGACCGATTTCCATCTCCGGTTCGGCGCGGATTATCCCTATATCACCGAGTTGGGCATGGGGGCCTATCAGGGCTTCCGTCTCTGGGCGGCGGGCGTCGAGAAAGCCGGAACCGTCGACCGGATGCCGGTGATTGAAGCGCTGGAAACCGGCATTTCGCTCGATGCGCCGAGCGGGCGGGTGACCATCGATCCCAAGACCCATCACACCACGATGGATGTGCATATCGCGCGGGTCGAGAACGGTGGTCTGATCCCGGTCGGGACCTTCAGGCAGCAGCAGCCCGCCGATACGGCGCTGGTCTGCGATCTGGTCGCAAACCCGGATGACAACCAGCAATACGTCATCGATTTCTAAGGAAAAAGCATGGATTTGGGTCCGTCCTCGTGATCGAAATCCTGGGATCCATCGCCATTCTGGTGCTTGTCAGCATCGGTCTGGCGGTGGTTTTCGGGATGATGAAGGTCATCAACATGGCCCATGGCGAGTTTCTCATGCTCGGCGGCTAGGCTCTGTTGCACAAA
>NZ_PZKG01000269.1 GCF_003034985.1 Cereibacter changlensis JA139
GGGGCGGCCGCTTCCGCAGCCCCCTGATCCGGCATCATGAAGATCGGGAGACAGACTGGATCTCGCGCTGGTCCGGTGATCGGGGCGGCCCGAACGGCGGCGGCAGCGGCGGCAAGATGATCGCGCGGAGCGGTCAACGCCGGGTTTTCGTGGCGACGCAGCCGGTAGGCTTCAGAAAGGGCGTGGATGGCTTGCGGCGTGGGACAGGCTATTGCGGTGGCGCCGAGGCAAGATCGACTGGATGACCACGCCCGGAGACGGGACGGCCTGCAAGCAGCGACATCGCCGTGAAGTGCCGCCGAGCGGATCACTTCAGAACAAATCCTGTCACGGCGAGTTGACGGGAAACTGACATCGTGCGCGGCTTAATCCGCGTGCGAGATGGTCAATGCCACCGCGCGAAGATTTGAACGTGATCCGCCGGCCTCATCTCTCCGTCTTCCTCACGCCAGACCAACTGGCGTAAATGGGAGACTGCCAATGATCCGTAGAACCGCTCTTGCAATGACCACCGCCTCGTTCCTCGCCATGCCCGCCCTCGCTCAGGAGGCCGACATCGTCGATACGGCTGTCGCCGCCGGAAGTTTCACCACGCTGGTGGCCGCCATCGAAGCTGCCGGTCTGGTCGAGACGCTGAAGGGCGAAGGTCCGTTCACCGTCTTCGCGCCGACCGACGCCGCCTTTGCCGCGCTTCCGGCAGGCACTGTCGACAACCTGCTGCTGCCGGAGAACAAGGAGCAGCTGACCTCGATCCTGACCTATCATGTCGTGCCAGGGGCGGTGATGTCCACCGATCTCACCGACGGGATGGAAGCAGCAACGGTGCAGGGCGGCGACGTGACCATCACGACCGAAGGCGGCGTGAAGGTGAACGACGCCAACGTGACCCAGGCCGACATCGCGACGTCGAACGGCGTGATCCACGTCATCGATGCGGTGATCATGCCCCCGATGTAAGGCAAGCCCGCGGCGGCTCCGGCCGCCGCACATCTTTGGTCCCTGATGATCAACATCACTGCAAGAGGTGGTCTTCCCCGTTGATGTCGTTGCCTCCCGCTTGACGCTCCTCGTCGGACACGCCGCGCAAGATAGCGCTGAGGATGATCATGAGTGACGGATGCCGAGCCACCTCGAGTCATTGACGAGCCGGTAGGTCGGCGGACGTGGCAGGACGAGGAGTAGCTCCGGATCGCGACAGAGAGCTACGTGCTCGACCTGCGGATCGATCGGCGGGCTCAGTTGGCTGACGTTCCGGGCTGAGCCGCAGGAGTAATTCGGGCGTTAAGATTCAGGATTTAGGGCAAGCCATTGGCTTGCAAGGCAGTCCGCAGATAACGAAAATCGCCAGGCCCGCACCGACCCTTCAAAGGGTGATAAGCACCAGAAGGCCGACAAGTACACCGGCGTCGTATGCTTCGACGCCGGCCTGTTTTTGCCGCCGGGCCGTCTGGGCGCGGCATCTGGCGGCGGCTCGGCGGGCGCTGCGACTCGTTGAAGTGTGATCGATGCCGGCTTCCATCATCGCCTGAATATCAGGGCTCATGCCGTCCGGGCTCGTTGCTGGCCGCTCTCGATCGCTCAATGGACTGGTCCTCCCGAGGCGGCGTACAGGACTACGGCCTTAGGAAACTACGGGTCCGCAACGGGTACGAAAACCTGTGGTGGCGAGACGCGCGCAGCACGGAGAGCAAGGCGACCGTCGGCACAAGGACTGTAGTGCGGCCCCGCGCCATCGGGTGAGGCGGGGACGGGCCACAAGTTCCTCATCCTGGTGGTGATCCGCATAATTCAAGGGATGGGCCGACGCTGGCCCGCCTTCGTCCCTGACAGCTCCGCTCAGAAGTAGGGCGCAAAGTAGATCATCAAGCCAGCGGCGCCCCAAACAAAGATCACCAGAGCGACGAGCATCCAAAGGACGATTCTCTCGTGGTCTGCATGTTTGCGGCCCATCATTGCACCCGCTGCTTCCGCCTTGGACGAGCAGCGGTCTGAGGGCGGTTTGGCGAAGCGCAAAGCGGAGTAGATCAGGGACTTGGGGGATCACTCGGGCCCCACGCTTCCCCTTAGTTCTTACTGACACCTCGCGTCATCGCACAGCTAGCCAAAGGGAGAACCTCGCCAACCGATTGGTCGATGCCGCCACTGCTTGGGCAAGAGCGTTCGAACTAGCCGTCACCCTGCGAGGACTCTTCGGACTACTTCGGGCTCCTTCTCGATCACACGCAGGAGCGCCAAGGCTGGGCCGCTGACCCGCCGCTGACCTTGCTCCCACTTCTTGTAGCCGGAAAGGCTCATCCCCATCAGGGGAGCCATTTCAGCCTGCGTGAGGTGAGAGCGCACCCGCACATCGCGGGGGTTGATCGGAGTATGCACTACAGCCGGCCCTTCCCCCTTCGCATGCGAAAGGGCTTCCTGAAGCGACTGCATTAGATCTTCGCCGAACGTGCTCATCTCTTCGCCTTCCATACGGCCTTCAGGCCGGCAGCTAAGCCCGCAACCGCGCGCCTCTCATCTGGTGTCATGTCCGCCTGCGCG
>NZ_PZKG01000270.1 GCF_003034985.1 Cereibacter changlensis JA139
CTGAGGCGGGTCAGGTCCAGCGCGGCGACGCGCTGGACTTTCCTGTGGCCGGGCTATGTCTTGCGTGATGCGGCATCTGCCGCCGGCTCAGGAGTCCCGAATGGATGTGATCTACGCCCTCGTCGAACCGGTCGCCATTTTCGCCATCTTCGGCGGCATGCTTCTCGTCTGCCTCTATGGCTGGTTCACCTCGGAACTCGCCTATCGGGGGCGGCCGACCACCTTTTCCTGGGACAAGCCGAAGCCGTCCGAGCCGGAGCAGCGCTGACGGTCAGAACCGGCTCTGGAAGCTCAGCTGCAAGGGCTGGGCGTCGTCGCCATCGCGCTTCACCACCGCGTCGGACAGGCTGAGATCGAGCGACCCTGCCCCGAACCGCGCCGAGAGCGTGACGCCGAACGAGGCGCGCAGATGTGCGTCATCGTCCACGGCGCCGCCGCCGGTGTTGTCGAGCCCCCAGAGCGAGCCGAGATCGGCATGCAGCCCGGGCATCAAGGCGCTTTCGCCGAAGGTCTGCGGGAATTTCACGTCGAAGCGCGCCGCGGCATAGCGGGTGCCGCCGAGCGTCTGGTCGCCGTCGCGCGGGCCGAAACCGCCGTAGGAGAAGCCGCGCAGCGTGGCCGGGCCGAGGATGAAGCGGTCGCCGATCGAGGAGTCGCCGCCCGAGGTCTCCAGGAGGCCCATGCGCAGGTCGCCGCGCCAGCTCATCCTGCCGTCGGCGAGGCTGCCGCCGGCGAGGACAGAGGCCTGGGCGCGGATCTGGCTTTCGCCGCTGGAAATCGAGGCGAGCTCGCCCCCCAGCCCGAAGCGCAGCCGCGACAGGGCGCCGCCGCCCAGATCCAGCGTGCGCTGGTAATCCGCGCCGATTGCGGTGCGCTCGCTGCGCCGCACATCGGGCGCGAGCAGCGGCGAGAGGTCGTCCTCGGGGTTGTGGATCCGGTTGGTGGAGAAGCCGAGATAGGTCCCGAGCGTCGCCGCCTCGCCGATCGGCCAGGTGAGCCGCGCCTCCAGCCCGCCGGTGGTGGTCTCGAAGGGCAGCGCGTCGCGGCGTTCGTCATGGCTGCCGCGCAGCGTCAGGTCGAGCGATGCGGGGGTGCCGAAGGCGAGGTCCTGGTGGAAGATCCCGGTCAGCGACTGGCGCTTTTCGGCCACCTCGCCGCCCAGCTGCATCCAGCGGCCCTCGCCGGAGGGCAGGTTGAAGGTGCCGCTGGCCCCGCCGATGACGCCGTCCTCGCTGGAATAGAACAGCCAGGCGTTGATCTTGCCGATGAGGCCGGTCTCCGGGTCCTGCAGGTCGAGCCCGGGCATCGCCTCCGCGGCTTCCGGCATCTCGTCGCCCGACATCAGATCCTGCGCCGTGCCCGCGCCCGCCGCCACCGCGGCCAGCACAGCCACCGCACAGAGTCTCTTCACCGCCATGCTCCGTCCCCCTCAGGCGGGAGTCCATATGGACCCCGCTCGCTCACAGGGAGAATAACCGGATTTGCCGGGAATTGAGCAAGAAATTGAAAATGTATGGCGAATGCGGCATCACTGCCGCAGCACCCACTGCCGGAAAGGCTCAGAATGCTTGAAAAGCCCGAGATCCGCGCCCGGCTCGATGCGCTTCTGCCGCTGGCGGAGGGGTTCGACCGTTCCTGGTCCTTCAGCGCCGCGGGGGTCGAGGAGCGGGCGCTGTTCTTCCTGCCGCCGACCCGGCCTGCGCTGACCGCGCTGCTGGCCGCCGCCGAGGGGTTGGGGATGTCGGAAGCGACCATCGCCGGCTTCCGCGCCGCGCTGCCCGGGGCCGATGCGCTGGGGCTGACCCTGGCGCAGGGCGGGTCGGTCCGGCTTTACCTGCAGTATTGGGAGCGGATGGTGCAGCGGGTGCTGGCCGGGGATCTGGCGCCGGCGCCGCTCTATCTCGGCTTCAAGCAGTTTCCCGACGGGACGGGGCGCAACGACGTCTATCATTGCCTGCCGATGGCCCCCGAGGCGGAGTATCGCCCGGTGCTGGAGGCGGCGCTGACCGGCTTCGGCTGCGCGCCGGAGGCGGTGGCGCGGCTGCTGGAGCCGCTGACGCCCGACCGCTGCATCTGGACCCGCACCGAGGGTCCGGGCCGTGCGTCCTGGCTCGCCACGCTGCGCCGGGCCGAGATCCCGGCTGGGGATCTGGCGGCGGCGCTGGCGCCGGTGGCCGACCGTGCAGGAGTGCCGGAACTGCTGGCGGCGCTGGAGGAAGGCGCGCCGCTGCACATCGCCGGCGGCGAGGATGGGCGCAAGGGGGCGTTCCTCACCTTCTATGTCGAGACCGGGGCGCGGGCGATGACCCACTTCCTCGACCGGCTCGGCTGAAACGGTTTTCCGGCCTCAGCGCATCAGGCTGCAGCTGACCCCGGCGGGGATCGCGCCGGTGGCGTTGTCGATCTCGGCGATGACCGAGAAGCTGTTGGAATTCGGGTCGATATAGGCGTCGATGGTCAGCACCCGGCCGGCGACATGGCTGCCGGTCAGCTCGACCGCCAGCGGCAGCACGTCGCCCGGCGTCAC
>NZ_PZKG01000271.1 GCF_003034985.1 Cereibacter changlensis JA139
AAGGTTCGAGATGGAGAGGGCCAGATAGTTCTGGCCCCAGTCGCGCAGCACCCGTCCGCCGAACTTGGCGCCGAGATAGCCCGAGTCACCGAAATCGTCCGGATTGGCCGAGGTGATGCTGGCGTGGACCTGCGCGCCGATGCCCTGTTCGGCATCGCCGAACGCAGCCCCGACGGCCAGCGACCCGTCGATATCGTCATTGGTCTGTGACCGCTCGTCGGCCCCGGAGATGGACATGAAGACGGTGCCGCCCGGTGCGACCCGGGCGCTGGGGACGCCTTGCACCGACAGGTATTTCGGCGGTTCAACCGCGAAGCTCAGGCTGTCCATCAGCGAGACGAAGTCTTCACCGGTCATGGTCTGAGCCGTTGCGGCAGTCTGGCCGAAGGCAAGGCAAAGCGCAGCTGTGGACAGGATGCGCGGAAGTGCTCTGGGCATTGTGGTCTCCTCTGAGGGCGGGCGTGGAGAGCTGTCTCTGCCTGCTGCGCGAAGCGGCAGGACTGCCTGTGTTTGGGAACGAGGCCGGAGTGCCGGCTCGAAGAGGCACTGAAGAAGGCTCGGGTAAACGGCTGCGTCGGAACGCCGGCCGACGTGCGCGTTGTTGTCACCAGGTTAAATTGTCGCCGGATGAGCAAAGTAGACGTGTCGCGGGGGATCAGGCGAGGAGCCAGTCCCGGCCCGCTCTCCGCAAGCAGGGCCGTAGGGACGGGGCTGGCGGCGGTGGGTTTTGTGCTGGCGCAGGGCGCCACTCCGAAGCCACCAGTCGGACCGACAGCAGTTGCGGTCGATGAGGGGCCCTAACCGACGATGTCTTGTCATTCCACAGCCTGCGCCGCAGCTTCTGCAACCCGGCGCTCTGCGCGCTTGGCGAGCAGGCTCTTGGGCCCTGGGCTCCTCAATCCTGTCGGCTCATAGCGCGTCCGCTGCTTGCCCGTGCGCGGCATCTTCGGCGGCGCGGCCTTCTGCATCTCCATCGCGTAGGCCAGAACCTCGCTCAGACGCTTGTTGTCCGCGATCGCGGCGTGGGTCACCCGCTGCTGGTCCTTGTCGAACATCCTATAGGGCAGGGAAACACCCTTCCAGCGAAGGTCAACGCGCCCGTCCGCAAAGGCGTAGGTCTCCACATAGTGTCCGACCGCCGAGCGGGCGAGGTCACTGTCTTCCAGGATCAGTCGCTTGCGCTCGTAGCTCACCGTAAGATTGTTGCCGACATAGCGCTCATCCCGCCAGCACAGAATGTCCCGCAGCCGGGACGCTGGCTCATTCACCGGACGATGCAGGTTCTTTGGCCGGGCGGGGACACGGGCAAAGTGCGCGTTGTGCTGCTCGATGAAGGTGGGAAGCCAGGCGTTCGCCTCAGCCCTGTCGCTGATCCCGGCCAGCCGCAACTCCTTCACCAGTCGGTCTTGAAGCGTCCGGTTCGCGCGTTCGACACGACCCTTGGCCTGAGAGGAATTGGCGCAGAGGATCTCGATGTTGAGTTCTGCCAAAGCGCGGCCAAACTGCGTCATGCCGTGGCCCGTCCGCGCTTCCGTCTTTGACACCCGGAATATGGAGTGCTTGTCGGAATAGAAGGCGGCCGGGCGACCGTGGTCCTTCAGATAGCCCTCGAGCGCCTCGAAGTAGCTGAACGTGCTCTCCGACGGGACGAAGCGCATCTGCATCAGTTGGCCCGTCGCATCGTCGATGAAGACCAGCAAGGTGCAGGCCGGGGAGCGGTCCTCGAACCAGCGATGATCCGAACCGTCGATCTGCACCAGCTCGCCACAATGCTCCCGGCGAAGCCGCGGCGGATGGAAGTTGCGCCTTTGCGCGCGGTTTTTCCAGAGCCCATCGTCGATCATCCATTTGCGAAGCGTCTCGCTCGACACCGTCAAGCCGTGTCGCTCCGCCAGCTTCTCGGCGGCCAATGTCGGGCCGAAGTCCGCGTAGGTCTCGCGCACGATCGCAAGAGCATAGTCACGGACACCACAGTCGATCCGGTTGTTCGACGGGCGACCGCGCAGCCCGTGCCGGATCGCGCCGGCGCCGCTCTCCCGGTAACGCCTGAGAAGTCGCTGAACCTGACGCGCGCTGATCACCAGCACCGAGGCCGCCGTCGACGGCCGCATCCTTCCATCAAGCCAGATGGCGACAATTCTACTTTGTGCCTACAGCGCTAACGCGGGTAATGAAGATTATGTAATCTTACGGCTTAAAGGACTGCCGGTGCCGCGTCGTTTCTCTTGCTGACAAACGGCTACCGCACAGGAGGTGGCCATCATGCCTCATCCCGTGTCAGAGCTTCACGCGTTAAGGTAGCACATTCCCGCTACACTTGCGCACTCTGTTCGGAGAATTGCAGCGCGCTTGCCTGTCACTTGTTGTGAGAAGATCACAGACGATCTTCTCACAACAGGAATGTAGCCGACTTTTTGAAGCCCGAGCGGCCCTCTCAGCGTGACTTGGTGTCCGTCTGATAGGCGTATCTGGGCTCTGTTGCACAAA
>NZ_PZKG01000272.1 GCF_003034985.1 Cereibacter changlensis JA139
CCTTCACAAATCAAAGCGGAAGTCGGAGATATAGCGTCGGCCTTTGGCCGCTTGCCCCGCCGCATCTGTCGTCAGCGGAAGAGCAATTTCCGACGGGCTGTCACGCATGTCCTCCACGGCGGAGTCGACATGCAGCACGTAACCCGCATCGAGCAGCGCATCGGCCAGCTCGACAGTCACCGAGAAGCTGCGCCCGGCGCCAACGCTGGCCCCGGTGACGCCGTCGATCGCGCCGCCGCCTGCTGCAACCCAGTCACTCAGGTGTTTGTAGTATTTCGATCTGCCGCCTGCGACCCAGAGCGTCTGGATCAGCGCGCCCTGCGCATCGGTGACATAAACCGCAAGATAGGCTCCATCACCCCCGTAGCTGGCGAGAACGCCGCCGAGGGTTACGGGGCGGGCCATGGCAACCGCAGGAAGCGTCAGGGCGGTTGTCAGGGCAAGGAGGGCGAGGCGGGACTTCATCAGAGGGCTCCACGAACAGGTGACGTTGCGGCCACCCTGCGCGGCGAGTCTGAGTGTTTGCTGACAGCGCCCACCTTATCCTGTCAGCGTCCCGTAAGGATCGAGCCGGTGGCGCCAGCGCATGGAATTCTGGGGAAGCGCCTTTGCGCAAGCTCAAAGTTGTCGCCGAGGAGTGCCCTCGGCCCCCCATCGCCCGACATCAAGCCACGACGCCGAAGATCAAGCCAACTCCCGCCGTCGCCGCCATTGCCATCGCGCCCCAGAAGCAGACGCGTAGCGCACCGCGTGCGATTGGAGCGCCGCCAGCCCGAGCGCCAATTGCGCCGAGCGCGGCGAGAGTCACGACGGTGGAACCGGCAATGTAGGTCGACACGGCATCGCCGGGGGCAAGAACCGCCACCATGAGCGGGATCACCGCCCCCGATGCAAAGGTTAAAGCAGAGACGGTTGCAGCCTGCACCGGGTGGGCGGTCACAGTTTCGGAAACGCCAAGCTCATCACGTAAATGCGCTCCAAGCGCGTCCTTGGCGGTCAGTTGCGCGGCCACCGCAGCCGCCAATGTCGCATCCAGCCCGCGTCCGATGTAGATCCGTGTCAGTTCTTCGAGTTCCTTCTGTGGGATATCCCGCAACTCCGCACGCTCGCGCTCCTTGTCGGCACGTTCCGCATCAGTCTGCGAACTGACGGACACGTATTCGCCCGCCGCCATCGACATTGCTCCGGCCACAAGACCGGCAAGGCCCGCCACCATGATTTCGGTTCGTCCCGAACCGGCGGCCGCAACGCCAACAAGCAAGCTGGCGGTCGAGACGATCCCGTCATTTGCGCCTAGAACGGCGGCGCGGAGCCATCCGATCCTATGCACCATGTGGATCTCGGAATGGGAAAACCTGTTCATGCTATTGCTCCTGCTGGATGAGGATGGTCGGACCGCGAGGACGTGCGCTTACGGATCGCGTCGGCAGGCGACAGCAGACCGTTCAGCACGACGAGCACTATCCCCTCCTCGTGGCCCGCCGCATGAGCAACGATCACCATGAGACGGTCGATGTCGAGCTCTCGCTCATGTCATAGCGTCGCCCCCGGATTGCCGTCAGCATGCCGTGTGCGCCAAAGCCCGCCGTGAGAGAGCAAGGACCATTGCCAGAAGCGTCCATCCGGTCAGCGCAAGTCGATGGGTCATTCCACCCAGAACCAGCATTCGCCTTCCATCATTCCTGCCAGCGCCTTCACCTCAGGCCCCGGCGGTCCGCGAGGCGCCGCCGGGGCTTCGCAGGGATTACAGCCTAAGGGGCATCAGTCGTCCTCAAATACGCCCCGCTCGGCGCCGGAATGGCAGGCAGCGCAATTTGACATGCTTTTTGCCTTGTCTTTCATGGATTGCGACACCTCGCGGCTATGTTCGCGGGTGAACCATGCCAGTTCGGTGATGCGCAGCGGCGTGGCGCTGGGATCGACGCCACGCAACGGGCGACCTCCACTTGCGTCAGGCGCATTTGCGACAAGATAAGCCTCGATGTCGGCACGGGTCGTTTCGTCCAACGATGCATCCTCGCCGAAGTGGTCTTCGAGAGTGGTCATGATCGCGCGCCACGAACGGACCGGCAGAAACCCGGCGGGATAGGCGATGTGGCACGCCGAGCATTCGGCCTTCGTCGCGGCATGGGTCACCACCATCGCCGCACGGCCGCCCTCACGTTCTGCCTCTTCGCCATCTTCATCAGCGGCAAGCGAAAATGCTGTCAGCGGCAGGAGCAGAGCCGCCAGGGCAAGTGTCCGGATACGCATAGGAGCCTCCCTCATTGCGACGCCAGCCAGGTCAAGACGTCAGCCTTCTCGCCTGCTGTGCAATCGCGGCCCAGAACGCTGTTGCAGTTCCGGCCGAACCATTTTTCGACCTTTGCTGCGTCGGTGAAGCGCGAGGGCGTCGCCGACAAGGCCAGAGGATCGATCGCCTTGCCGGTGCGTGTCTGCCCGGGCTGGGTCACGTCGGAGGTGTGGCAGGTGG
>NZ_PZKG01000273.1 GCF_003034985.1 Cereibacter changlensis JA139
GTCGATCTTCCACCCCGAGGCGACGCGGATGGCGCGCTATGCCGCCGGGGGCCGGCAGGGGCTGGCGCAGGGCATCTTCCAGGTCGGCGGCCAGGCCGGCGGCGCGCTCGGCCCGGTCTTCGCCGCGCTGATCATCGTGCCCTGGGGCCAGCCGAGCCTCGCTTGGTTCGCGGTCACCGCGCTCTTGGCGATGCTGCTGCTGGCCTGGATCGGCAGCAAGCAGCGGGCGATCAGCGCCGAGTTCATGGCGCTGCGGGCCAAGGCGAAGAAGACCGGCAGCGCCCCGCGCCATGCGGCTGCGACCATCGGCATTGGCCTCGTGGTGCTGACCTTCCTCATGTTCACCAAGAACGCCTATGGCGAGAGCTTCCGGTCGTTCTACACCTTCTACCTGATGGAGCGTTTCGGCCTGTCCATCCCCTCGGCGCAGATGATGCTGTTCATCTTCCTCTTGGCCTCGGCGGCGGGGGCGCTGATCGGCGGCATCGTCGGCGACCGGATCGGGCGCTACCGGATCATCTGGATCTCGGTGCTGGGGCCGCTGCCGCTGACGCTGATGCTGCCCTATGTCGACCTGTTCTGGACCGGGGTGCTGACGGTGATGATCAACCTGATCATGGCCAGCGCCTTCGCCTCGATCCTGCTCTACGCGATGGAGCTGTTGCCGAACCGGATCGGGCTGATCGGCGGGCTGTTCTACGGGCTGAACTTCGGTCTGGGCGGTATTGCCGCGGCGATCCTGGGCGTGCTGGCGGAGAGCTACGGCGTCGAGACGGTCTACCGGATCTGTTCGTTCCTGCCGCTGGCCGGGCTCTTGGCCTGGTTCCTGCCGCGGCTCGACGAGGGCTGAGGCTCAGCGCCCCCGCCATTGCTGCGGGGGCGCGCCGCGCGTCAGGGTCCAGAAGCCGTCGGCGGGCAGGCTTTGCCACTCCCCCGCCTCGCCGTCGGGCCAGATCATCCGCAGTTCCGCCTCCGTGCCGGCGCCGAGCCCCAGGTGCAGCCAGCCGGTCTGGCCGCCGGCATGGCCGCCGCCGACAGTGATCTCGCGCCGGGCGATGCGCTCGCCCTGCCGCAGCTCCAGCCAGCCGCCCACCGCGTCGGGGTTGGGGCCGGGCTGCCGCGGCCGGACGCCGATCCAGTGCCCTGTCGCGCCGCCGGCATTGCGCCAGAGCTGCGCCGGGGCGTTGCGGTTCACCACCGCCAGATCCAGAAGCCCGTCCATGTTGAAATCGGCCAGCGCCGCGCCTCGGGCGGTGACGAGGCTCGCCACCCCGGCCTCCGCCGCCGCCTCGCGGAAACTGCCGTCGGGGCGCTGCAGCAGCAGGTTGTTCGGGTCCTCCATCGCGAAATCGGGCATCTCCGACACGTTGCCCTTGGCTATGAACAGGTCGGAAAGCCCGTCGTTGTTCACATCGGCGAATTCCGGGTGCCAGGCGGTGCTGGGCCGCAGGTCGCCGCCCTCCGGTGGGCGATGCGCGGTGGCCCCGCGGGCGAAGGCGATGTCATCGTAGCGCGGGAGCAGGGGCGCATCGGTCGCGGCGAGGCTCTGCAGCTTGTTGTCGGCCATGCTGGTGAGAAAATACTCGGGATAGCCGTCGCCGGTCAGGTCTTGGCTGGCGATGCCCATGCCCCAGATCCTGAGCCGCGCCCAGCCCTCGGCCTCGGTATAGAGCCGCGGGGCCTCGCCGGGGGCGATGTGCCAGAGCTGCTCCTGCCCGCCCTTGTAATACTCGCGGTCGTTCGAGACCCGCAGCGCCGGCTGGCCGGAGCGGTTCCAGTCGGTGAACAGCATCGACAGCGCGCAATAGCTGGGGGCCAGCGGCAGGGGCGCGGCGAAGCCCTTGCCCGCGGGGCGGTAAAGCCGGTTCTCGGTGCAGGAGCCCCAGGGGAAATCCTCCTGGGTCCGGTCGATATAGGTCCCGAGCGCCAGGGTCGGCCAGTCGGCGCCCACCTCCCAGGTGGCGGCGAAGGCGGTGGTCCAGGCGTCGCCGCCGTCGAAGCCCCAGTCCTCGTTGGCGCGGGCGAAGCGGCAGTCGCCGAGCCCGCGCATCAGCACGGTCTCCCCGACCCGCAGCAGCGCCAGATCCATCACCCCGTCGCTGTCGACATCCAGCGGATAGGCCCCGTTGACGGCTGTCAACTCCAGCCCGCTGGGTTCGGCGGCGAAGTCGAGCGGCCCGCCCCGCGCCGAGCGGTTGCGCAGGAAGCGGGCCGGGGCCTCGCCCCCCGCAAGCAGCAGGTCGGCGAAACCGTCGGCGTCGCAGTCGAAGCTCGCCGCCCCGCCGCCCACCATGTATTCCCAGCCGCCCGCATAGGTGCTGCCCGGCCCCGGCTCCTCGACGAAGCGCGGGATGGCGGGCTCGGCTAGGGCCGGACCGGCGGAGAGCAGGAGCGAGAGCAGCACCCGCATCTCAGCGCCGGGTCCGAAGGGCGGTGGCA
>NZ_PZKG01000274.1 GCF_003034985.1 Cereibacter changlensis JA139
AGGTGATCAACATCGGCTCGGGCCAGGCCTACACCATCGCGGCGGTGGCGCAGCTGCTGGCCGAGGCGATGAACCTGCCTGAGCTTGCGCCGGAGATCCTCGGCAAGGCTCGCTCCGGCGACATCCGCAACTGCTTCGCCGATATCGACAAGGCGCGCCGGCTGCTTGGCTTCGAGCCGGCCTTCCGGCTGGAGGATTCGCTGGAGGAGTTCGTGACCTGGGTCGGCAGCATGGCGGTGGTGGACCGCGGCGCCGACATGCGCAGGCAGCTGGAAGAACGGGGGCTGGTGACATGAGCCAGGACTTCGGCTTTGTCGAATGGTTCCGGCCGGGCGAGCATGACCGGGTGGAGGAGGCGCTGGCAGGTATCCGCGGCAGCGGCGCGCGCCACCTGCGCACCCATCTGAGCTGGGCCGAATATGTCGCTCCGGGCGGCGAGGAGTGGTTCGACTGGCTGCTGCCGCGGCTGGGCGGCGAGATCGACCTGCTGCCCTGCGTACATTACACGCCGCCGTCGCTGTCGCGCACCGGCAAAACCTCGGGCGCGCCGCATGACCTGAAGGCCTATGCCGATTTCGTCGACCACATCCTGACCCGGCACGGCCGGCAGTTCTCGCATGTCGAGCTGTGGAACGAGCCGAACAACCTGCTCGACTGGGACTGGCGGCAGGATGCCGATTTCCAGCTGTTCTGCGAGATGGTCGGCGGCGCGGCCTACTGGGTGAAGCAGCGCGGCTGGAAAGCGGTCTTGGGCGGGCCATGCCCCTTCGACCCGCTCTGGCTGAACCTGATGGGCCAGCGCGGCGTGCTGGCCGAATGCGCCGCCGTCGGCTTCCACGGCTTTCCCGGCACCTGGGACAGCGAGGAGGCCGCCTGGGGAGGCTGGGACCTGCACCTGGGCGAGATGCGCGCGGTGCTCGACCGGCACAACCCCGAGGCCGAGATCTGGATCACCGAGACCGGCTATTCCACCTGGCGCAACGACGAGGTGGAGCAGGCCCGCCGCTTCGGCCGGGCGCTGAAGGCCCCGGCGGCGCGGGTCTACTGGTATGGCTGGCGCGATCTTGCCGCCGATGTCGCGGTGCAGGAGGGGCTGTGGTTCGACCCGCGGCACTACCACCTCGGCGCGGTGGATGCGGCCAACCAGCCCAAGCTGCTGGCGCGGCTCCTTGCGGCGGGCGGGGTGGCCTCGGTCACCGAGGTCACGCGGCTCGCCGCGCCGACGCTGAGCGCGGCGGTGAAGCCCGTGGTGGTGACCGGCGGCAGCGGCTTCATCGGCTCGAACCTCGCCGATGACCTGCTCACCGCCGGGCAGGAGGTGATCCTGATCGACAACCTCAGCCGGCCCGGGGTGGACGACAACCTGCGCTGGCTGAAGGCGCGGCATGGCGAGCGGCTGCATCCGGTGGTCGCCGACCTGCGCGACGCGCGGGCGATGACCGAGGCGATGCGCGACGCCTCCGCCGTCTTTCACCTGGCCGGGCAGACCGCGGTGACCACCAGCCTGCAGAACCCGGTCGACGATTTCGAGATCAACGCCCGCGGCACGCTGAACGTGCTGGAGGCGATCCGCGCCACCGGCCGCGCCGTGCCGGTGATCTTCGCCAGCACCAACAAGGTCTATGGCGCGCTGGAGGATGTGGCGATGGTGGCCGAGGACGACCGCCACATGCCGGCCGACCCGGCGCTGGCCGCCGGGGTCGGCGAGGACCGCCCGCTCAGCTTCTGCACGCCCTACGGCTGTTCCAAGGGCGTGGCCGACCAGTATGTGCTGGATTACGCCAAGTCCTACGGCATCCCCTCGGCGGTGCTGCGGATGTCCTGCATCTACGGGCCGCGCCAGTTCGGCACCGAGGATCAGGGCTGGGTCGCGCATTTCCTGATCCAGGCGCTGAAGGGCAATGCGATCTCGGTCTATGGCGACGGGCGGCAGGTGCGCGACGTGCTGCATGTCGCCGACGCCGTCGCCGCCTACCGCCGGCTGATGGCGCATCTGGAGGCCGGGGGCGGCAGCCGCGCCTTCAACCTGGGCGGCGGGCCGCGGAATGCGGTCAGCCTGCGCCAGGTGATCCGCGAGATCGAGCGGCTCACCGGCCGCCCGCTGGAGGTAGGCTTTGCCGACTGGCGGCAGGGCGACCAGCTCTATTTCGTGGCCGACACCGCCGCGCTCGAGGCCGAGACCGGCTGGAGCGCCGGCATCGGCTGGCGCGAGGGGCTGGCGGGGCTGGCCGACTGGCTGGCCGAGCATCGCGGCCTCGGCCGGCCCGAACCGGCGAGACGGCGGGCATGAGCAGCGAGGCGTCCCGGCTCTCGGTGCTGATGACCGTCGACGCGGTCGGCGGGGTCTGGCGCTATGCCATGGACCTCGCGGCCGGGCTGGCGGAGGAGGGCGTCGCCGTGGTTTTCGCCGGCTTCGGCCCGCCGCCCTCGGC
>NZ_PZKG01000275.1 GCF_003034985.1 Cereibacter changlensis JA139
GGAACCCTGCTGTCATCGGACATGCTGCACGAGACCTTCTGGTCGGCCTTCGGGCGCGATTGGACCGTGCCGTTGCGGGCGGCGAGCGCCTTGCTGCAGGGACGGGCGGCGCTGAAGCGGGTGCTGGCGAACGCCGCTCGGGTGGACGTCACGACCTTGCCCTACAATCCCGCGGTGATCGCCACGGTGAAGGACTGGCGGGCGCGGGGCGGCCGGGCGGTGCTCGTCACCGCCAGCGACGCGGATCTGGCCCATGCCATCGCGGAGCATTTGGGAATCTTCGACGAGGTGCATGGCTCGGATGGCGTGCGGAACCTCAAGGCTGCGGAGAAGGCCGATTTCCTGAACCGGCGCTATGGCCCGCGCGGCTACGCCTACATGGGTGATTCCGCCGCGGATCTGAAAGTATGGCCGCATGCCGCGCGCGCCATCACAGTGAACGCCTCCGCCGCCGTGCGGCAGAGGTTGCGCGGGCTGGACGTCCCCGTGGCCGATCTGCAGGTCGCGGATCATCGGCGGCTGCCGCTCGCGGCCATGCTGCGGCCGGAGCATTGGTGTCTGGCCCTGCTGGCGCTGGTTCCTCTGCTGATCGGGCATGACCTGTCGCCGGCCCGGGTGGCGCAGGGCCTGTTCGCCCTCGTCTGCGTCGCGCTCGTCACCTCCGGTGCGGGCGTCATCCGCGATCTGCTGACGCTGGAGGCCGACCGATCCGATCCGGTCCGGCGTGACAGGCCCTTCGCCGCGGGCAAGGCGTCGCTGGCCGGTGGCGCGGTTCTCGCAGTGGCGCTGATCGCCCTGGGCCTTGTCGCCGCCGCCCTGTCGGGGCCGGTGCTGGCCGTCCTCCTGCTGACTCTGGTGGTGGTGAGCGCGCTGCGGGCGCTGTGGCGCCCGGGGCCCCTCGCGGACAGCCTGCTGTCCGCGGCGCAGGCGACGCTTCCGCTGCTCGCCGGCGCGACCGTCACAGGCCTCCCTGTCCCGCTCTGGACCCTCGCCTTTGCAGCGCTTCTGTTCCTCGCAGCGGCGGCGGTCGGGCGTCACATCGAACCGTCGCGGCCCGCCACGCGCCCGCTCGGCGCTCCGATGCTTCTGGTGACCCTTCTGGGCAGCCTGGTCCTGATGGCGCCGACGGTGCTGAACGGCGCGCCGTTCCTCTATTACGACACGTCGTCCTACATCTGGTACCCGCACAGTCTTGCCCATGCCGCGCTCGACCTCGTCCGGTCCGGAACGCCGACCGAGACGCTGACCATCTTTTCCGGCAGATCGCTGTATTATGGCCTGTTCACCTATCTCTCGACCGCCCTGACCCAGGGCTGGACGCTGGTCTGGGCTCAGGCCGCCGTCCTCGCCTGGCTCGTCGCCCTGAGCTGCCGCCTCTTCCTGCCGGACGGCTGGATACGCGCCTCGGTGCTGACCGCCGCCGGGCTCGCGGTCCTGACGCCGGCGGGTTTCTTCGTGGGGCTGCTCACGCCGGATATCTGGTCGGGGTTTCTCGTCACCGGCGTCGCCCTGCTGCTGGCCGCGCGCGAAAAGCTGTCCGGGCGCGAGATCTGGGCGCTCTGGTTAATCGTGGTCTTCGCCGCCCTCGCCCATGCGAGCCATCTGGCCCTGCTCCTGTCGATGACCACGCTCGCCGGGCTGGCGCTGCTGATCCCCCGCCTGCGGCCGCTGCTGTCGGGAAGAACCCTCGCCACCCTGCTGGGCGCCGCTGTCCTCGGCATCGCCGGGCAGATCCCGCCCTCGGCGCTGACAAAGGCGGTCACCGGCCAGTCGCCGTTGGCATTGCCGCATTTCACGGCGCATCTGGTCGATCTTGGCCCCGGAACGCGGCTGGTGCAGGAAACTTGCCCGCAGAGCGGCTATGCGGTCTGCGCCTTCGCGGACCGGCTGCCGATGGACTGGGCGGCCTTCATGTTCGACGACGACCCCCGGACTGGGGCCTACTGGATTTCCGAGTCCGCCGTGCAGCGCGCCTTGTCGGCGGAACAGGTCGGCTTCCTGCTGGATGTCGTCGCAGCCTATCCGTTTTCCACGCTGGGCGGGCTGGCGCTGGACGGGGTGGAGCAACTCTGGACACTGTCAGTCGAGGATGTGCCGATGCCGCCCCGGAAGGCCGAGTTCCTGGCGAATTTCTTCCAGCCGGAGCTCGTGGAGATGACCCATGCTTCGGCGATGTACAACCATCCCGGGCTGCGGCATCTGGTGACGGCGCTGGGATATCTCAGTCTCGCGGGGAGCCTGCTCTTCGCAATCGCCCTTTCGTCGCGATCGGTGTCTACCTCACCGCTGCGGCATGATCTTGAAGCAACGATTTTCACCTTCGTGGGCGTGGTCGTCATCGGACTGGTGCTGAACGCGCTGATCTGTGGCATCCTCGCCTCGCCCTATGGCCGTTTTCAGGCCCGTCTCATCTGGCTTCTGCCCTTC
>NZ_PZKG01000276.1 GCF_003034985.1 Cereibacter changlensis JA139
GGAATGTCCACCCACCGACCCGGAGCCGCCGCGTTCAGCCGCATAAGGTCGGACTCCGACTTCCATGTGGACATCTGATCATCCACCCGCCCGACCTCGGCTGCCAGGGCTTCCGTGACGGGGCGGGCGTCGAACGCCGCGGGGGCATAGATCGTGGCGGACCATCGCGTGCCCATTGTGGGGCCGCTCAGGACATGGCGGACAGGCTCAATAGACATCTTCGGCATAGCGTCCCTCGGCTTTCAGTAGAGCGGGCGACAGGCCCGCCGGGGCAAGGATGTCTGTCAGCGCAGCGTTGACACCTGCCGCCATGTCGCGCCCGCCACAGACCATGATCTGCGCGCCTTCGGTGATCAGCGCCACGATCCGGGCCGCGTCGCGGCGCAGAGCGTCCTGAACGTGCAACCGCGGAACCATGCGCGAGTAGGCCGTCGTCACGGACGTCAGTCGGTCATCGGCCTGCCAGACAGCCATATCCTCGCCATAGAGCAGGTCACTCTCGGCATGGCGGGCGCCGAAATACAGATGCATCGCCCGCCCGCGCCGATTGGCGCGGGCGAAGCCCGCGAGGGGTCCGATCCCGGTGCCCGCGCCGATCAGGATGACCGGGGAGCGCCCTGGCGCCGGCCGGAACGCCGGGTTCGGGCGCAGGAACGCAGTGATCCGGTCGCCGGGTGACAGGTCGGTGAGCTGCGACGAACACAGACCACCCGGATGGCGGCGCACGCAAATCTCGGCAAACCCATCGCGCGAGGCCGAGGCGAGGGAATAGAGCCGCGGGACCGCAGATCCCTCGGGCAGGACGCCGATCAGGTCGCCCGCCTCGAAGGAGGCGAAGCCGCGCTGCAGCAACCGGTCGGCAAAGCCTGCCGGCGGCAGCCCAAAGCGGAGAATGGCAGTCGGGGCGCCAACCTCTTCCCCGTAGTCGCGGCGGCTCATTAGTGTCAGCTGGACGGCCTTCGGTGCGACAGGCTGATGGTTCAGGTCCAGCTCGATCCCCAGCGTCAAGCCGAGCGCTCTACCCCATCTGGAGAAATCTTGCGAAGACTGCCGGTCGATCCGATCCAGCGGCAGCAGGGTTCTCCAGCCCCCGGCCTCGGCTGCCTGCGCAACCTGCTCGGCGTAGCCGCAGAACGACGGAAACTGGCGGTCGCCAAAGCCGAGAACCGCGAGACGCAGCCGCTCCGGGGCGCTGGCTGTCACGAAGCGAGACAGGAAGGCCGACGCAGAGGCGGGGGCCGCCCCGTCGCCGTATGTTGCAGTCAGCAGGATCAGCTCCGTCGCCCTTCGGTAGAGATCCAGGTCGAAGCCGGACATCGCGCCGACATGTACGCTGCGTCCTGCCGCGGTCAGGGCAATCTGCAATGTTGCGGCGAAACCCCAGGTGCTACCCGCCTCGCTGCCGACCAGCAGGATCGTGTCCGCCTGTCGGGCCGCAACGCTTCCCTTGATGCGCGGTCGCCTCATCCGGGCCTCCAGCCACATCAAGACGCCGGTCGTTGACAAGATAGGCACTCCCAGCGCCATGAAGCCCAGCAGGAGCCCCAAGGCAGGGGACCCTTCTGCGGTATGAAGCCAATAGATCGTCTCGGTGACGCGCTCCCACGGGCCGCGGTCGGATTGCCCGACGACCTCGCCGGTGCCCTGATCGAGCCAGATCTCTCCACGCGCGGTTTCCAGCGTGACGACGTCGCTGGCGTCGTCGGGATAGGGAAAGGTCAGGACGCGCAGGGATACAACAGGTGTCTCGCGCAGCAGCGGCATGTCCGACAGCGCATATCCGGTCTGTCCGCTGACAGCCTCGGGAGGTCTCGTCACCCCATCTTGTGGCAGCAGATCGAACGTGGCCGCTGTCATCCACAAGCCCGTCACGGACAAAAGGATCAGCGCCGGGCTGATGATGCGGGCGACTTCAAGATGCAGCCTCGCGGTCAGTGGACCGCGTAGCGGCGCCAGGTAACGGCGCCAGCCCCCGATCCGCCGAACCGTCAGGAGGAGCCCCGAAAGAGCGATGACCGACAGCGCACCTGCGGCCACCGCCACGGCAATGCGGCCCGCATCGCCAAGAAAAAGCGAGCGATGAAGATTGGTCAGCCACCGCTCGGGGGCGGGGCGGTCGGCGCTGCCCGAATCCGCTCCGGTTGCCGGATCGACCGTTGCCGCTCCAGGGCGACCATTCTCGTAGAACCAGGCGGTGATCCGACCCGACGTCGAACGGCGGATCTGCTCGACCCCGGGATGGTGGAACGTCACGCGATCGACGAGATCCGCAACTGCAAGGCCGACCTCGGCAGCAGCGGGCATCCGCGCAGCCTCGACGGCCGGCAGGACCGACAGCACCACACCGCTCAGCGACATCACCATCAGCAGCAAGGCCGCGGCCAGTCCGGGCAGCTTGTGGAGCCTGCGGATCATCCGACTTT
>NZ_PZKG01000277.1 GCF_003034985.1 Cereibacter changlensis JA139
ACCGTCGCGGCCAGCATCGACCTCGGCGACCGCAACCGCTCGATCACCGCCGGCGGCGCCCTCGCCGTCACCGCGGCCGAGACAGTCGAGATGTCGTCGAACGTGGTGAACGTCACTGCCGCCGTGGCGCAGATCGGCCTCGCGGTCGGCGCGGCCACCATGAGTTCGCGCCACGCCTCCGGCGTCAGCAGCGACATCCGCCGCAGCCTGGTCAACGCGGGCAAGATCAGCCAGACCGCAACCTCCGAGCTCGACGTGACCCGCACCGACGTGACGGGCGTCTCGGCCGGCACCGTCGCCGTGGTGGTGAACGTGGCGAAGGTCGAGGCCGAGGCGCTGGTCGCCACCCGCGTCACCGACGCCACGCTGATCGCCGCGGGCGATCTGGCGCTGTCGGCGAAATACGACATCTTCGCCCGGGCCTCGGGGATCGGCGTCTCGGCCGGCCTCGGCGCCATCGGCGCGATGGTGGCCCAGCTCGAGGCGGGGACCGAGCACGGCGCCGACGCGCTGGTGCAGATCAGCGGCCGCTCGCGGCTGCAGGCGGCCTATCTCTCGGCCCAGGCGCAGATCGCCAGCAACCTCTTCGGCAATTCCAAGGTCGGCGGCGGCGGCGGTCTGGCCGCGGTCGGCGCGCAGACCGACCTCACCGACGCCACGACGGCGGCGGTGCGGATCGAGGACGGCAGCGACCTCGCCGGCAATTCCGTGGTGCTGAACGCCACGGCCGACCGTTCGGTCGACGGCCTCGCCAATGCCAAGGCCTTCGCCGTGGCCTCGGGCGCCGGGGCGGGCATGTCGGTGACGACGACCGGCGATGCGCGGGTCGAGTTCTACGACGCCGCCGACAGCAGCTGGCGCACCACGGTCACCGGCCGCTTCGTCCAGATCGACACGCTGAACATCACCCGCAAGCAGTACATCGTCGAGAATTCGACCGGCAGCAGCAAGATCAACAACATCGAGAGCGGCTCGGTCAGCCTCGTCGGCGTCAGCGCCGTCGCCAGCAACGCCGATATCGGCACCTCCTCGGACAAGACCTCCTCGGTGGTCGATCTCGGCAACGCCCGGATCGTCGGCGTCGGCAGCTACGCCGCACCCGCCACGGTGACGCTGCGCGCGCTGTCGACCGTCATGGCCAATGACGCCGTCTCGGTCACCGCGGTCAGCGGGGCCTTCGGCGCCGCGGTCGCCATTTCGGACGTGACGATCAACGCCGAGACCGACGTGCGGATGTCGGGCGCCTCGATCACCAACACCTCGGGCAATGTCACGCTGGAATCGCGGGCAACGCTACGCAACGGCTCGGACGCCGGCATCTTCCAGACCGGCTATTTCGGCGCGGCCATGGGCGTCAGCGCCATCTCGCTCACCAACAGCTCGACCACCGTCAGCATCGCCGACAGCGCCATCCTCGCCTCGCGGGTCGAGATCAACGCCGGGCGCGGAGCCTATATCGACAACTCGCTCAGCTCGATCTCCTCGGCGAACGGCAGCCTGATCTCGGCTTCGGTGGGCCTCGGCGTCGCCGTCACCCGCAACGAGGCCAACCTGACCAGCCTCGTGGACATCAGCGGGGCCAGCGACATCCGCTCGGGCGGCAATCTGGTGCTGAACGCGATCCGCGGGCTGATGGTGCAGAAGCACGACGGCATCGTCGTGGTGCTGGCGGTCATCCCCTACGGCTATGCCGTGGGCAACATCGGCTCCGACAGCATCACCGCCGACGTGCGGCTCGGGTCGCAGGCGCGGCTGCAGGCCGGGGTGAACTACCAGACGCTCTACCAGGTCACCTATGCCGAAGACAGCACGCTGACCAATGTCGGCAACACGCCGCGGGCGCTGACAGCGGCCGAAAAGACCGCGCTCGGTCTGGCCGAGGGCCAGGACTACACCGTCGGCTACTGGGACAGCAGCAACCTGGCGCTCGACCTCCTCTATGGCGACATCGTCGAGTTCGAGGCCGCCAGCGCCGGAACCGCCACCGGGACCGTCGGGCAGTATTACCGCTTCATCGGCAATCCCGCCGGCGGCACCCTGTCGGTGATCCTGTCGAAGGCCGACTACACCGACCGCACCCTCTGGCAACCGCTCGGCTCTACTCTAACCGAGGCGCAGGGCGCCGCCGCGGGCGGGGTCTATGGATCGAACAGCCTGACCCAGCTTGCCGCCGCCCTAGCGCAGCAGATCGTGGTGATCCGCCCGGCGGGCAGCGACGACATCGGCGTGACGGTGGGCGAGCTCGGCACCGTGCTCTACAGCCAGTACCGCACCGTCCAGGAATGGATGGCCAACCACTCGACAAATGCCGAGGCCGTGGCGCGCTATCAGGCGCAGCTCGAGCAGATCATGGTCCAGCTCGGCCAGCTGGGGCTTCCGGCGCCGGGTTCGGCCAGCGCCTCGTCGATCCCGGACGCCA
>NZ_PZKG01000278.1 GCF_003034985.1 Cereibacter changlensis JA139
CGCACAATCTTGGCCGGGCCACGCCCGGTCATCGTGCAGGGCGACGCGCCCTATCGGATGCAGCCGGAGGACGTGGACGGCTGGTATGCTCGGACCTCCGGAGGCGAGATGGCGCCCTTCGCCGCCTTTAGGACGCAGGAGTGGGACGAGGTTGCGCCGAGCCTGACGCGCTACGGCGGCTCGCGGGCGCTGTCGCTTTCGGGTGCTGCGACCGAGGGGACCAGTTCGGGCGATGCGATGGAGGTGATGGAAAGCCTGACGGCGGAGCTTCGGGGCGGCCATGGCGCGGCCTGGGCCGACCTGTCCTATCAGGAACGTCTGGCGGGCAATCAGGCGCCGCTGCTCTATGCGCTGTCGGCGATGATCGTCTTCCTCTGCCTCGCGGCGCTCTACGAAAGCTGGACGGTGCCCTTCGCGGTGATGCTCTCGGTGCCTGTCGGGGTGCTGGGGCGGTGGCGGCGGCGACGCTCTTCGGGCAGGACAACGACGTGTATTTCAAGGTCGGCCTTCTTGCCACCATCGGCCCTGCCGCGCGCAACGCGATCCTGATCGTCGAGTTCGCCCAGACCCTGCAGGAGCGCGGCATGACGCTGGTCGAGGCCAGCACCATGGCGGCGCGGCAGCGGTTGCGGTCGATCCTGATGACCTCGATCGCCTTCATGCTCGGGGTGCTGCCGCTGGCCATCGCCACCGGCGCCGGGGCAGGGGCGCAGAACGCCATCGGCATCTCGGTCCTGGGCGGGATGATCCCCTCGACGGTGATCGGCGTCTTCCTGGTGCCCGGCCTCTACGTCATCGTGCTGTCGACGGTGGCTCGGCTCAGGCGCAAACCCGCCCGAGCCGGCAGCCGGTCACCTCGTCAAAGGGTAGTCCGGCCCCCAGACCCGCGCGGCGTCGCGGGCCAGTAGCCTCGCCTCGGCGGCCTCCAGCCGCCGCCGGGCGGCGGCCAGATCCGGCGCCTCGTTCAGCGCCCGCTGCCAGAGCCGCAGCGCCGAGGCCGCCGACCAAGGCAGCGCCGCCCCGGCCAGCCAGAGCCGTAGCTCGGCCGGTAGCCGGTCATAGCGACCCATCGCGTCACTCCGCGCCCGGCGGCGCAGCGAGGTGGAGAGGTTGCGCCGCATGGGTCAGGCCGCTGCCTGCCGTCCCCAGCGCGGCAGCGGATCGGGCAGGCCGCGCCAAGCCTCCGGCACAAAGCCCGTTTCCGCCACCAGGCAGCGGTCCAGCATCGCGGTGATCCGTTCGCGGTTCATCGTGCCCAGCGTGCCGATGAACACCAGCTCCTGCCGCCGGTCGCCGAAGGCCTCGTCCCAGCGCGCGCGCATCCGCGCCCGCGCCCCCTCGCTTTCCGGCCAGTAGCTCTCCGGCACCGCCGCCCACCACATGCCCAGCCCATGGGTAGTGGCCAGCGCCCCGGCGAGGCTGAACTCGCCTGCCCAGTCGGGCCGTGTCGCCAGCCAGAAATGCCCCTTGGCCCGGATCACCCCGGGCAGGGGAGTCTGCAGGAAGTCGTCGAAGGCCTCGGGCCGGAACGGCCGGCGGGCGCGGTAGACGAAGCTGGTGATGTCATATTCCGCGTCCTCCGGCACATGGTCGGCGAAGCCGTGCAACTCCTTGAACCACAGCGGATGCTGATGCGCGCGCTGGAAATCAAACAACCCGGTGTCGAAGACCTCGCTCGGCGCCACCCGGCTGCGGTCGGTCTCGATCACCCGGGCGTCCGGGTTCAGCCCGCGGATGATCAGCCGCGCCGCCTGCAGCTGCTCGGGCGTGGCGTCGGAGACCTTGTTCAGCACCACCACATCGGCGAATTCGATCTGCGCGACCAGCAGATCGACCAGCCGCCGCTCATCCGCCTCGCCCGCGCTCTCGCCGCGGTCGACAAGGAAATCCGCCGAGGCGTAATCCTTCAGCAGATGCACCGCGTCGACCACCGTCACCATCGCATCGAGGCGGGCGATATCCGACAGGCTCTCGCCCGCCTCGTCGCGGAACTCGAAGGTCGCGGCGACCGGCAGCGGCTCCGACACGCCGGTGCTTTCGATCAGCAGGTAGTCGAAGCGACCTTCCGCCGCCAGCCGCCGCACCTCCTGCAGCAGGTCGTCGCGCAGGGTGCAGCAGATGCAGCCGTTGGTCATCTCGACCAGCTTCTCCTCCGAGCGCGACAGCTCCGCCCCCTGGCGCACCAGATCGGCGTCGATGTTCACCTCGGACATGTCGTTGACGATCACCGCCACCCTGCGCCCCTCGCGGTTGTTCAGCACATGGTTCAGCAGCGTGGTCTTTCCGGCGCCGAGAAAGCCGGAGAGCACGGTGACGGGAAGGCGGGCATCGGTCATGAGAGACTCCGTAATGTTATATCATAACAGTACGCGAAACCATTCCCGGACCGC
>NZ_PZKG01000279.1 GCF_003034985.1 Cereibacter changlensis JA139
GGTGTCCGAGCAGACGAACATCCGCCCGCCCTCGTCATCGGTGATCACCTCGTCCAGATAGCTCTCGCCCGCGCCGCAGAGATCGCAGGCGTGATCCGCCTTGCCGGGCTGGAACGGGTGGTCGTCGAAGTCGAGGCTCACCACCTCGGTATAGGGCGGCAGCGCATAGATCCGCTGTTCCCGCCCCGCGCCGAACAGCTGCAGCGCCGACGAGCCCGAGAGCTTGGGGTTGTCGAACTTCGGGATCGGCGAGGGGTCCATCACATAACGCCCCTCCACCTTCACCGGATAGGCATAGGAGGTCGCGATCTCGCCATGCCGGGCGATGTCCTCATAAAGCTTCACATGCATCAGCCCGTAATCCTCGAGCGCATGCATCTTGCGCGTCTCGGTCTCGCGCGGCTCGAGAAAGCGCAGCGGCTCGGGGATCGGCACCTGATAGACGAGGATCTGCCCCTCGCTCAGCGCCGCCTCCGGGATCCGGTGCCGGGTCTGGATGATCGTCGCCCGCGCCGTCTCCTCGGTCACCGCCACGCCGGCGGTGCGCTGGAAGAACTTGCGGATCGACACCGCGTTGGTGGTGTCGTCGGCGCCTTGGTCGATTACCTTCAGGCAGTCGTCGGTCTTCAGGCAGGCCGCCGTCACCTGCACCCCGCCGGTGCCCCAGCCATAGGGCATCGGCATCTCCCGGCTGGCGAAGGGCACCTGATAGCCGGGCACCGCCACGGCCTTCAGGATCGCCCGGCGGATCATCCGCTTGGTCTGCTCGTCCAGATAGGCGAAGTTGTAGCCCTCTCCCATCGCTGTTTCTCCTTTGCCCGAAATACTCCCGCCGGAGGCCCCTGAGGTCTGCCGCCCCGCGGCAGACCGAGGCGGAAGGCTCGGCGCGGAACGCGCCTCCGCTGGATTGGTCATTCCGCCGCCTCCCGTTGCGCGAAGACTTCGGCCCGCAGCCGCCGCACCAGCTCCAGCTCGGACTGGAAGTCGACGTAATGCGGCAGCTTGATATGCTCGAGAAAGCCGGTGGCCTGGATGTTGTCGCAATGCGAGAGCACGAATTCCTCGTCCTGCGCCGGAGCGCCGCTGGCGTCCTCGCCCAGTTCCTTCCAGCGCAGCGCCCGGTCGACCAGCGACATCGAGATCGCCTTGCGCTCCGACTGGCCGAAGACCAGCCCGTAGCCGCGGGTGAACTGCGGCGGCTCGGTCTTCGAGCCCTTGAACTGGTTCACCGTCTCGCATTCGGTCAGCTCGATCTCGCCGATCTCCACGGCGAAGCCCAGCTCGGGGATCTCCATCTCCACCGCCACCGTGCCGATGCGCAGCTCGCCGACAAAGGCATGGGTCCGGCCGTAGCCGCGCTGGGTCGAATAGGCCAGGGACAGCACGAAGCCCTCGTCGCCCCGGGTCAGCGCCTGCAGCCTTAGCGGCCGGTCGGCGGGCAGCTCCAGCGGCTCGCGCGTCAGGTCGCCCGGCACGGCCTCGGAGGCGGGTTGCTCCTCGATCAGCCCGTCGCGGTTCAGGAAGCCGGCGATATGCGGCACGGTAGTCGGCAGGGCCGGGGCCTCGGCCGCCCGCGGCGCCTCGCCCTCGGCCAGCAGCGCGAAATCGAGCAGCCGGTGGGTGTAATCGAAGGTCGGCCCCAGCACCTGGCCGCCCGGCGCGTCCTTGAAGGTGGCGCTGATCCGGCGCAGGCAGTCCATCCGCGCCGTCTCCACCGGCTCCGAGGCGCCGAAGCGCGGCAGGGTGGTGCGATAGGCGCGGATCAGGAAGATCGCCTCGATCAGGTCGCCGCGCGCCTGCTTGATCGCCAGCGCCGCCAGCTCGGGGTCGTAGAGCGAGCCTTCCGCCATCACCCGGTTCACCGCCAGCGCCATCTGGCTCTGGATCTGCGCCACCCCCAGTTCCGGCACCGCCGGATCGCCGCGGCGTTCCTCCGCCAGCCAGGCATGGGCGTTGTCGATCGCCCGCTCGCCGCCTTTCACCGCGACATACATCAGCAGATCTCCGTGCTGCGCGGCACCGCCGCGAGGCGGTCGCCGCAGGTGAGGAAGCTGTCGATCCCCAGCGGGAACAGCCGGTGGTTGGCCTCGAAGAACGCGGTCTCCGGCAGCGACAGCCGCGCCGTCGTCTCGATCCCCGGGCCGCGCAGGGCGGGGCCCTCGTCGCTCAGTTGCGACAGCTCGGCGATCACCGTGGCGGAGCGATCGGGGTATTCCGGCGTGCCGATCGGCAGCTCGGCCAGCGGCAGCGCCTCCCAGCGGCCGAGCGCCAGCACCGCCTCGGCCGGCCCGACCAGCGGCGCGCCGCAGTGGAAGGTGACCCAGTCTCGCACCGCCGGCGTGTCATGCGCCCCGGCGAGGTGCAGCGGCGTGGTGCCGTCGGCAAGGGT
>NZ_PZKG01000280.1 GCF_003034985.1 Cereibacter changlensis JA139
AACATGCCGCGCCTCGATGGTCGCGGCCGGCCGCAGGGTCTCGTGCAAGGTCTCGCGGATCGACCGGGCGTCGTAGCGGGCGGGGATCTCCATCAGCGGTATGCCGGCGGAGGCGAGGGCGCGGCGCTTCACCTTGTCCCGTGCGCGGGCGCTGGCCCGCGCCGCCCGTGACTGGCCGTAGTGGCCGGCGCCCTGATACTCGACCACAAGAAGCGGCTGGAACTCGTGATCGACAAGCAGGAAATCCGCCCGCTTCGCGTTGATCCTGAAGAACGCGCGGGTCGAGCGGGATGACAGGAACTCGCCGTAGCTCACCTGACACATCACGCGAACCGGCGGCCCGGGCAGCGTCTTGACCGCAGACAGCAGGACAGAGAACAGCCGCTTCTCCGAAGCGTTCAGCAAGGGCCGCGCCGCATAGCTTTCGACCGCCCGCCGGACCAGGAGGGCGATGACGCCGGCAAGCACGGCGAGAGCCGCCGGCAACAGGAGCGGCGGAGGAGTCGAGACGCCAGACAAGAGGCTGGCGAGACCGCCGCCGCCGCCCATCGTCAACAACCCTTCTGGAACTTGACCTTCTCCAGCTGGCCGGCGCGCTGCGCGATCAGCATTGTGCTGTTCACCTCCTTCAGCTGCTGGGCGCTGCTCTCGCTGTTCGCCAGCCCTCCGAGGGCGCTGCGGCCGACGTTGACCGCCATGGCCGTGTTCTGGATGCCGGTCGCCGATCCGGCCCCCATGATGGCGCTGCCGCCGATCAGGGTGGTCCCGACATCGAGAAGACCGCCGACCATGGCCTGCTGACGCTGACGGGCGCGCTGCTCGGCCTCAAGCTCGGCATAGCGGCCATAGAGATTGGCGAGGCGCTGGTTCACCGCGCCGCAGGACAGGGCGTAATCCTCCTTCGTCGGCGGCTCGGTGGCCTGCATGACGCCACGCATGCCGGTGGTGGCCGTCACCATATCGGTCGCCGTGCCGCCGCCGCTCACGCAGCCGGACAGGGTGAGAGCTGCGCAGGTTGCAGCGAGGATGCCCTTCATGTTTACCTTCATCACGTACCTCGTATTGTTATAGTGTAACATAACTTGCATTATAGGTTCGGCTTTTCGGCCTTTGCGAGAAGGTCGAATTTCTGCGTCAGCCGCTCCGCGTTCATCATTCCCCCGACCAGTTCGTCCTCGAAGACAAAGGCCGGGGTGCCGTTGATCGAGAGGGTTTGCGCCAGGCGCCAGTTCGCCGCGATGGTCGCGGAAATGTCGGCTTCGTTGGACCGGACAGACAGCGCGTCGAAGTCGAAGCCCGCGGCCTCGGCCAGCATCGACAGGGTGGCGTCGTTCAACTCGCCCTTCTGCAGCAGCAGCGCGTTGTGGAAGCCGAGATAGGCGTCATCGCCATGCAGGGCGCGGACGGCCAGGGCGATGCGAGAGGCGCGCTTCGAGGCCGGCCCGAGGATCGGAAACTCCTTCAGGACCACCGCTACATCGTCACGGCCCTCCATGGCCTGCGCCAGCTCCGGCAGCGCCGCCTTGCAGTAGCCGCACTGGTAATCGAAGAACTCGACCGCGATGACCGGCGCATCCGCCCTGCCCTTGCGCGCATCGTCCGACTGGAACAGCTGATCGGCCACCTTGGCGATCGAGGCCGAAGCCGCCTGCGTCTTCTTTGCGCGCTCCTGACCTTCCAGCAGCCTGAAGACCTCCAGAACCACCTCGGGATTGTCGAGCAGATAGGCGCGGACACTCGCGCCGAACTCTGGCGTGTAGGCCGGCTCGCCGGCGCTGCCGGGCGTCGAGAAGGCCGCCGCCAGCGCCAGCGCCGCAATCGCCGTTCTGGCGGCAGGTAGCGGCGTCTTGTTGCATCTATGCGAAAACGAATTCTCATCGCGATATTTGTTATCGCTCAACACCGACTTTCTGCCTCGCATCGTCTAGTTCCTGCTTCTACTATTGTCACTGCGTATTGGTAACTTAATGATTTACTGGAAGAGGGGAAGTGGAAATGAGCCTCACCAACCGCAACCAGACCACCCGGATCGTGCGCGGGGGCCAGACGACACAGCACTGGTGGAGGATGGCGGCGCAGGTCATTCGCACGTCGCTCTTCATGGCGCTGGGAGCCTTCACGCTCACCTATTGCGTCCTGATCGCCGCGAACTACGAGATCCGGCATATCCGCGAGACCTTCGTGGTGTTCCTGGCCGACTACAACGTGGCGTTGCACCGCCCCGACAAGCCGCTGACCTACACGGATTATCAACAGCGGCGGCTGACGCGCAGTGCGGCCGAGATCGCCGCCGACGGCCGGCTGCGTCGCATCTCGATCGAGTACCGGGACAATGCGGAGAAGTTCGCATGGATCGCAGGCATTCCGGCGGCGCTGGCCTT
>NZ_PZKG01000281.1 GCF_003034985.1 Cereibacter changlensis JA139
TCGATCCCGTGCAGGAACTGTTCGGGCATAGGCGGAAGTCTCCCAGGGGGTGCTGGGCGGACCATCGCAGATGCAGGGGGGAGGATCGCCCTCGACCCTGTTCGAGGGGCGGGGGCGATCCGGTCGGGATGGGGAGTCTGGTCGTGGTCGTAATGGTCTTGATGGCAATCGTGGTCGTTTAGGTGTTGGTTCTGGTTCCGGGGTGGGCAGCCAAGTTCCTGCCACGCTCACTATCGCTCAGGGCGGCGATCTTGGCAAAGGAGTTGCTGTCAAAGCGCCGGCCTCTTTGATTAAAACTTGATGCAATAGAGCAGCGCCAGGTTGCGCGGCCGGGCTTCGGCCCCGCTGGAGCGGAAGCGCATGTTCACGTCGTCGCCGTCCATCGACCGGCCCGAGGCGACCCAGGGCGAGAAGACATCGGTGGCGGGAATGTCGATGGTGACGTTGCCCTGCTCGCCGGGCGGGTTGCGCGCCGATTGCACCTGCAGCAGCCGGTTGCTCTCGGCTCCCTGGGTCGATCCCAGCACCCGGCCCGCGTCGACGCCGCGGCCGTCGTCGAGCCCGCGGATGAACTCGCCCCGCGCCTCCGGCAGGTTGAAGGTGGTCGCGCCGTCGCCCGGCCCGAAGCTCGTGCCGATGGCGGCGAAGAGCCCGGCGTAGGCGTCGCGCGAGACCGCCGCCCCGTTGCAGCGCAGCCAGCCCGGCGGCGCGGCCGTCATGGCGAAGGCGGCGACGCAGCCGGCGGGCAGCACGTTCTGCCGCACCCATTCGGTGGTGGCGATCTGCGGGCTGTTCTCGCCCGCCGCCGGGGTCGGCGCCGTCGGCGCGCCGGTGAAGCCGGGGCTCGCCAGGGGGGCCTTCTGCGCGATGGCGTTGGTGACGGTGGTCGCGAAGTTCGGGTCATTGCCGAGCGCCGCAGCGAGCTCGTAGAGCGTGTCGAGGGCGGCCGGCGAGGCGTTCACCAGCGCCGCGACCTTGGCCTGGACGAAGGCGGTGGTGGCGATCTGGGTGGTGTTGGTCGCCACGGCGGCGGTCGGCGCGGTCGGCGTTCCGGTGAAGGCCGGGCTCGCCAGCGGGGCCTTCGTCGTCTGCAGCGCCTTGCCCTGGGCTGCGGTCAGCGCCTCGTCGACAGCCGAGCTCGTCAGCGTGTTGTTCAACCGCACGATGCCGGCCACCGTGGTGGAGGCCGCGACCACCGCGGCGATCAGCGCGTCCACCCTGGTGCGCAGGAACCTGGTGCGCCCGGCGAGGATCTGGGCCTGCCAGTTCATCAGCCCGCTGTCGGCCTCGGGATCGACCACGCCGCCGGTCGGCCACATGCCGTCCTCGAGCCGCGGCACGCTCTTCCATTCCTCCGTCTCGGGGAGCGGCTGGATACTCGCGAGATTGACCATCATTGCACCTCATAGTGATAGACGCCGCCGAGCGGGATCTGATTGCCGAGATCCCAGACCCCGCGGCCCAGGACATGCCGGACGCCGCCGGCGAGCGTGATGCGCCTGAGCCGGCAGCGCACCGGGGCCACCGCCGCCAGCCTGTCGCGGAGCGCATCCGCATCGCGGCGCGCGATGGGCCGGGTGATGCCGATGTCGTAGTCGGCCCAGCTGATCCCGCTCCAGCCGAGCTGCCAGCTGCGCCCCAAGGGCGGGGCGGCCCCGAGCCGCGGCAGCTGCCAGGCCTCGGTGACTGCCGCATCGCCATAGCCCGCGAGCCGCAGCGCCCGGCGGATTGCGCCGACCGTGCCCTTGTGGCGGTGGAGATCGACCGAGGCCGCGATCACCTCGCGCCGTCGGCTCTCCGACCAGGCCGGATCCCAGTCATCGACCGACAGCGCCCAGGCGAGCCACGGGAGCAGCGCCGCCGGGCAGGTCTCGGGCGACCAGAGCTTGCCCACCGGCACGGGCAGATCGCAGAGCGCGGCGAGCGCCGCCTCGAAGGCGCGCTCGGCCGTCGTGGCGTTGGGCGGCAGGATCGAGGTCATGGCGCTTGCGAGAGGCTGATGGCCGCGCACCAGGTCGCTTCGCCGGTGGTCGGTTCGATGTCGGCGGCGGGCTCGGTCAGGGTGACCTGCTCGACGCCGGGCTGGTGCAGCGCGGCGAAGAGCCCGGAGCGGCGGAGAGCGCGACCGAGCCGGCGGCTGTCGGCCACGTAATTGCGGACGGCGGTCTCCGCCGCCGCCAGGACGGCCGAGGTGTCGGGACCGGAGAAGCAGCGCAGGCTGGCGGTGACGGAATAGGGCAGGATGGTCGCGCCCTGGACGATGACCTCGTCGCAGAGCGGGCGCACGTCCTCGTCGTTCAGCGCCGCGGCGACCGTGGCGATCAAGGCGGGGGATGCGCCGCCCGAGCCGGT
>NZ_PZKG01000282.1 GCF_003034985.1 Cereibacter changlensis JA139
AGGGCCGTCATCAGCCGCCCGCGGAGCGGGTAGTCGGTCCGGTCGGCGCGGACGCGGGCAAGAGGCGCGGTCATGGCATCATCCTCATGTGGGTTCGGTGACGAAGGGATCGATGGGCGCCGGGGCGGGGTCGGCCGATAGTTCGGCGGCTGCGGCCTCGACGCCGCCGGGCAGGAACTGCGCGAGATAGGCGTCCCGCACCGTCGGGTTTTCCAGCGCCGCGACCTGCTGCCGGTCGCGGGCATAAGCCTCCCAGTCGGGCGCGCCCGCTTCGGTCTCGGCGCCGCGGCGCAGGATGTCCAGCCGGGCGGCGGAGATCCAATCGTCCACCGCCAGCCCGAGGAAGGCGGCCTGATCGGCGGATTGCGGCAGGATCTGCGTCAGGTCGGCGAGCAACTCCTCCAGCCCGTAGGGCAGCGGTGCCGCAGGAACCGGGCCCTCGCCGGGCGCGGCCGGCCCCGCCGTCTCCGGCGCAGGCTCGCCCGGGGCCCCGGCGATCGGCAGGGGATCGGCCAGGGACCGCCCGCCGGGGGCGATCGGGCCCATTGGGTCGGGCCGGGAGAGCAGCGGCGCGTCCCCGCCGCCGAGCGTGCCGCCCCCGCCACTGGTCGGCGGCCCGTCCGGCGCCGTCACTGTCCCCTCGGCGGTCAGGATGCCGGGGGTGACGGGCTGGGTGGCGGCCGCCGGCTCGGTCCCGGCCTGCGCGGCCTCGGCGACCGGATAGGCCGGCAGGTCCGGAAGGGCCACCGTCTCGGGATCGATCGACATCTCCGACTGAGCCGCAGTCTCGTCCCCACTTTCGGCGGATTGCGCCTGCCGCAGGACGAAGGCCTGCCACAGCGCCGCCAGCGCGATCAGGACCGCCGTGCCGATCCTCGCCGCCTTGCTGCGGCCCGGGTCTGCAGCGGCATAGGCCTGGGCTTGGGATTTGCGCCGGGAGGCGCGGCTGCGGATGTGCAATGCCATGATCCCATCTCCTCACGCGACGCCTGCGGCAAGGCCGGAGGCGGCCTCCATCGGCACCACGACCCGCCCGGCCTTCTCGCCCAGCACCTCGTCGCGCGGCCCGAAGGCGATCATCCGGCCGCCCTGCACGATGGCCAGCATGTCCACCGCGCTCAGCACGTTGGGCCGGTGGGCGACGACGATGACGATGCCGCCGCGGGCGCGGATGTCGCGGATCGTCTCGTTCAGCGCCTTCTCGCCCATCGCGTCCAGCGCCGAGTTCGGCTCGTCCAGCATCACCACGAAGGGCTGGCCGTAGAGCGCCCGGGCCAGGCCGATGCGCTGGCGCTGGCCCGCCGACAGCGCGCTGCCATGCGAGCCAACCTGGGTGTCATAGCCCTCGGGCATCGAGGAGATCATGCCATGCACCCCCGCCGCCGCCGACGCGGCGTGGATCGCCGCGCTGTCGCGCTGTTCCGACAGCCGGGCGATGTTGTCGAGGATCGAGGCGTTGAACAGGTTCACCTCCTGCGGCAGGTAGCCGACCAGCTCGCCCATCCGCGCCGGCTCCCAATGGTTCAGCGCGGTGCCGTCGAAGCGCACCGTGCCGCGCAGCGCCGGCCAGACCCCGGCCAGCGCCCGCAGCAGCGTCGATTTCCCGCCGCCGCTCGGGCCGATCACCGCCAGCGCCTGCCCCGCCGACAGCTCGAAGGAGATGTCGCTCAACAGCACCCGGCCATTGGCGGGCGAGGCGACCGTCAGCCCCTCGACCTTCAGGCTTGCCTGCGGCTTCGGCAGGGTCAGATAGCTGCGCTCCTCCGGCATGGCGCCCAGCGTCTCGCGCAGCTGCACCCAGGCGTTGCGGGCGCCGAGGATGCCGCGCCAGTTGCCGATGACCTGGTCGATCGGCGCCAGCGCCCGCCCGGCCGCGACCGAGACCGCCATGATCGCCCCGGCCGACATGTGGCCGCCGATGGTCAGGAAGGCCCCGACCCCGAGCAGCGCCGACTGCAGGATCATCCGCAGCACGCGCGAGATCGACGAGATCGTGGCGTTTACGTCGGCACCGCGGGTCTGCAGCGCCAGCGCCTCGGCATTGGCGGTCTCGAACCGCCGGACGGCGCGGTCGACGAGGCCCATGGAGACCAGCGCGTCAGCCGCGCGGGCGTTCGACTCCGCCGTGATATTGCGCTGCACCATCGCCTGCTGCGAGGACTGGGTGAGATCGCGCGACCGGATCTCGGCCACGACGGTCAGGATGGACAGCACCACCGCGCCGCAGAGGGTGATCGCGCCCAGAAGCGGGTGCAGCGCGTAGACGAAGAGCAGGAAGACCGGCATCCAGGGCAGGTCGAACAGCGCCGGCGGCGCGCCGGAGGTCAGGAAGCCGCGCAGC
>NZ_PZKG01000283.1 GCF_003034985.1 Cereibacter changlensis JA139
GTGCCCGCGCCCCCGTCGATAACCCGTGGCCGGCGCGGCCATGCCGTGGCGCTCGGCACCCACTATCGCGCCCGGATGCCGGGGCCGCTGATCCTCGGGCCGCTTCTGGTGCTGTCGCTCGGTTCGGTGCTGGGCGGGCTGCTGGTCGCGCCGATCGTCGGCTTCCTCGGCGCCGTGCTGCCGCATGCGGCGCCGGGGCCGGAGCTGGCCGCGGGCCTCGCACCGGTCGGCGGGCTCATCATCGCCGCGGCGCTAACCTTCATCCCGCGGCTCTCGGCCGGGCTCGCCAGCGCCAAGCGCATGCGGCGGGCGACGGCGCTGGACCAGGTGGCGCAGGGCACCATCATCGAGCCCTTCGTCCGGCTGGTGCGCAGCCTGAGCAAGGGGGCGCGGATCGACGCGCTCTATCAGGCGACCTTCGTGCGGCCCTTCGTCAACCTGGTGCGCTGGCTGAACGGCTATCGCGGCGGGCTGGTCGATCCGGTCGGCACGCTGCCGGTGCTCTTGGCGCTGCGCGGCAAGGAGGCGCTGGTCGCGCGCATGGCCGAGGACGGCTTCGACCGGCGCTGGATGGGCTTTGCCAACGGGATGGTGCGGCTCTGGGTCGGGGCCCGGAGGGTCCAGACCGGGCGCGCCCGGGACTACGCGCTCGGCCTCGCCACGGGTCTGGCCGCGCTGTTGATGATTGCATGGGGAACGACATGGAACTGAACGCGCTGGTGCTGCTGCCGTTTTTTGGCGGGGTCGCCGCCCTGTTCGTCGGGCGTCTCGCGCGCGACGCCGAGCGCTGGGTCGCCATCGCCGCGATGGCGCTGGCGCTGCTGGTCCTCGTGCTCGCGCTGGCCGACCCGAGCCAGGGCCGCTGGCTGGCCATCAGCCGCAGCGACTGGGCCCCGGCGCTGGGGGTGCAGATCATCTTCGCCATGGACGGGCTTTCGGCGGCGCTGCTGGCGATCTCGCTGGTGCTGGGGATCGTCTCGGTCATCGTCTCCTGGAAGATGACCCAGTATTCGGGCCTCCTGAACGCCTGCCTCTGCTGGACAGTCGCCGCCTCGAACGGGGTGTTTCTGTCCTTCGACCTTCTGGTCTTCGCCTTCTTCTGGGAGCTGATGATCGTCCCCGCGTTCCTCTTGATCTCGATCTGGGGCCATGGCGAGCGCGAGGCGGCGGCGCTGAAGTTCCTCGTCTTCAACGCGGTGGCCGGGCTCGGCCTGCTGGCCGCCGTCTTCTACATGGGATCGCTGGGCGAGCCGGTGACCTTCGACGCCTTCGTGCTGGCCAAGGTCGAGATCCCGCATCACGTGCAGGTCTGGCTGCTTCTGGGCTTCGCACTGGCCTTCCTCGTGAAGCTGCCGGTGCCGCCGCTGCATGCCTGGCTGCCCGACGCCCATACCCAGGCGCCGACGGCGGGCTCGATCCTGCTGGCGGGGCTTCTGCTGAAGACCGGGGCCTATGGCCTGTTCCGCTTCCCCGCCATGCTGTTTCCCGAGGCGCTGGTGACGCTCTCGCCCTACGGGCTGGCGCTGGGGGCCTTCGGGTCGATCTATGGCGCGCTGCTGGCCTGCGGCCAGACCGACGCCAAGCGGCTGGTGGCCTATACTTCGGTCGCGCATATGAGCATCGTGCTGATGGGCATCGCCGGCGGGGTCTATTTCTCGATGATGGGCGCTGCGGTGGAGATGGTGGCGCATGCCTTCTCGGCCTCGGCGCTGTTCCTGCTGATCGGCGCGCTCTATGACCGGATGGGCACCCGCGACCTGCGCCAGCTCGGCGGGTTGCAGCAGAGCGCGCCGCGCTTCGCCGCCGCCTTCGCGCTGTTCTTCTCGGCGGCGCTGGCCATGCCCGGCACGGCGAACTTCCTCGGCGAGGCGCTGGTCATCACCGGGATGTTCCAGGTGAACTGGCTCTTCGCCTCGATCACGCTGGTCTCGCTGGTGATCTCGGTGGTCTATGCAACGCGGCTGTTCAAGCGGGTGGTCTTCGGCAAGACCCGGCGGACCGAGGTGGTGATGACCGACCTCACCCTGCGCGAGATGGGGCCGATCGTGCTGCTGGCGATCTGCACCCTCTTGTTCGGCATGCTGCCGCAGCTCTTGATGGGGGTGCTGGAGCCCGCAGTGGGCGCGGCGCTGGTGACCGGCAGATGACGCAGTCCCTGGTTCCGCTCGGGCCGCTGATGGCCCTCGGCTTCGGGGCGGTGGCGGCGATGCTGCTGGCGCCCCGGCATCCGGCGCTGGCGCGGCGCGCGGCCTTCCTGGCCTTCGCCCTGGCGCTGACCTCGGTGCTGTCGCGCTGGGACGCGCCGGCCCTGCCCTCGGCCTTGCTGCGCGACG
>NZ_PZKG01000284.1 GCF_003034985.1 Cereibacter changlensis JA139
ATATGAAACCTGGAGCCTGTTGAAACAACTGATGCAGGCGGTTCATTTCGGAATGCAGCATGCTGGTAAGGTCGGCAGCACGTAGCCGCTCGTCCTGTTCCGCAGCTGTCGCAATCCGGGTCGCTCCGCGCACTCTGTGGATCTGACGCAACCGCTCCAGCTCTGTTATGTCAGTGGGGCAATTCAAAATGCCAACGATAGCACCCTCATCGTTCGCCAGCGGGATATTTTTAATCGACCAGTGTCGCGCTTGGTGTTTGGCGTGCCCTGCTATGTCATATTCAAGATGGTGGATATGATGCGGCATTCCACTCTTTAAGACGTGCGCAAAAGATGCTAGAAGTTGCTGCATCCGAGTTGGATCCGAGTCCTTAAAAACGTCAAATACCGGACGACCCACCATGCTCTGTCGGTCGATGCAGACGGCATCTTCATAAGCTCGGTTGCACGCCAAGATCGTCAGTTCGCTGTCAAGGATGAGCATCGGATAAGGAGCCCACTCAAACGGCTTATCTAAGTCCACCTCCGACCTCCTCCCAGCGCCACATTCGTTCGTGATGAACCATGTAGCTGTGCGGACAAGCCGCCGATTTTTGTGTAGCCGTTCCAGCGTGGCAGGATTAGGCTCGAGTTTGCGCCTTCGGAGAACTGGAATTGACGGGAGCGCGAGAATCTTGTTGCGGTTCACGCAAGATAAAAGACCCTATTCCGACCATTTTGTTTCGCCCTGACGAGCGCACTGTCAGCGACGGCAAACCATGTTTCGGGGCGCGCATATTCTGCCTTGAGAGCTGTCAGGCCGATGCTGACGGTCAAAGGAGTTCCTGAACAACCGTGAATCGCTGTTGCCTCGATTGCCAGTCGGACCCGATCCATAACAACATGAGCATCACGTGCCTCTGCTCCCCGCAACAAGATTGCAAACTCATCCCCACCCAGCCTCCCTATCACGTCGGTTCTCCGCAGAACTTGTGCGGCCGCAAAAACTGACGCGCGAAGCGCATTATCTCCAACATGACGGCCGTAGGTGTCATTGATGCGCTGCAAGTTATCCAGATCAATAAAGGCGAGCGACGAAGGCACTTCATCTTTACGATGCGCCGCGAATGCGTCCAAAGCGGCGCGCTCGAATCCTTTTCTGCTCAGAGCGCCCGTCAGCAGATCGCAGCTGGCAACCAATCGAAGCTCAATTTGAGACATCACAAGCCGCGCGAAGCTCCGCATTACCTCGTGATCTGCCGAGCTGAACCTCCGCGGTTCGACGCCCATGATGCAAATCGAACCTATGTTGTAACCATCAGGCGTAGTAATGGGCGCGCCAAGATAACTCTGGCATCTCTCTATTGCTGCAAAAGATCCAATTGCTGAAAATCTCTCGTCACGCCGGGCATCCTCGACAGCGACAACCTGACCTGAACGGATTACCTGCTCACATGCTGACGCAGATCGCGGGACTTCTGCCGCGCCGATGCCTCCAGAAGCCTTGAACCATTGTCGATCAACGTCTAGCAATGAGATCGCTGCAACTGGAGCTTTAAAAACAGACATCAGCAGGCTGATTATGCTCTCGAACTCCTCTTCCGGAGCCGTATCGAGTATCTCATACCTCTGTAACGCAGCAATGCGCCCTTCCTCATCCTGAAGACGGAGGAAACGACTTAGCATTATTCCATTGAAACCGTTAGCCTAAGGTGGGGAAGCTGCGCCCAGATCTGGAACCGCAGGGGCAATGGCGCGCTGTCCTGTTCCGTTCTGCCTTGTCGGCCGCAGGAATGAGCGATCTGCCAACACTTCAGCCGTGCTTCGACTTGCTTGCGTCGCAGCAGTCCAGTCGGATTGATCATTCGCGTGGGCCTTCTATGGGCGAAAGCCAAACTATACATTGCCGTCATATCATTTTGATACCGCTCGTCTCTTGGCATCGCAAGCCTCAATGCTCGCAGGCACTGTGACGCGCGAACACGGCCCTGATGATGTGCCCTCGGTTGGTGTTTTCGGTCAGGCGCCGCTCATGACGACCCGGTTGCGGCCCTGCGCCTTGGCCTCGTAGAGCGCCGCATCCGCAGCCCGGACAAGCGCATCGGGATCAAGCGGCGCGTCGCAGAAGGCGAGGCCGAAGCTCATGGTCACGTCCGGGAGGGCGGCGTCGGACGGGCTCAACTCGCCGATCGCCCGGCGCAGCCGCTCGGCGGTCTGCTGCGCCGCCTCGGGACTGCTGTCGGGGAGGATCAGCGCGAATTCCTCGCCGCCGTAGCGGAAGGTGTTCTCGGCATCCGGCGCGTTGGCCTCCAGCGTCTGCGCCACCCGGCGCAGCACCTCGTCGCCGGTC
>NZ_PZKG01000285.1 GCF_003034985.1 Cereibacter changlensis JA139
GCGATGATGCTGTGAACGATCTGGCCGAAAGACTCGCCGCTCTGACCGGCGAAAACAAGACCGATGCGGTGCGATCCGCCTTGGAAAAGCAGATCGAGGCCCTGCAGAAGACCGGGACGCTGCAAGAGCGGGTCGCCCCGATTAACGCCCGCGCGCGGGCGGCGGGGATCGTTGCGGACGGCAGCGACGACAAGGCGCTGATGGACGATCTCTCCGGGGGTTTATGATGTTCGTCGACGGCTCGGTGCTGATGGCGATCCTGAAGGGCGAGCCCGAGGCCGCGGGTTTCACGGCGGCGCTGGCGGAAGCCAGTGCAAGCTGTGGGTGTCAAGCATCGTGCAGTTTGAGGTCATCGCCTCGCTGGCGATAAGCCGCGCGCGATTGATCGTCCGCACTCATGCGGACGGCGAGGACCTCGATGTCGCGGCCGAGCTGCTGAACGACGGCTATCCGGCGTTTCGGGTGGATCGGGCCTGGAAGCCCCCCTTCCAGAGCGGCGTTCAGGGTTGATGGATCGAACCCCCGGTTCATCGGCTATCTGATCCAGTTTTCAACCCGTAGGCCACGAACACGGGAGAACTCGCCCGAGTTGTCAGTCACGAGGATTGCGCCTGCGGCGTAGGCATGAGCCGCGATCAACAGATCATTCGGACCAATGGGCTTGCCAGCGGCCTCAAGTTCGGCGCGAATGCCGCCATACTCCGCGTCAGCAGGCGCATCGAATGCGAGAACCTGCACACTTTCCAGTATCGCTTCAACGTGCGCCAGAAGTTTCGCGGACCCTTTCTTGGCACAACCATATCGCAGCTCTGCCGCCGTGATAATGCTCACGCAGATCGCATCCGGACCAACATCGGCAATACGCTTTGCCGCGTTACCGTCAGGATTTCGCAACAGATCGGAGATGATATTGGTGTCCAGCATATAGGGGGTCAAAGGTCGATTTCCTTGGCCGGCAGAAGCGTCTCATCCACGTCAGGAAACTGATCGTCCGGTCCAAGTGGGTCCAGTCCAGCCAGCACTTCAAGCAGGTTCTTGCGGCGCACCGGCTCGATGATAAGCCGGTTCCCATCCCGATAGATGTTCACGCGATCCCCCGGCATCTCGAAGTCTGCGGGAATTCGGACGGCTTGGCTCTTGTTGTTACGGAAGAGCTTGGCCTCACGAGGCTCTGAATATGGCAGCGGCATGATCGCCCCTCCTGCTCGCATGTATATGCACACACATATACATCATGATGCGGAGACTTTCAACCTGCACCGCCGCCCTCCCTGTCGCAGCGTCGTGGCCTCGGGCCAAGGCGTAGTCAGCCACTCTTACATTCCTCGGGCTTGGTCACGATCGAGGGCATGGCCTTGGGATGAACCGCGGCTCCCTCGGCGGGATAGATCCGGCCTGCATCGGCAGATCGCCGCTCAGATCCTCCGTCCCATCGAACAGCCGGCGCATGGCGTCTTGGCTACGGATCGGGGAATAGAGATCGCACATTGGGACGGCTCCTGCACCGGTCAAGGCTCAGGACAGCGCGCTTCCCCACGGCGCCAGCCGCCCAGGGCGGCTTCGGACCGAAGGCCCGGGCCGGTCGGCGCTGCCGTCCCTTGGCGGCGGCGCTGACCGGGCAACCCGCGCTCCACCTCCCCCAACCCGACCGATGAACAGAAAAAATGCCGCCCAAGGAGGGGCGGCAGTCAGTCCTCACCACAAGGACAAAACAGGGAGGGATATGGCGCGAGTACAACTTATGCGTGTGCCGCTGTCAAGGCGGAGCGTCGTGAGCCACGCCGGGTCGTGGGTGTTGCGCAGGCGGTGGAGGTCGGCGGACGCGCTGACGGCCCGCCACTCCCGCGCGAGGCGGCTTTTCCATGAGCGGCCATGCTGGCGGGCATAGTCGACAAGGGCGGTGATCTGATCGGGCGTAAGGGCTTCGGGCGCGGGGCGGTCTATCATCAGCATCCTCGGTCTGGTGAAGGGTCAGGAGGAAGGGGCGGCTCTCGCCGCCCCCCGTCGCGGATCAGGCGCAGTCGGGAAGCCACGCATCGAGGCGGGCCTTCTGCGCGGGCGTCACCTTCCAGTGCGCCTGCGTCTCGGGATCGCTGAACAGGTTTTCCAGTTCTGCGGCCTTCGCGCCTTTCTTGAGGCTCCTGAACACCCGGAGTTGGGTGTCCGTCTCGTCGCGGTCCAGCATCTCCCTCACAAGATCATCAAGATAGGAGGCCGAGACGCGCCCAAAGAAGTTCGCCACGGTCGGCGTCCAGATCAAGCGGATCGACGCGCCCGCCTCGGCCTCGAGGCTGCTGAACAGCGGAGCGGAGTCGTTG
>NZ_PZKG01000286.1 GCF_003034985.1 Cereibacter changlensis JA139
AACCGGCAAGCTGCACACCGATGCGGAGGCCGGGCTGGACGGAGAGCCGGACGCTCAGTCGGACGACTGGTCGGAGGCGGAGCCTTGGGCTGGGCGCGAAGCCGGATCCTCTCCGGACAGCCCCTCCCCGCCAGCCCCCCGCGACGGCCCGCTGATCCGCTCGCGGCAGGTCACCGACCACTCCAGTCGGCAGACCGTGGCGCATCTCTCCGGCAGCACGGAGGCCCCCGAAGTCTCCGCCCTGCCGCTGCCGAGGCTGATCCCCGGGGCGCGGCTGGTGTTGACCGACAGCCCGGTCGAGTGGCTGGCGCTGCCCACCGACGTCGCCGCCTGGTCACGGCTGACGCGGCTCCTGTCGCTCGGCAAGCGCCGCGCGCCGAAGGGCGCGTGCCATCTGCAGCGCGCCGACCTTCTGGACTGGGGCCAGGGCATGATCCTGATCGGCCTGCCGCCGGATCCGCTGGAGGATCCCGCGCCGCGCGCGACCCGAGCCGACCTGCTGCGCATCGCCCGGGCCTTTCCGGGCCGGAGCTTCCTCGGGGCAGCGCCGCGCTATGACGGGCGCGACCCGGCCCGGCTCGACCGGCTGGCGGCGCTGGCGCAGGAGACCAACCTGCCGATGACCGCCGTCGGCGACGTGCTGATGCACCGCGCGGCGCGGCGGCCCCTGGCCGATGTGCTGACCTGCCTGCGCGAGGGCTGCAGCATCGACGGCATCGGCGTGCGCCGGCTGGCCAATGGCGAGCGCCGGCTGAAGGCCGGGGCCGAGCTCGCCCGGCTGTTCCACCGCCACCCCGCCGCGATCCGCCGCACCGTCGAGATCGCCGACCGCTGCGCCTTCCGGCTCGACGAGCTCTGCTACCAGTATCCCGACGAGGCGCGGAACGGCGAGCCGGCCCAGGCCCGGCTCGAGCGGCTGGCCCGGGCCGGGCTGCACTGGCGCTACCCCGAGGGCCCGCCCGCGAAGATCGCCCAGCGGGTCGAGAAGGAGCTGCGGCTGATCGCCGAGGTGGAATACGCGCCCTATTTCCTCACCGTGCATGACATCGTCGAGTTCGCCCGGTCGCAGGGCATCCTCTGCCAGGGCCGCGGCTCGGCGGCCAATTCGGTGGTCTGCTATCTTCTGGGCATCACCGAGGTGCCGCCCGAGAGCATCACCCTGATCTTCGAACGCTTCATCTCCAAGGAGCGCGGCGAGCCGCCGGACATCGACGTCGATTTCGAGCACGAGCGCCGCGAGGAGGTGATCCAGTGGATCTACCAGCGCTACGGCCGCGAGCGCGCCGGGCTCACCGCCACCGTCATCCACTTCCGCAGCCGCGCCGCGATCCGCGAGGTCGGCAAGGTCATGGGGCTCAGCCAGGATGTCATCGCCCGGCTCTCCGGCCAGATCTGGGGCTGGTCCTCCGCCGCCCCCGGCGAGGACCGGATGCGCGACGCGGGGCTCGATCCGGCCGACGGGCGGGTGCAGCTGGCGATCCGGCTGATCGGCGAGATCATCGGCTTCCCGCGCCACCTGAGCCAGCATGTCGGCGGCTTCGTCATCACCCAAGGCAGGCTCGACGAGCTCTGCCCGATCGAGAATGCGGCGATGGAGGACCGCACCATCATCGAATGGGACAAGGACGACATCGACGCGCTGGGATTGCTGAAGGTCGACATCCTCGCCCTCGGCATGCTGACCGCGATCCGCAAGGCCTTCGGCCTCTTGGCCGAGCATCGCGGCGCGCGGCTGACGCTTGCCAACGTGCCGGCGGAGGACGAGCCGGTCTATGACATGCTCTGCCGCGCCGACGCGATCGGCGTGTTCCAGGTCGAGAGCCGGGCGCAGCTGAACTTCCTGCCGCGGATGCGGCCGAGGAAGTTCTACGATCTGGTCTGCGAGGTGGCGATCGTGCGGCCCGGGCCGATCCAGGGCGGCATGGTGCATCCCTTCCTCAACCGCCGCATGGGGCGCGAGCCGATCGAGGATCTCGGCCCGGCGCTGATGGAGGTGCTGGCCCGCACCTATGGCGTGCCGCTGTTCCAGGAGCAGGCGATGCAGATCGCCGTGGTCGCCGCCGGCTTCACCCCGGCCGAGGCCGACCGGCTGCGCCGCTCGCTGGCCACCTTCAAGCGCATGGGCACCATCGGCTCGTTCCGCGACCGCTTCGTCTCGGGCATGCTGGCGCGCGGTTACGACGCCGGCTTCGCCCTGCGCTGCTTCGCCCAGATCGAGGGCTTCGGCAGCTACGGCTTCCCCGAGAGCCATGCCGCGAGCTTCGCCCGGCTGGTCTACATCTCGGCCTGGCTGAAGCGCCACCACCAGGT
>NZ_PZKG01000287.1 GCF_003034985.1 Cereibacter changlensis JA139
TCGATCCCGTGCAGGAACTGTTCGGGCATAGGCGGAAGTCTCCCAGGGGGTGCTGGGCAGACCATCGCAGATGCAGGGGAGCGGATCGCCCCTGACCCCGTTCAGGGGGCAAGAGCGATCCGCAGGGTAGATAGGGAATTGGCAGTTGGGGACCACCAAGGTCAGTATCACTGAAGGGCGCGATTCTGGCAAATGCCATATCGAATTAAGCATCGGGAAGGTCGAGAAGCCCGGGTGCTCAGAACTTGATGCAGTAGAGGAGCGCCAGGTTGCGCGGCCGGGCCTCCGCCCCGCTGGAGCGGAAGCGCATGTTCACATCGTCGCCGTCCATCGACCGGCCCGAGGCGACCCAGGGCGAGAAGACATCGGTCGCCGGCACGTCGATGGTGACGTTGCCCTGCTCGCCGGCCGGGTTGCGCGCCGACTGCACCTGCAGCAGCCGGTTGCTCTCGGCTCCCTGGGTCGATCCCAGCACCCGGCCCGCATCGACGCCGCGGCCGTCGTCGAGCCCGCGGATGAACTCGCCCCGCGCCTCCGGCAGGTTGAAGGTTGTCGCCCCGTCGCCCGGCCCGAAGCTCGTGCCGATGGCGGCGAAGAGCCCGGCGTAGGTGGTGCGCGAGACCGCGGCCCCGTTGCAGCGCAGCCAGCCCGGCGGCGGGGCCGTCATGGCGAAGGCGGCGACGCAGCCGGCCGGCAGCACGTTCTGCCTCACCCATTCGGTGGTGGCGATCTGCGGGCTGTTCTCTCCCGCCGCCGGGGTGGGCGCCGTCGGCGCGCCAGTCAGCGCCGGGCTCGCCAGCGGGGCCTTCTGCGCGATGGCGTTGGTGACGGTGGTCGCGAAGTTCGGGTCATTGCCGAGCGCCGCCGCCAGCTCGTAGAGCGTGTCGAGGGCCGCCGGCGAGGCGTTCACCAGCGCCGCGACCTTGGCCTGGACGAAGGCGGTGGTCGCGATCTGGGTTGTGTTGGTCGCGACCGCGGCGGTCGGCGCGGTGGGCGTCCCGGTGAAGGCCGGGCTCGCCAGCGGGGCCTTCGTCGTCTGCAGCGCCTTGCCCTGGGCCGCGGTCAGCGCCTCATCGACAGCCGAGCTCGTCAGCGTGTTGTTCAGCCGCACGATGCCAGCCACCGTGGTGGAGGCCGCGACCACCGCGGCGATCAGCGCGTCCACCCTGGTGCGCAGGAACTTGGTGCGCCCGGCGAGGATCTGGGCCTGCCAGTTCATCAGCCCGCTGTCGGCCTCGGGATCGACCACGCCGCCGGTCGGCCACATGCCGTCCTCGAGCCGCGGCACGCTCTTCCATTCCTCCGTCTCGGGGAGCGGCTGGATACTCGCGAGATTGACCATCATTGCACCTCATAGTGATAGACGCCGCCGAGCGGGATCTGATTGCCGAGATCCCAGACCCCGCGGCCCAGGACATGCCGGACGCCGCCGGCCAGGGTGATGCGCCTGAGCCGGCAACGCATCGGGGCGACAGCCGCGAGCCTGTCGCGGAGCGCATCGGCGTCGCGTCGACCGACGGGGCGGGTGATGCCGATGTCGTAATCGGCCCAGGTGATCCCGCTCCAGCCGAGCCGCCAGCTGCGCCCCAAGGGCGGGGCTGCCCCGAGCCGGGGCAACTGCCAGGCCTCGGTGATCGCCGCGTCGCCATAGCCCGCGAGCCGCAGCGCCCGGCGGATCGCGCCGACCGTGCCCTTGTGGCGGTGGAGATCGACCGAGGCCGCGATCACCTCGCGCCGCCGGCTCTCCGACCAGCCCGGATCCCAGTCATCGACCGACAGCGCCCAGGCGAGCCAGGGGAGCAGCGCGGCCGGGCAGGTCGCGGGCGACCAGAGCCCGGCGTTGGGAACGGCGGGGCCGGTGATCGCCGCTATGCCGCGGGCGATGGCTCGCTCGGCCCGGGTGGCGTTCGGCGGCAGCAGGGTCGGGCTCATGCGGCGACCGTCACGCTGACGGCGCTGCACCAGGCGGCATGCCGGGCGTCGGGCTCGATGTCTACAGCGGGCGCGACAAGATCGACGCGCTCGACGCCGGGCTGGTGCAGCGCGCGGAAGAGACCGGAGCGGCGCACCGAACGGCCGAGCCGGTGCGACTGGGCGACATAGGCCCGCACAGCCGCCTCGGCCGCCGCCCGCACCGCCTCGCCATCGGGACCGGCGAACATGGTGAGCGTCGCGGTCACGACGTAGTCGATGATCTCCGCCCCGGTCACCTGCACCTCGTCGCAGAGCGGGCGCACGTCCTCGTCGTTCAAGGCGGCGGCGACCGTGGCGATCAGCGCCGGGTCGGCTGCGCCGATGCCCGA
>NZ_PZKG01000288.1 GCF_003034985.1 Cereibacter changlensis JA139
GTCCCGGTCGCCGCCAGCGTCGCAGCCTGGCGGAAATGCCGTGCGGCGGCGGCCCCGTTCAGCAGGTCGCGGCCGAAGCGCGCGGCATAGGCGAAGCGCAGCACCAGGGGCAGCGCCTCGGCCGGCTGCACCGGCAGCACCGCCGGGCCCTGCCCCGCCGAGCCGCGCTCCAGCGCATAGATCCGGCCCAGCGGCACCGCCTTGGCTGCGACATGGGCGGGCAGCAGCACGCGGTGCTTGTCGATCGCGTCATGCACCTGCGGCCGGGTCTGCGCCCCCGGCACCTTCAGCCGGGCCAGCGAGGCATCCGACAGCTTCACCTGCGCGAAGCCGGGCAGCAGGATTGGCTGCGAGTCGCCGGTCAGCGCCACGATGTCATCGGCCAGCAAGCCATGCCCCGCCGAGATCAGCGCCGTGGCGGTGGTGGATTTGCCGACGCCCTTATCCGCCATCATCACCGCGCCGCGTCCGTTCACCGAAACGGCACTGGCGTGGAAGGCGAAGAGCCCGCGCTGGTGCAACGCCAAGGCCAGCACCGGCCCGAGCAGCGGGAAGGCCACGAGGTCGTCGCTGACCCCCGCCGCCGGATCGACGGTGACGAGCCCCGGCTCGACCCGGAAGCGCCCCACCGTGTCCCAGAAAAGATCGACCCGCGCCGGGCTGAACCGGCCATGCGGCCCCTCCGGCAGCGGTCGGCGCAGGATCAGCAGGTCGGCGCTGGCCTCGCCCATCGCCGGCGGCAGCTCCGGCAGCGGCACGTCGGAATGCACCGTCAGACCGTAGAGGCTGTAGCGATGCGCGGGCTGCGCCTCGGTCTCGTCAAGGCGGGGGGCGAGGGCCTGCATCATGCCGGGTTTCTCCTGTCGGTGAGGGTCTGGCCATGCGGCGCGTCGATCTGCTCCAGCCATTCGGCCAGCCAGAGCGCCGCCCAGACCTGGCGCAGTGTCGGCGCATCGGCCTCGCCGCGTTGCAACTGGTCGACGCCGGCGCGGAAGGCGCCGAGATCGACGTAATCGGCCATCGCCCCCGGCACGGCGGCCAGATGCACCAGCCGGTCACCGGAGCCGTCGATGAGGTTGCGCCGCGCGTTGATGGTGAAGTCGGACTTGTCGCGCCGCAGCCGGACGCTGTCGGGCAGCACCCCCTGCATCGCGTCGCGCAGCAGGGCGCGGGTCATGCCGTCGTGGAACTTGGCGGCGGGCGGCTGGGCCACGCAGAACTCGACCAGCTTGCGGTCGAAGAACGGATAGCGCGGCTCCACCCCCTGCCGGGCCGCGGAGCGGTCGAGCACCTCGAAGGCCGCCGCGATGCCCGGGTTGGTCAGGAGCCCGATATGGTGCCGCTGGTCCGGGCTGCGCGCGGCCCCCGGCGTGTTGGCGTCGCGCACCCGGTCGACCAGCGCGGTGCGCTTGGCCAGATCGGCGCGCACCATGCGCCGCCATTGCCGGTTGTCGGGCCTGCCGCCGCCGCTCAGCCGCCGCGCCACGCCGCGCAACAGCCGGTTGCCGGCGCTGCCCGCCACAAGATCGAGGAAGACATCGAACTGCGGCTCGCCATAGACCGCCGCCAACCCGTCGGATTCGCGCCAGAGCGACCGCCACTGGCCCTCGCGCGCCAGTTCCTGCAGGCGCGTGACGCCGGATGAGATGACCTCGTCGCCGCCATGCCCGTCCAGCAGCACCCGCACCCCGGCCTCAGCCGCCGCCGCATAGAGCCGGCGCGAGGTCGGCAGGCCGAGCCCGTGGAACGGCTGCTCCTGCTCGGTCAGCAGATCGGCGCTGTCGGTCTCGCCGGTGGCGGCGCCGACCCAGTGCTGGTCGAAACCGCCGAGCATCTGGGTGGCGGCGATATAGGGCCGCTCGTCCAGCTCGGGCCGGTCGTTGAACAGGAGCGAGAACACCGGCAGCGGGCTCGCCACATGCCGCGCCGCCAGCAGCGCCAGCGAGCTCGAATCGAGCCCGCCGCTCAGCATGGCACCCGACGGCCCGCCGCGCAGCCGCGCCGCCACCGCCCGGTCGAGCCGATCGCGCAGCGCCTCGGGGCCGACGACATAATCGCGCGGCTCGGGGTCGAGCGTCCAGTAGCGCCGCACCTCGACCCGGCCCGCCTCGAGGATCATCAGGTGGCCCGGCGCCAGCCGGCTGATGCCGCGCCAGGCGGTGCGGCTGTTGCAGGTCGGCTGGCCCGAGAGGAACTCGGCGATCCAGATCTCGTCCGGCGCCTCCTGCAGGCTGCCGAAGACGCCCAAGAGCGGAGCGATCTCGGAAGC
>NZ_PZKG01000289.1 GCF_003034985.1 Cereibacter changlensis JA139
TTGTTTGGTCTAATTTCGCGTTCGCCATGTTAGCGTTTACCCTTATCGCAGAAACCGCAAAAAAGCGGACACAGCCCCGTTGCCCTCTGGCAACCCTACCCGGTGTGCTCCTCGACGCAAGAGCAAGTTCTCAAATCCACTTTCCAGCAGACTCGTTTCCCACATCAAAGCCTGCTTTTCTTGCCAGGGAGTGTGAAAGCGGCAGTCGAATAGAATATTGCAGCCCATCTTCCCTAAAATCCAGTTCTGATGTTCCGCCGGCGGATTCAATCGTCTGCCTTATTAGGGACATTCCGAACCCAGGGTTTCCGGCGACGGGGGCAGGCGCCCCGCTCTCCCTCCACAAGAAATGCAGCTCCTGCTGTTGAGGCAGAATCTTCCATTCAACAAGGAGCTGACCCGTTGCTGTGCTAAGCGCCCCGAATTTTTTCGCGTTGGTCGTGAGTTCGTGCAAAGTCAATCCGATTTGTCCCGAAGTTCTCGGGTCGAGGATAAGGGGCGGGCCGGAAATTTCTATTCGACCATCGGCCTTTGCGCCTACCAGAACCTCAGCTTGGACAAGGCTGGCCAGTTCGCTGCCTACCATCTCACCGCGCACAAGGAGATCATGCACCCTAGCCAGAGCTTGCACCCGGCCGGAAAAACTCTCTGCAAACTGTGCTGGATTTACTGCTCGCCGTGCTGATTGCTTCGCAAGTGCCAGAACGGTGGCAAGTGTGTTCTTCACCCTGTGATTGAGTTCGTCGAACAGACGGCGCTGAAGATCCTCGGCTCTTCTTCTTTCGGTAATGTCCCGGCCGATCTTGGAAGCGCCAACGATGTTGGAAAACTCATCCCTCAAAGGAGACACGGTTAGCGACAGCGCGACCCGCCGACCGTCTTTGCTCAAGCGCTCGGTGTCGAAGTGGTCAACTTTTTCGCCGCTACGGAGTTTGCTAATTATATACGTTTCTTCTTCCATTAACTCCGGCGGGATAATGCGCGTGATAGATCGACCTATCATCTCTTCAGGCGCATATCCTAAGATCCGGGTAGCTGCTGCGTTCCACGATGTAACGATGCCGTCGAGCGTCTTGCCAATTATTATATCATCGGAGGTCGATACGATAGCGGCGAGGCGTTCTTGTTGAAGCCTGTCAAGGCCTCCGGCGGTGTGGCGGCAGAGGAGTGTGACGCTGCATGCTATAGCTCCGCCTTCTGAAATCAGCCGCGTCTGGGATCTAATCGGAGTTCTTGATCCGTCATGCCGTTCCACTACTATGTCCGTTTGCGAGAGTTCTTCTCGCGAACTGAGCGCCATGGCCACGGGCGACCGTTCCAGAGCAAGTGGGGCGCAGAAGGCGTCCTTGAGGCGCCACGCACCGCACCATCGAGTCTGGCCGACGGCGGGATGCTGGCCCCAGAGTTCAGCGGCAAGATCATTGTATGCCGTGATCAGGCCACCACCATCCGTGGCATATGCCGCAATAGGAAGCTGCGATAACAGGAGATTTTGGGTCAATGATCTAGCCAGATTTCAGTCGCTAATGGAGTTAGTTTACGTGTCATGGCGCTCCACGGAGAGCGTTGTTGCGGCACTCAACCAATGCGGTCAACTATGCTCCTCACCTGGTCTCCGGCCGGGCAGCAAGACGTGCCGCAGGGTCTTCACAGTCGTGCCCGTTGCCCCATCTGTCAAGCGTGTGGGTGACATCCCAACGCTTGGTGTAGGGGCGCCGACCTCCGGAAGACCGAGACTGATCAGGCGCCCACGGCCGTCAGCCTGACGGTGGGATTTTCGTTGACTCAGACCAGCTTTTCGATCGCCAAGTAGCGGCGTGCTACCGCCCAATCGTCATTGACCTCCAGCATCAGCGCGCCGCTTGATCTCGCGGTTCACCCGTTCGAGTTGATTTATGTTGGCGCTTTGCGCCCGGTACTCGCGCGTGAAGTCTATATTGGCCAAGACGTTGTTGCGGGAAGCGTTCATTATGGCAGCCAGCTTGCGCCGCTTGACGCAAGGTGCATCGGCAACGACTGCCCATTGGGCCTCGGCTTCAACCTTGGTTCCCTGGACGAAGATCGTCTTCAGCATAACCGGCACCGCCGCACGCTGCTTGATCGGGGCGTGTGCGAGCGCGTTCCGCATCCAGTGAACCCGGCGCCGCTGCTGGGAGGCGTCGAAGACGCGGCGTGCGGCGGCCCGAAGCCCCTTGCCATCGCCGGCAGTCGCCAGCTTCACGCCGCGCAGGCCGCGGTCGGCGAGGCTGAGGAGGAAGTCGGTCCGG
>NZ_PZKG01000290.1 GCF_003034985.1 Cereibacter changlensis JA139
CGGCGAAGACGAAATAGCCGATCAGCAGGGCGAAGAGCATCGAGGCATATTCGAAGGGCGCGATGACCGAGGCGTCGGCATAGCGGTAGCTGGAGGTCAGCAGGATCTGGGCGCAGCCGCCGAGGATGCCTGCGCCGACCAGCAAGGCCAGGTCGCGCGCGTCGGGAACCACCCAGCCGAAGGGCAGGGTGCAGAGCGCCAGCAGCGTGCCGGTGAGCGAGAAGTAGAAGACGATGGCCGAGATCTGCTCGGTCTCGACCAGCTTGCGCACGAAGGTCTGGGCGAGGGCGGAAAACACCGCGCCCGCCAGCACGACCATGGCGCCAAAGGCCTCGGCATGGTCGAGCATGCCGCCGGTGGCGACCGAGAGCCGGGGCGAGAGCACGATGAGCACGCCGACGAGGCCGAGCACCACCGCCGAGATGCGGAAGGCGCGGACCTGCTCGCCCAAGAACATCGCGGCGAAGATGACGACGAGCAGCGGTGCGGCATAGCCGATGGCCGTCACCTCGGGCAGCGGCAGGTAGCCGAGCCCGGCGAAACCGCAGCCCATGGCGCAGGTGCCCATCAGCCCGCGCCAGACATGGCCCAGCGGATTGCGGGCGCGCAGCCCCGTCGCCAGCTCGCGCCGCGAGGCCAGCCAGACGAGGATCACCGGCATGGCCAGCAGCGATCGGAAGAACACGGCCTCGCCCGGGGGGATGGTGTCGGCCGTCGCCTTGATCATCGAGGACATCACGATGAAGATCAGCACCGAGGCGACCTTGAGGCCGATGCCACGCAGCGGCTGCATGGGAAAATCCTTCTCCGGGCGTAAGGTTACGCAGAAGGATCATCATATTCCGGCAGGTTCAAGGGCGAATGGCCACTGGACGGCGGCCGCGCGCTGCGGTTCTGTGGTCGCCACATCCAGAGGGAGACTGCCCATGCGCCCGAACTTGTCCGACCTGATCGATCAGGGTCGCGGGATCGCCCCCGCCGATCTGGTGCTGCGCGGCGGGCGGGTCTTCGACCTGATCACCGGCGATCTGGTCGAGGGCGACGTGGCGATCTGCGGCGATACCATCGTCGGCGTCTTCGATCATTACGAGGGGCGCGAGGTGATCGACTGCACCGGGAAGATCCTCGTGCCGGGGTTCATCGACACGCATCTGCATATCGAAAGCTCGCTGGTGACGCCCTTCGAATTCGACCGCTGCGTTTGCCCGCGCGGCGTGACCACGGCGATCTGCGATCCGCACGAGATCGCCAATGTCTGCGGGCTGGAGGGGATCGAGTATTTCCTCGCAGCCGCGTCGCGCACGGTGATGGACATCCGGGTGCAGCTGTCCTCCTGCGTGCCCTCCACCCATATGGAGACGGCGGGGGCGCGGCTGGAGGCGGCGGATCTGGCGCCGCTGATGGATCATCCGCGGGTGATCGGGCTGGCCGAGTTCATGAACTTTCCCGGCGTGCTGATGAAGGACGAAGGCTGCCTCGCCAAGCTGGAGGCGTTCCGCGGGCGGCATATCGACGGCCATGCGCCCCTGCTGCGCGGGCGCGACCTGAACGGCTATATCGCCGCCGGCATCCGCACCGAGCATGAGGCGACGACGGCGGAGGAGGGGCTGGAGAAGCTCAGGAAGGGGATGCGGGTGCTGATCCGCGAGGGGTCGGTCTCGAAGGACCTGCACGCGCTGGCGCCGCTATTGACCGAGCGGCAGGCGCCTTACCTGTGTTTCTGCACCGACGACCGCAACCCGCTGGACATCGCCGAGCATGGCCATCTGGATTACATGATCCGCACCGCCATCGCTTTGGGCGCGCCGCCGCTGGCGGTCTATCGCGCGGCGAGCCTGTCGGCGGCGGAGGCCTTCGGGCTGAAGGACCGCGGGCTGATCGCGCCGGGCAAGCGGGCGGATATCGCGGTGATCGACACGCTGGAGGGCTGCCATGCCTCGCTGGTGTTGTCGGGCGGGGTGGTGGCGGATGACGCGGCCTTCGCGCGGCGCGAGGTGATCCCGCCGGTGGCGCGGCACTCGGTGAAGGCGGGGCGGGTCGAGCCGCATCACTTCCGCTGCAGCGGCAACCGGGTGGAGACGCCGGTGATCGGCATCCTGCCGGGCAAGATCATCACCGAGCATCTGAGCTTCGAGATCAGCCCCGAGGATGGCGACAAGCGGCCCGATGTCTTACGCGACCTGATGCGGATCGCGGTGATCGAGCGGCATGG
>NZ_PZKG01000291.1 GCF_003034985.1 Cereibacter changlensis JA139
TCCGGCCCGCCAAGCCCGGCGCCGCACCCCCCACGTTCGCCACGCGGCAGACCAGCATGTGCGCCGAAGAGGCGTCCATGCAGGTCAGCGCCAATTTTCTCGGAGGGCAGGGTGATGGATGGCGGAACAGAGGCGATAAGGCAGCGGGTGGAAGCGGTGAGAAATCTTGGCAGCGCCATCGCCCATTGCGACCGTCGCGACGCGGTGCTGATCCTCGCGGCCGCGCTCGATGATCTGAGCGGAGGCGCTCCTGCGCCGGCGTTCGTGGATGCGCAAGGCGAAGCCGCAATCTGGGCCGAGGCCGCCTCGTCTGTCGAGCTGGAGGCGTGTTTCCGGGCCTGCCTGCCGAAGCTCGAGGCCGGACCTCTCATCCGCAATGCAAAAAAGCGCCTCTTCATGGCGCTCTGGGACAGCTTCTCGGAAGGGGACCGCGCGGCCTTCCTGAAGCGGGTTTGCAGGAAGTGAACCGACGCAGGCGTGTGGAGCGGCCCGCCGCGTGAAGGCGGCGGGCCGTCGACCTATTTGCTCAGCGTCATGACGACCGTGTTGATGTTCACGCCCACCTCGCGGAAGCTCTCGGCGGGAAGATCGGTGAACACGCGGCTCCAGCGGTCACGGTTCACCTTCGCCGCCCAGGCGCGGAACTTCTCGTGCTTCGGCGTCTCGTTCACGGATGCCGAGGCCGGCAGGATCGCCACCAACTTTCCGCCCGGCTTCAGGAAGGCCCAGGCTTGCATCACATGATCCATGTAATGCGTGCCGGCGAAGGGCGGGTTCATCACCACGGCGTCGTAGATCTCCTGCGGCGGCATCGAGAGGAAGTTGGCGCATTTGACGGTCAGGCCGGGACGCTGGCGACCCTGCAGAGCGGCGGCGCGGTCGGGGTGGATCTCGATCGCATCGACCAGCGCCCCCTTGTCGAGCAGCGGCCAGACGAGATTGCCGACGCCGGCCGAGGGTTCGAGAACCCGCATTCCCGACCGGCAATACAGCTCCTTCAGCGCCACCTCGGCGACCGCAGCCGGCGTCGGATAGAAGGCCAGATCCTTCGCCGGGACGTTGCTGCGCGTCTTGAAGATGTCCGGGCCGCAATCGGCGGGAGCGGCGTCCGCCAGAGCGTCGCCATAGTAGGCGGCAAGCTTCAGGTTCACTTTCTGCACCAGATCCGGGCGCTGCATCCAGAGGTGAGCATTGCCGTTCTTGAAAATCCGCACCTTAAAGTAGCGCGTCTCGGTCTCGGACTGGCGTGCGCCCCAGCCCCGGTTGGCCTCGATGGCGCGGCGCAGGCCGCCCGGCGAGGGCTGTTCGCCGTCGAACATCGCAAAGATGCGCTCGATGTCGATCAGCGCGCCTTCGACATCGGAACGATGGTTCCATGTCCCCATGTCGCTCATCAGCCGGTCGAGGATGATGCGCGAGCCCACCTTGAACCCATCATGGCTCTTGAACCGGCGGTCGAGCGAGGAAAAGGCGCGGGCAAGGCCACGCAGGAAGATCGTCTCCGCATCGGCGCAGAGCCGTTGGAAGGTGGCGGTGACATTCTCTATCGTCGCCTCGGGCACGTCGTCGCCGCAAAGGCTGGTGTCGAAAGCCCGGCGCTCCTGCAGGTCCATCATCGAGCGCAGCCCGGTTTCCTCAAGCAGCCGGGTCCAGATCCGCGCGTCCAGGTCGCGCCGTGCTGCGGTGATGCTGGCGGCGGGATCGAAGTCCTCGCCAAAGAGCAGGGCCATGCCCTTCGTTTCCCGGGTGGAGTGGCGGGCGCAACCGTGGCCGCCATGGGCGACCCCGGCGACATCCCCCGCCGCCCGGACCTCGGCGAAGGTGGCGGCGAGAGCCCGGGCCGCCGCCTCATACTGCGCCAGCGCCGCAGTGCGGGCGTCGCAGATGCGCCCGATGAACTGCATGCTGACAAGGCCGGTCGCGCTGGTGGCGGGCTGGTCGATTTTTTCGATCTTGGACATAACTCAATCTCGCGTCTCGGGCCGCAGGCCCCTTTGTGGTGAGGGCGGCGCGGGTTGTCTTTTCCCCGCCTCCGCCGATGGGCTGCGCCTCGGCAATCTGGTCTGCCGGATACGCATGTATTCGGCGGAACAGAGTGGAGAGGGCGAAGCCCGACCCACGGCCCTGAGCGGGACTGTCAATGGTCGGAGCCGGGGGGTGGTGCGGCCCGCAGGCGCAGCCGAGGACACGGCCCCCGGCT
>NZ_PZKG01000292.1 GCF_003034985.1 Cereibacter changlensis JA139
GTCCTTCTCCGTCGCCGGCGCATGGCCCTCGAGCATCGTGGAGAAGGTCTCGTTGTCGACGCGCTCGGCGAAAGCGGTCTGGCCGGCGGCGGCCAGCTCTTCCGCCGCCTTCCCGAACCAGCTCGCCGCGGCTTCGGCCTCGGGGGAGCCGGCGATGTAATAGCCTTCCGCCTGATAGTACCCGCTGCCCGCAGCGCCGGCCGAGACGTTGCTCACCGACATCATAGCAGGGTTCCTTCTTCTTCACCTTCCGCGGTCAAGGGTGAGCCGGCGGATGGGGTAGGGATCGGGGCAGGGGCAGAGCCAGGGGCAGCGCCGCGGGCGTGGGAACCCGAGGGGAAGGAGAAGATCATCGCCGTCTGGCCCGCGTCCTCTGCGGCGCGGCGCACGTCCTGATAGCGCGGCACCACCAGCCCGCCGGCGGCGGCGCCGGGTTTGCGGGGCCTGCTGCCCATCATCGCGTCGACATTGGGCGTCAGGCGGAACACCGGCTTTTCATGGCCTTCGGCCCGCTGGCGATAGTAGTGATCCCACATCAGATCGGCGTCGACGTTGGGCAGGGCGGCCACGAACTTCCCGCTCGTGCTGTCGAACTGCGGCTCCGTCGCTTCCCTCCGCCACGCCTCGAACGCCGCGAGCTGCTGGCCCACCGGCCACGCCACGAACTTCGCCCGCAGCTCGGCTTCGACCTGGCTCAGCAACTGGGGCGCATAGTGTTCCGGGAGCGAAGCTTCATCCGCGGCCGGGGCAGGGGCCCTGTTCGGGTCCATGCCGTCCAGATCAAAGCCCGCGCCCTGATAGGGCACGAGCTTTTCTGCGCGCGGTTCGGTGTCGACCGGATCGAACCTGACCTTGGCCGTGGGCGCGTCATAGGCGAAGCGGATGAACGCCTCGAACTGCGGCAGCGCCTGGATCTCCGAGGCGGTGACGATGGGCCGCTCGACGCGCTGGCTGATGAAGGCCACGCCGTCCCGGCTTTCGTGGGCGCCGAAGGACAGGTTCTCGCGTTGCTCGACCACATCCTCGAAGCCGAGAGAGTCCGAGAAGAGCTTTGCGGTCCGGGCGTCGGGGGTGTTGAACACCACCCGGTTGTTGAGCGTGCCGCTGATCGACTGCGCGCCCTTTTCGCCGTAGATGTCCTCCAACTGCGCGTAGACCTGATAGCCCAGCACGAACGCGCCGCCGAACTGCCGGATCTCCGCCAGCTTCGAGACGAGGAAGGGCAGGCGGTTCAGCGTCGGAACCTCGTCGATGAAGAACCACAGCGACGGATCACGCTTTTCGTCGCAGGTCATCAGGGCATTCGCCGCGACCTCGATGATGGTCGAGATGATGTTGCGGGTGGCGGCCGAGTGTTCGGCGTCGCCGGTCAGGAACACGAAGCCCGGCCGGTCCGATTTCACCCATTCCCTGACCGAAAAGGGTTCGCCATCGTCGCGCAGGAACTCCAGAAACCGCAGCGAGGCGATCATGTTCGCCCGGATCGACGCCGAGGTTTTTTCGACATGCTGGCCGAAGAAGTGCTGCCCGGGCGTGCCCGCCAGCAGCTTCTCCAGCTCCTCCGCCTTGATCGTCATGATGGCGCGGCGCAAATCTCTGTTCGTCGGCCTCTTGGCCCTGATGAGCGAGCGCGCGGCATATTCGAACACCAGCCGCGCGGTTTGGCTCCAGAAAGGATCGTGCTCTCCGGGCCGGACCGGGATCATCACCTCGGCGATCTGCGCCAGCGCCTCCGGGGTCCGTGCTTCCAGAAACGGCGACCAGACATGTGAGCGGGCATCGAAGGGGTTGATGATGATGTCGGTGGCCGGGTCATAGAAGTCCCGCACCAGTGCGCCCATCTTGTCGTAGACCACCGCGCGACCGTTATGGCCGCGCACGGTCCGCAGCATTTCCTTGAAGCCGTTGGTCTTCCCGACCCCCACTGTCCCGAAGATCCCGGTCTGCGCCTCGACAGCGTTCGGCGGGAAGGGAATGCCGGCGATGGTGTAGGGCGGGCCCTTCTTGGCGTCCCGCCCGAACTTCCGGCGATAGCTGCGCCACTTCCGCCTGGACCAGCCGACCAGCTCGCCCTGGGAGATCAGCCGGCTGCCACGCACATGCTCGTTCTGACCGATGCCCTGACCGGCATAGGCGAACACCCCGCCGCTGAGCAGG
>NZ_PZKG01000293.1 GCF_003034985.1 Cereibacter changlensis JA139
GGCGAAGAGGATGAGACCGGGCCAGTGGTCGAGCACATAGGCCGCGGCCATCCCGAGGTCGGACTTCTTCGACAGCCGGGCGGCCTGCTGAACAAGCCAGGGGTGCATGGCCTCGAGCAGCGGCTTCGAGCGCTCCTGACGGACGGCGTGGCGCGCCTCGGGCGCCTGACCGCGGATCTCCTTCTCGATGGCGTAGAACTCGGCGATGCGCCGCAGGGCTTCGTCGACGAAGGGCGAGCCCGCGCTTGGCCGCGCCTCGATCAGCTTGCGCCGGGCGTGCGCCCAGCAGAAGGCGAGCCGCACCCGGCCGCCCTCGGCGCGGCGGCCGTCGGCAAGGCGGTTGTAGCCCTGGTAGCCGTCGACCTGCAGCACCCCTTCGAAGCCTTTCAGCATCTCCTCGGCGTGGATGCCGGCACGACCGGGGGCATAGGTGAAGACGACGCCGGGCGGATCCGAGCCGCCCCACGGCCGGTCGTCGCGCAGCATCGCCCAGATGAAGCCCTTCTTCGTCTTGCCGGCGCCCGGATCCAGCACCGGCATCGTCGTCTCGTCCGCGAAGAGCCTCGCCGAGCGTTTGAGCAGCACCGCCATCCGGTCCACGATGGGAGCGATGTGGAAGCTCACCTTGCCCATCCAGTCGGCAAGGGTCGAGCGGTCGATCTCGACGCCCTGACGCGCCATGATCTGGCTCTGGCGATACAACGGCAGGTGGTCGGCGAACTTGGCCACCGCCACATGCGCAAGCAGCGCCTCGGTGGCCAGGCCGCCCTCGATCAGCGCCGGAGCCGGCGGGGCCTGGCGGATGCCGGCGCGGCCCTTCGGGCAGGCGTAGCGCGGGCGGATGGTCACGATCAGACGGAACTGCGCCGGCGTCACGTCGAGCCGTTCCGAACGGTCCTCGCCGATCCGGACCATGTCCCCACAGCCGCACGGGCAGATGAGATCCTCGGGCACGAGCACCCGTTCCTCGCGCGGCAGATCCTTGGGCAGGCGCCGCGGGCCGCGGGGCGTGCGGGCCGGGCGATCGCCCGTCCGGGACTCGGCGGCCGCGTCGTTCTCTTCGGTGGCCGCGGCCAGCGCCACCTCGATATCCTCGAAGGCCAACTCCATCTGGTCGGGGTGGAGCTTCTCGGACCGCGGTCCGAAGCGCGCCCGCTGGAGTTCGCGGACCAGATGCTCGAGCCGCGCGTTGCGGGTCCTCAGTTCCGCGTTCTCCAGGGCAAGCGCCTGGACCTGCGCCTCGACCGCCGCCCGCAGGGCGGGCGGAAGCTGGGCCAGAAGATCGGGATCGAGCGCGGACGGCATGGGTCGAGTTTACCCGCCCGCGCGCCGAAACCCAGCAAAACAAGGGGCTTGATTCAACTCGCCGCAGCCGGAGGAACCACCCGCTGCGCCATCATCCGGCGCCAGTCCAGCCCTTCGAAGAGCGCCTCGAACTGCGCCCGCGACAGCCGCATCGTCCCGTCCTGCACCTTCGGCCAGACGAAGCGGCCGCTCTCCAGCCGCTTGTAGATCAGCACCAGCCCGCTGCCGTCCCAGACCAGGATCTTCAGCCGGTCGCCGCGACGGGACCGGAACACAACCGTCAACCCGGAATGCGGGTCGAGCTTCAGCTCGTTCTGAACCTTCGCCGCCAGCCCGTCATGCCCGCAGCGAAAGTCCACCGGCCGCGTGGCGATCACGATCGGCATCCTCTGGCCGGGGACGATCATCCGCGCCGCGTCCCCAGCGCCACCGCGATTTCCGCCACGCGGGCCACCGGCGTGGAGCCGGACAGCCGGATCGTCACGCCGCCCGCCTCGATCTCGATCCGCTCGTCATGAGGGACCCGAGCTGCTCGCGGCGCGGCTTCCACCATCAGCGGCACGAACTCGGCCGTCTCGGGAAAACCCGGCGCCTCCTCGGGGAGGCCGAACCGCCCGTCGCGGGCCATCCGCCGCCACGTCGTGAGTTGCGACGGCAGGAGCCGATACTTCCGCGCCACATCCCCGACGCGCGTCCCCGGCACGTAGCTCTCCATCACGATCCGGAGCTTCTCCTCGTTCGGCCACATCCGCCGTCCCATCGGCTCGTCCAGAACCCGAAAC
>NZ_PZKG01000294.1 GCF_003034985.1 Cereibacter changlensis JA139
GCAAGCCCGAGATCTACATGCGCGGCATCCGCGAGGCGATCGAGGCGGTGGCCGACGGCCGGCTCGACCCCTGGCCGCTGCTGACCCACAGCTATCCGCTCGATCAGCTCGACGTGGCGCTGGACGCGACGCGCGACCGGCCCGAAGGCTTCATGAAGGCGATCATCCTGTGCAACTGACCCTGCCCGAGACCGCGCGCGCCCTGACCACGCGCCGCCCGCGGCTGGCCTTCGTCGGGCTCGGCTGGATCGGCCGGCACCGGATGGAGGCGATCCGCGCCGCCGACCTCGTCGACATCGTGGCGCTGGCCGACCCGGACCCGGCGGCGGTGGAGACGGCGCTTGCCCTCTCGCCGGAGGCGCGCAGCGGGTCGGGGCTTGCCGATGTGCTGGACCTGCAACCCGACGGCGTCGTCATCGCCACGCCCAGCGCCCGGCATGCGGCAGAGACCATCGCCGCGCTGGAGGCGGGCTGCGCCGTGTTCTGCCAGAAGCCGCTGGGTCGCAGCGCCGGCGAGGTGCGGCAGGCGGTGGAGACCGCGCGCCGGGTGGACCGGCTGCTGGCGGTCGATCTCTCCTACCGCGAGACGGCGGCGCTCAGGGCGATCCCGCCGCTGGCGGCGCGGGAGCTCGGCCGGGTCTTCGCGGTGGACGCCACCTTCCACAACGCCTACGGGCCGGACAAGCCCTGGTTCTACGACCGGGCGCTGTCGGGCGGCGGCTGCCTGATGGATCTCGGGGTGCATCTGCTGGACATGGCGCTGCGCCCCTTGGGCTATCCCGAGGTGACCGGGGTCGAGGCGCATCTCTTTGCCCAAGGCCGCCCCGCCACCTCGGCGGATGTCGAGGATTACGCCGTGGCGACGCTGCGGCTGGCGGGCGGCGGCGTCATCCGGCTGGCCTGCTCGTGGAAGCTGCAGGCCGGCTGCGACGCGGTGATCTCCTGCGACTTCCACGGCACCGAAGGCGGCGCCTCGATGCGCAACCTCGAGGGCTCGTTCTATGATTTCGAGGCCTACCGGCACCACGGCAACCGGACCGAACAGCTGACCGCCGGCCCCGACGACTGGGGCGGCCGCGCCGCCGTAAACTTCGCGCGCAGGCTGGCCGATGGCCAGCGCTTCGACCCGGCGGCGGAAGAGCTCGTCGGGCTGCACGACTGCATCGACCGGATCTACGCCGCCGCCGATCTCGCCGCCTGCCGCGACCCGGCGTGACCGGGCGCGGGTGAGGACGGACCGGAACATCCGCCTCCCCGGCAGGTTCAGCACCGGACCGGCGCGGGGAGCTTCTCCGGCGGGACCATCACCCAGAGGAGAAACCGGATATCCTGACCCATCCTGCGGCCCGCGCCACCGCCCCGATGCCCGCGCGCCCGGTCCTGCGGAGGCCCCGCCATGCGCGCTCCTGAGCCGTTCGACTGTCTCGTCATCGGCGGCGGCCCGGCCGGGCTGACGGCGGCGATCTATCTCGCGCGGTTCCGCCGGAAGGTCGCGCTCGTCGACTCCGGCCAGAGCCGCGCCGCGCTGATCCCGCGCTCGCACAACCACCCGGGCTATCCGGACGGCATCCGCGGCGTCTCGCTGCTGGCGCAGATGCGCGAGCAGGCGGCCCGCTTCGGCGTGACCCCGGTCGACGCCGAGGTGACCGGGGCGCAGCGCGACCGCGACGGCGGCTTCCTGCTGCGGGCGGGGGAGGACAGCTTTGCCGCTCCGCATCTGGTGCTGGCGACCGGGGTCAGGGACCATGTGCCGCCGGTCTCCGACCCGCTGCGCCACGTGCGCGAAGGGCTGATCCGGCAATGCCCGGTCTGCGACGCCTATGAGGTGATCGATCGCCCCGTCGCCATCATCGGCGCCGGGGCCTGCGCGGCGGGCGAGGCGCTGTTCCTGCGGCACTACACCGCCGATCTGGTGCTGCTGACGCTGGGCAAGCCGCTGAAGCTGGAGGCGGAGACCCGCGCCCGGCTGCAGGCGGCGGGCGTCGGCATTGTCGAGGCGCCGCTGGTCGGAATGGATTTCCAGGAGGACGGCGTGCAGGTCCGGCTGGCCGGGGAGCCGCCCCGCCGCTTCGCCGC
>NZ_PZKG01000295.1 GCF_003034985.1 Cereibacter changlensis JA139
CGCTCACCGCCAGACCGTCCGCGACCACGCCGGGCAGGATCATGCCGGAGGCGCCGAGGCGCAGTTCGGCGGCCGGGGTCGGCACCACCTGCCCCTCGCCGCGCGCCGAGAAGGGCAGCGGCACGAGGCCGCCGAGGCCCCCGACCAGCAGGGAAAGGGCCGCGATCCGCCCCAGCATGCGCCGCTTGCGGTTCTGCCCCTCGGCCATCTTCCAGCCTCTCTTCGCCAGTTTCGCCAGCGGCAGGACGATGCTGCCGGCCAGCGCCCAGAGCGCCAGCACCAGCCCCAGCGCGTAGAACAGTTTCGACACGACCAGCACGATCACCAGCGTCAGCGACAGCCGGTAGGCCAGCGAGGCCGCGCCATAGACCCCGAGGATGCGCGCCTCGTCCGGCTCGACCCGCGTCTCGGGGCGCAGGCCGAGGCCGCGGGTCAGCACGAGGTCCGACAGGAAGCTGCCGGCGCGGGTGGCGAGGTTGGGCATCTCCAGCCAGTCGGCCAGCACGTAATAGGCGTCGAACTTCAACAGCGGGTTGCCGTTGAACAGGAGGGTCGACAGCGAGCCCATGACGATGAAGCTGTAGAGCACCGCCTTCTCCACCCCCGGCTCGATCACCAGCCAAAGGAGCAGCGCGAGACTGGCGATCACCAGCTCGGCCAGGATGCCCGCCGCGCCGACCAGCATCCGCGCCCGCGGGTCGGGGAAGGTTGTGGCCTCGGAGGCGTCGACATAGGGCACCGGCACGAAGAGGAGCAGCATCACCCCGGCCTCGCGCACCTCGCCGCCGAAGCGCAGCACCGCCCAGCCATGCGCCAGCTCGTGCAGCGCCTTCATCACCGGGTAGCTGAGGAACAGCACCAGCACCCCGGATTGGGTCAGCAGAGAGGTGTCGGCGGTGTGCAGCAGCGCCGGGAGGTTCAGCACGGCGGCGGTGATGCCGGCAAGGATCACCAGCCCGACCAGCAGCGCGCCGAAGGGGGTGAACAGCCAGCGCACCAGCGGCCAGCTGGCGCGCAACAGGCCGCTGGGGTCGAAGACCGGGATCTTCACCGAGAGCGGGTTGGCGGCGCGGGCCTCCAGCGCGCGGTCGCGCTTCTTGCCGCTGCGGTCGCTGAGCGCGCCGGGGTCCAGCGCGTGATCGGAGAGGATCAGCCCGGAGGAGACCAGCTGCAGCACCCAGTCCATCACCTCGCGCTGGGTCGGCGCTGTGGCGGGATCGCGCGACATCGCACGCCACAGCCCGTCCACCGTCAGCTCGCCGTCGAGCCTGCGCCAGAACACCGCCGCCCGCTGGCCGAGCCGCAGGCTCTGGCCGGTGAGCGCGTCCCAGAGCACGAGGAACTCCTCGCGGCGGAAGCGCTGCGGCACCTCGCGGATGCCGGCGCGGCGACGGAAGCGCTGTTCGGCCACCAGATACCAGTCGGGATGGCGCAGCCCGGCGGCCATGTCAGCGCCAGCGCCAGAGGCTGCGCTCGAACCAGCGGCCGATGCCGCGACCGTAGCGGCCGAGCAAGGTGGTCGGCCCGGCCTCGACCCGGATGATGCCGCGCATCCCGTCCATCAGCGCCATCTCGGGCGGGGCCTCGAAATCGAACCAGGCGACGAAGGCATTCGCGCCGTCGGTCGCCTCGGTCTCGCGGGTGATGCGTTGCAGATGCAGCGGGATCGGCCGGTCGGGCCAGGCCGCCAGCAGCAGCACGCCCGGCGCCTCGGGCGGCAGGTCGGCGACCCAGTCCTCGTCGATCAGCGCCAGCGTCGCCAGGCTGTCGAGGCTGGCCACCTGCAGCAGCGTGTCGCCGAGCCGCACCCGGCTGCCCACCCGCTTCCAGGCGTCGCCCGCCACCACCAGCCCGTCGCGGTCGGCGGTCACCGTGGCGCGGGCGATCTGGTCGCCGACCAGCGCGGCCTCGACCGTGTTCTGGCTCAGCCGCGCCGTGAGGTTGCGCAGCTCGGCGGTGTCGCGCTGCGCCCGGGCGTTCTGCATCGCGGTGCGCAGCTGCTCGGCCTCGGCGGCAAGGCGCGAGCCCTCCAGCCGCAGGTCGGAATCCTCCAGCCGCACCAGCTCCTGCCCC
>NZ_PZKG01000296.1 GCF_003034985.1 Cereibacter changlensis JA139
TAGCCCGTCCGTAAAGGGAACGCCTGCGGCGTCCGAGGCGATCACGGTGGCGAAGGCATTGAAGGTCGAGCCCAGGGTTCCGATCCCGCAGCCGAGCAGGATCACCGAGACGCCGGTAAGGGTATCGTAGCCGGCTCGCAGGAACACGGGCAGCACGATCGAATAGAACGCCAGGCTCTCCTCCGCCATGCCGTAGCTGGTGCCGCCTGCCGCAAACGCGGTCATCAGGATCGGGATCATCCAGATCTCACGGCCCTTGAGCGCTTTCAGGAGCCCGCCGATGCCGGCGTCAATCGCACCGGTCCTGGTAACCACCGCGAGGAAGCCGCCGATGACCAGCACGAAAACCGCGACGTCGATGGCGTTCGCCATGCCTGTGGCGGGGTCGTAGAGCCCGGCGATCGGCGCCATCAGCACCGCGAGCGGGCCCTGCGGGCTTGGTTCGACCTCGACGAATGTGCCGGGCACCGGCGCGTCGCGCCCCAGCGCTGTGCTGAACGCGCGTTTGTACTGGCCTGCCGGAATGACCCAGGTCAGCACGGCGACCACGACGATCAATGCGAATAGTATGGTGAAGGCAGTCGGGAATTTATTCATCGCTGCACCTTTTCCGCGGCGTGCATCCCTCCAGCGCCCCGACCAAGCCGCCGCGGCGCGCCGTTTCTATCCGTCGATTCCGCTCCGCCTACGTCCCCGCTTCCATCGAACGTCGGCCGATCTCACTCCCGAGATTGGCCATCACCACGCGGTGATCAGAGTTTCCGGGCGCGGGGCCGCCTCAAGTCGCGCCGCCTTGCCGCGATCATGCGGGCTCGGTTCTCATGACAAACGATCGGCGGTAAAGTTTCACCCTGCTGTCTGGATGGGCGCAAATGATCCCAAAGATGAAAGGCCGCTCCGGCGCCCTCTCTGTTGGCCGGCTCCACAATCCCAACACCTGAGTGCGGCGATTTCATCGCAATCGCGTAATGGTGAGGTGAGAACTCCTGTAAAATGCTGGAGCATGTCTTCAACCCTCTTAAAGAATCGCTCGGATCGTCAAGTCTAGGAGGGGTATGTGGAAGCATTATGCAGAAAATTAAGAATTCGGCAACCTCAAGATAGAACTGCGCTTACCTAGTTTGGCCAGACACCAAGGCGGTTTCGGCTCAAGCTGCCGTGATCCGATCAAAAGGGACAGCGCCGGCGAGCACTCGTCGCCTCCTTCATCAATATCCATGTCTTTGTAAAACAACTGTTTTTGGAAATGCCATGCACCGCCTTCCGGGCTGCCGCACGTCTGGGGCAGCTAATGCTGAACAGAGGGCCAATTGGCGGTGAGCGGATTTTTGCTGGAGAGCGGCCAATAAGATCGCCAAGAGCGGTTCGCCGGCCATCCGACAATCCCGAACCTGGTCTTGCCCCATTACGCCGTCTGGATGCCGCCCTTGGCCATCGGCGGCACGGTTGTATCCTCAGCATTCGGCGTCGGGCCGCTTAAAACCACAGGCCGGAGAGGTGGAAGCGCGGTTTCATTGGCTGGGCCGCGCCTGAAGGCAGGCGCATCGTCGCGGGATCAGGCTCGCCTTCATTCGGCCACGGGTTTAGGGCGCGAAGGCGGGCGACGCGGTTTTTGGTGGGCGGATGCGTCCGAAGCAGCGAGGGGTCGGGGATGCGGCGGCCGGGGAGGACCATTTCTTCCCAGAAGCGCCCGGTGACGCGTTCCAGCTTCAACAGCGCCGCGGCCAGGCCCGCGGGGTCGCTCGTCAACTCCGCCCCCGCGCGGTCGGCGTCGTATTCTCGCTGGCGCGACAGCGCGAGTTGCAACAGCGCCATGATCGTCGGCGAGAAGGCGAGTATCAGCGGCAGCGCCCAGGGGATCGTCGCCACGCCCGCAAGCAGCAGCGGCAGGTTGATCAGCAGCAGCATCTGCCCCACCAAGCTGGCCAGTGACACCGCGCGCGACATCGCGTCGGCCAGCCCCATCAGCCACAGGTCGCGGTGCAAGACATGGGCCACCTCATGCGCCAGAACCCCGGCCA
>NZ_PZKG01000297.1 GCF_003034985.1 Cereibacter changlensis JA139
CGTGCTTTCCTCCCAGACCACCAGCGCCGTCGGGGGCGACGCCAGCCGGTCTGGCCGGCGGCGGCGAGCGCGGCCTCCGCCACGGCCCTTGCCGTAGGGCGGGTCGAGGAAGACCACGTCGAAGGGCGCGGCGGGTTTGGGACCGGGGGCGGTGGCGTCGCGGCGCAGGATCGCGGTGGCCGGGCCCATGCGCAGGATCTCGATGTTGCGGCGCAGGAGCGCCAAGGCCGCGGCGCCGGTCTCGACGAAGCTGGCGTGGGCCGCGCCGCGCGACAGGGCCTCGAGCCCCAGCGCGCCGGTGCCGGCGAAGAGGTCGAGCACGTGGGCGTCCTGCAGCGGCGCGCCGTAGCCGCCGTTGATCAGCAGGTTGAAGATCGCCTCGCGCACCCGGTCGGAGGTGGGGCGCAGATGCGCCTTGGCGTCGCCCTCGCCCACCGGCGCCAGATGGGTTCCGCGCCGCGCCCCGCCGATGATCCTCATGTCAGCAGGGTCTTCAGCGGCGTGGCGGGATCGGCGACCCGGGCCGGATCGGGGCTGCGACCGCTCTCCAGCAGGCGCTTGCCGACCATATAGGCGCGGGGGTCGTTCATCGCGTCGACCGCCAGCAGCGTCTCGCCGTGATAATACCAGAAGGAGACCGCCTCGCCCTCCGGCCCGCGGGTGACGATGCGGTCGTAGCCGGTGCTGAGCCCGGCGATCTGCAGCTTGGTGTCATACTGGTCGGACCAGAACCACGGCATCGGGTGATAGTCCTTGCCGGCGCCCAGCATGTTCTCGGCCACCAGCTCGGCCTGATCGATGGCGTTCTGCACCGATTCCAGTCGCAGCCGCCCGCCTTGCCACGGAAAGGAGGCGCAATCGCCCGCCGCCCAGATCGCGGGGTCGGAGGTGCGGCCATGGGCGTCGGTGGCGATGCCGTTGTCGAGCGTCAGGCCCGCCAGTTCGGCCAGCGCGGTGGCGGGGGCGACGCCGACGCCGGTGATGACGAAATCGGCCGGCAGTTCGCGGCCGTCGGCGAGGCGGACGCCGCAGACGCGGGTTTCCCCCAGCAGCCGGTCGAGGCCGATGCCCTCGAGGATCTGCACCCCGTGCCGGGCATGCAGCGCGCGGATGTGGTCCGAGGTCTCGGGCGCGGCAACGCGTTGCAGGATGCGCGGCGCCGCCTCCAGCAGCGTCACCTCGAGACCCAGCTTGGCGGCGACGGCGGCCGCCTCCAGCCCGATATAGCCGCCGCCGACGATGACGAGGCGGCGACCGGGGCGGAACTCGGGCCGCATCGCGTCGACATCGGCGAGGCTGCGCACGGTGTAGACCCCGGGCAGGTCGCCGCCCAGCGAGGCGGGCAGCCGGCGGGGGATCGAGCCGGTGGTGAGCGCCAGCTGGTCGTAGCGCAGCGTCCCGTCGCCCAGCGTGACGGTCTTTGCGGCGGCGTCGATGCCGGTCACCGGGGCGCCGAGGCGCAGGGTGATGGCGTTGTCGGCGTAGAACTCGGCGTTGCGCAGCATCAGCCGGTCCTCGTCCATCTGGCCCAGCAGATAGGCCTTGGACAGCGGCGGCCGCTGGTAGGGCAGCACCGGCTCGGCCCCGATCAGGGTGATCGCGCCGGCATGGCCGGCGGCGCGCAGTTTCGAGACGAGGGCGGCCCCGGCCTGACCGGCTCCGATCACCACGATATCCGACATGAACCCTCCTTCGGCAGCCCGGCTGCGGCAAATTCGCTGGTCCGGGGTCGGGGCGGAGCCTATATCTCGCGCCATTGGAAACGCAACGCGCGAGGGAAGATCTGATGCGGATTTCTGTAGGAGACCGCCTGCCGGCGGCGACGCTGGTGAAACTGGGCGAGACCGGGCCGGAGCAGGTCGATCTGGCCGGGCTGACCGCGGGGCGCAACGTGGTGATCTTCGCCGTGCCGGGGGCCTTCACCCCGACCT
>NZ_PZKG01000298.1 GCF_003034985.1 Cereibacter changlensis JA139
TCGTCCGCAGGCGAACTGGTCATGGACGAAGTCCAGCGACCAGCGCGCATTGGCCCGCGCCTCCACCAGGATCGGAGCCCTTGTGCCCATGGCCTTGCGCCGCGCTTTGCCTTTGCGGACGGTTAACCCTTCCTCGCGGTAGAGCCGGTAGATGCGATTGATCCCCGACGCCTCGCCTTCACGCCGCAAGAGCACGAAGAGCCGCCGGTAGCCGAACCTGCGTCGCTCATTTGCCAGATCCGATGACGTCCCATCTGATTGTGTAGCTGACCGCGGGCCTCGTGCTCGGAAGCGGGTCGAGCTGTCAGTCGCGCTGCGCGGCAGGCAGGCTGACGGTGAGAGTGTTGAGGATCAGGAATTGATCCGGTGGATCAATTCCCCGAAACACGCAGACCGGAGCGAGGGTTTCCAGCGTCAGGTATCGGCCGCGCTGGACGGTCCATTCCTCGGTCTGCTCCATCAGGATCGCGCCGACCAGGCGTCGGATCGATGCCTCGTTCGGAAAGATCCCGACCACGTCGGTGCGCCGCTTGATTTCACCGTTAAGACGCTCGATCGGATTCGTGGAATGTAACTTGGCGCGGTGCTGGGCGGGAAAGGTCATGTAGGCCAGCACATCCTCCTCAGCCGTGTCCATGAGCGTGGCCAGTTTCGGCAGCTTGTGCCGCATCTGGTCGGCAACGAGCCGCCACTGCGCCTTGGCCGCCGCGTGATCCGGCTGAGCGAAGGCCGTGGCGATGAAGGCGGAAACCACCCTGCGGCTGTTCTTGCCGGCATGCGCCAGGGCATTGCGCTGGAAATGGACCCGGCAGCGCCGCCATGTGGTGGACAGCACCCGGGCCGTGGCGGTCTTGATGCCCTCGTGCGCGTCGCTGACCACCAGCTTCACGCCGGAGAGCCCGCGGCGCACGAGGTCGCGTGAGGCAACTCGGTCCAGAAAGGCGAGGGCCATCGCCCGAACGCTTCCGAGGCCCCAATGGCCATGCCCAGGACTTCACGTGGGCCATCCGTGTTCACGCCGACGGCGATGGTGACGGCGACGGACACGATGCGCCCGCCCTGGCGGACCTTGAGGTAGGTGGCGTCGATCCATGAGCTGAGGCGGATCAGCGGGCCTTCCAGTGGAAGGACCGCCCGCCGAAGGCCATTCGCCCTCGATCGGCCGCGTTAGGAAGGCGTCGACCCGCTCGTCATTCGCCGGGAAAACGATCCCCCGGATCGTTTTCTGGTCCGGCTCATCCTCGCAGAGCCGGCTGACCTGGCTCCTGGAGATCCCGGTCCCGCCCATGGCCTGCACGAGGTCGTCCATCGCGCGGGTCGAGACGCCCTGGACATAGGCTTCCTGGAGCGAGCCATTGGAACGCCATTGGTCCGAGAGACAATGGCGAGCGCCGTCAGCGTTCGGCGGGCGATCCTTCCACTGGAAGGCTCGCTGATCCGCCTCACTCTCGACCGAGCGGCGCGGCTCGAGGAAGGAGGGGAAATACGAGCCGGTGCGCAGTCGGGGAATGCGCAGTTCCAGGCTTCCGGCACGCGTCTGCCAGGCCCTGTCGCGATAGCCGTTGCGCTGCGCCAGGCGCTCGCTGCTCTTCTCGCCATAGCCATAGCCATAGCCATAGCCATAGCCATAGCCATAGTCATAGTCATAGTCATAGTCATAGTCAGCGCCAGTCTTGGCGCCCACCTCGAGCTCCATCAGCCGCTCGGCCGCGAAGCGTCGACCGCATGGGTCGACCATCTCGCGCAGCAGGTCCGCATCAGCACTCTTCTCCACCAGCGCACGGAGGTCCATCATGGGTTTGGTCATCGGGGGCATTCCTCGGTTCAGGTTGGCTCAGCAACCCGACCCTACCGAAAACCCGATGACCACCGCACCGCCGACCGCCCGCTACGGCGCTAAATGTGAGCGCGCGAGCGGG
>NZ_PZKG01000299.1 GCF_003034985.1 Cereibacter changlensis JA139
TGCCCGCGCTCGCCGACACAAATTATCACCATGATAAGTTGCTTGATTGACGTCTTCCTGTCAACCACCCTTCCTGGCCTTGAATGAAGGATCCTGAACTACGACGCAGAAGTCGGATTACAGATAAAATCGCGTCCTCCTTGATCTCTCGCCCATCATGAGGATTCATCGGCAGTCGTTTCGTGTCCAGTTTTCATGTGAGCAAAGACCCGCGCCGCCGGATTTCAATGACACAGTGAGCAAAAGATCTACGTGGCCCCAAGCCTGAGCACGCGGAGACGCTGACCGGCTGCAATGGCGCGCTCGCAGATCTATTGGTAGCGAAGGGCTACGACTGAGCCATACACTCACATGTTCTCTGGTCGGTGGAGAGCGAAACCTTGCCCAAAATCGACGCCGAGCGCCTTGAGGTGAGATATCATTTCGGGGCGTTCTACGGATTCTGCTATCACTTTCATGTTCATCGCATGGGCCACTTTGGTTATCGCCTCGACGATAATAAAGCTTACACGCTGATCAAAGACCGTCCTGATGAACTCCCCGTCTATCTTGATATACTGAACGGGCAACTTATTCAGGTAGCCGAACGAAGCCATCCCGCTTCCGAAATCGTCCAAGGCGAACTTGAAGCCCAGGCTGGTCAAGCTCAGCATCGCGTCTACGGTGCGCTCAATATGCGAGAGAGCGGCAGTCTCGGTGATTTCGAAGCAGATCCCAGCAGCGCAAACAAGCGGGTGGGCAAGCAGCGCCTCTCTTATAAAGCAGGGAAAGCCGGAAGCGCTCAATGTGATTCCCGAGATGTTGATAAAATATGTTCGTCTCAGCGCTGCGCTTGGCGGTTGGGCCTGAATGTAAGAAAAGACCTTCGTGATGATGTGGCGATCAAGATCTTCAATCAGCCCGAACCGCTCGGCGGCCGGAATGAATCCTGCCGGCCCCAAGATACCTCCCATAGGATCGCGAATGCGCGCCAGAACCTCAAAGATGCTCCTATCCAACCCACTGTCATCGTGAAGATCTACAATTCTCTGAACATGCAGAACCACCCGGTCTTGCAGCATGGCCTCTGTCAGCCGCGTGATGCTGTCCAAGTCGGTCTGTTGGCGCCGGATATCTTCGTCCGAAGGTAGGCTCACCTGCACGCGATTCCTTCCTGCTTCTTTTGCAATGAAGCTGGCCGCATCCGCAAGCGACAGAGCGGTCTCGAAAGACAAGCCTGTCGCTCCCCCGAAACTGGCGATCCCGACGCTGAGCGTGACTCCGTAGTGTTTGCCCTCCCAAACGAGCCTGAGCTCCTTGATCGCAACCCGCAGGCGGTTGCCGAACTCCGTCGCGGCGCCTGGAGAGCAGTTCTGACGGACAATCGCAAATTCGTCGCCCCCTAGACGAGCAAGGATATCACCGGATGAGACGCAATGAGATCTTAGGAGGTCCGCAACCTGGAGTAAGAGACTATCTCCCGCCGCATGACCGCATCGATCATTTATCAGCTTGAAGTGATCGATATCAAGATAGAGAACTGCGTGAGGTCCAGGCCAGGACAACTCCTGCATTCTGCGGGCGAATTCTCGTCGATTCGGAAGACCGGTAAGGAAATCGTGCGCAGCTTGGTGTGCAACTTCTTGCGCCAAGATGAACGCTTCGGTCACATCATTTCCTTGGACAAAAATGCCAGTGACATTTTCTTCATCGTCAAGCATGGGTTGATAGATCAGGTCGATGTAGCGCTGCTCCAGATCCCCCTCTGGGACGCGCTGCAGAAGAATTGGCAGGGCGCGCCCGACGAAAGGAGTGGAAGTCGAGTACACTCTATCTAGTATCTCCAGAAATCCCTGGGCAATGACCTCAGGCAGAACCTGGGATAGGCCTTTGCCAACGATCTCTCTATGACCGACCAG
>NZ_PZKG01000300.1 GCF_003034985.1 Cereibacter changlensis JA139
ATCTCCGCTTCCTCGGCGAGACGTTCGGTTGGGATTATCCGCGTGATTGGCTGGCCGATCATCTCTTCTGCGTCATATCCCAAGGTCCGGGTTGCGCCGCCATTCCAAGAAGTGATCACCCCATCCATGGTCTTTCCGACGATCACGTCCTGCGAAGATGCAACGATGGATGCCAGATGTTCCCTTTGGAACTCGTCCTCGATGGTGGGCGATCGCTCGATGAGCAGGACCAGGCTGCTCACCACCTTGCCAGCTTCGAGCTTCAGCCGGGCATGCACCCTGACCCAAGCCCTGTGACCGTTGGGCCGCTCCAGTATCACGTCCGCCTGAGAGATTTCCCAACCTTCCCGAAAGGCAACGGCCAGGGGGGTCTGGTCGGGCGCCAGTATCCTCCCTCCCGCATCTCTCATCCGCCAGGCGCCGAACCACTTCTGGCTGCGGGGAGTATGCTCGCGCCCCCAGAGCTGTGCCGCCTGGAGATTGTAGGAACTGATGAAGCCCTCTCCGTCAGTCGCATAGGCGGCGACCGGCAGTGCCGCTGGCACATCGATCAAGTTTACCATAGACATCAGGTTCTCCCGGATGGCTGGAGATGTTTCACAGCGTTGTCGAACACCAGGCAATGATAGAGTGGCCTTACCCCTAAGAAAGTCAGGCCCGGGGGGGATTTCTGGTAGTCATCAACTCGGCCGCCCAGGCGGATCACCCACTGCATTGCGTGCGTCGAGCGGACGTGCCGTCGCCGGCATGTTTGGCTGGCGGGCGCGACTGAAGTCAAGGCCCGCCGGCAGCGCATCTTGTAAAACTGAATCGCAATGTGGCAGAGTGCCACGAGGTGATCATCCGATGGAGCCTACCGTTGCGGGAGGACCAGAGCAGCCGCAGCGAGTTGGCTCACCGAATGAGCGGAGGCGACAGGAGGTGAGCCCATGAACCGAGCCAACCCCCAAGAGGTCGTGAGCGCAGCGTTGAAACCGCTTGAAGGCATTGATATACCACCAGCTCTGAGATCGAGCATCGAGCGACAGGGGCGAGGCCTCATGTCTTTAGCGACGAGCCTCTTGAACAGTGGGATGGATGAGCAGCAGGTGCGCGACGTGGTCGATAAGGCTTGCGCGTCGTATCGCGACGAGCTTATTGCCGCCATTCTTGCGCTGAGGAAATGATGCGGAACTGCAAGAAACTTCTTGATGAGCCCGGTCGCGTTGCCGCTCTCCGCCGCTACTCCGTCCTAGACACTCCGGCCGAGCAGCCCTTCGACAAGCTTACCGAGCTGGTTCGCAATGTCCTCGGGGTGTCCTTTGCAGCGGTAAGCTTGATCGACGAAGATCGGCAGTGGTTCAAGTCGGTCGCCGGCCTATCCGCAGGCGAGACTCCGCGCGACGTTTCGTTTTGCACGCACACGATCAAGACGCGCGAGCCGATGATCATCCCCGACGCAACCCTCGACGCCAGGTTTTCCAAAAACCCCTTGGTGACCGGACATCCCAAAATCCGTAGTTACCTCGGTGTCCCGCTCGAGACCCCGGATGGATATAATCTCGGGGCGCTATGCGCGATCGACACCGCGCCGCGAACCTTCAACGCTTCGCAAATCGAGATCATGAAGAGCTTCGCGGCGCTGGTTCTCAATGAACTCGAACTTCGGCAGATCGCGATGAGCGACGCGCTTACAGGAGCATTGACCCGTCGTGGATGGGTCGCGATGGCCGAGAAAGAAATGGCGCGGCGCCTCAGGGATGGCACGGAGGCGGCCATCATCATGTTTGACGTCGATCATTTCAAGGCGGTCAACGACACCTACGGGCACCCCGCTGGTGATGGAGTCCTACGAACGCTTAGCCAGCGATGCGTCGCCGAACTGCGCCAAGGCGACAC
>NZ_PZKG01000301.1 GCF_003034985.1 Cereibacter changlensis JA139
CGCCCGCCGCGTCCGGCTTCTCCAGCGCCAGCCGGAAGGCCCGCGCCACGTCGCGGACATGGACGAAGTCGCGCTTCTGCTCGCCATCCTCGAAGATCGTCGGCCGCTGGCCATTGGCCAGCCGGGAGGCGAAATTCGCCAGCACGCCGGTATAGGGGTTCGACAGCGCCTGCCCTGCGCCGAAGACGTTGAACAGCCGAAGCGCCACCGCATCGACGCCGTAGGCGGCGCCATGGATCAGCACCGCCTGCTCCTGCACGTATTTGGTCAGGGCGTAGATCGAGGCTAGGTCGACCCGCTTGCGCTCGTCGGTCGAGACGGCGACCAGCGGCGCATCCTCGGGGCCGCGCGGGTCCCAGCGCCCGGCGCGGACCTCGGCGGGGTTGCGCCGCACGGTCTCCAGGAGCACGCCCTCCGGCGTGGCGTAGTAACCCTCGCCATAGACGCTCATCGACGAGGCGACGACGATGCGCGACACCGGCTGCGCGATCAGCTCCTCCAGCAGGACGGCGGTGCCCAGATCGTTGGCACCGACATAGCGCGCGATTTCATACATCGACTGGCCGACGCCGACCTCGGCCGCCAGATGCAGCACCGCGTCGCAGCCGGTCAGCGCCTTCCGCAGCCGCTCGGCGTCGCGCATGTCGCCGCGCACCACCTCGGCGCCCTCGGGCAGCGTCACCGCGACGCCCTCGTGCACCTGGTCGATCAGCGCATCGTAAAGCCGCACCTCGTAACCGCATTCCAGCAGGTCTTCGGCGACGTGCCGACCGATGAAGCCGCACCCGCCGGTGACCAAAATTCTCGTCATTTGAAATCCCTGATGTTGTGGAGATGATGTCATTGTGGATGACGATGATGATGCCGGAACCTGAACCGCGGGAGATTGTTCCAGCCCGCTGCAGCAGCAGCATCATCCCGCCGCGCACGCCCTGCCCCGGGGGGCGAGGATCTTCTTCCGGAACAATCTCCCGGCTCCCCGGTTCACCGGCCGTCGCATTGCCAGGAGCCTTCCATGACCCAAGCCCTTTCCCACACCAGTTTCCCGGGCCACCCCCGTCCCACGGAAGAGGCCCCGATGCGGGCCGTGCGCCTGACCGGGCCGGGCCGGATCGAGGTGGTGACCGAGCCGCTGCCGCAGCCCGGGACGGGCGAGCTGCGCATCCGGCTGGAGGGCTGCGGCGTCTGCGCCTCCAACCTCGGCCCCTGGGCGGGGCCGGAGTGGATGAGCTTTCCGACCGACTCCGGCGGGCTGGGGCACGAGGGCTGGGGCGCGGTGGACGCCATAGGGCCGGGCGTGCAGGGCTTCGCAGAGGGCCAGCGTGTCGCCTTCCTCGGCCAGCGCGGCTTCGCCACCCACGAGGTCATCGACCAGTCGCTGGTCGTGCCGCTGCCGGAAAGCCTCGCCGGCCGCCCCTTCCCGGCCGAGCCCCTGGGCTGCGCGATGAACATCTTCCGCCGCTCCGGCATCGCGCGCGGCGACCGGGTGGCGATCGTCGGCATCGGCTTTCTCGGAGCGCTGCTGACCCGGCTCGCTTCCGACGCCGGGGCCGAGGTGATCGCCATCTCGCGCCGCGACGAGGCGCTGGCCATGGCCCGCCGGATGGGCGCCGCCCGCGCCCTGCCGCTGGACGGCGTGGTGGTCGAAGAGGTGCGCGGCCAGACCAACGGCCGGTTCTGCGATGTGGTGATCGAGGCGGTCGGCAAGCAGGCGGCGCTGGACGTGGCGGGCGAGCTGGTGGCCGAGGGCGGCCGGCTGGTGATCGCCGGCTACCATCAGGACGGGCCGCGCCAGGTGAACATGCAGCAGTGGAACTGGCGCGGCATCGACGTGATCAACGCGCATG
>NZ_PZKG01000302.1 GCF_003034985.1 Cereibacter changlensis JA139
GGAGACCAGGATTTCAACACCAAGGAGGGCGTCGTCGTCATCGACGACCCGATCTCAAGCCTCGACGCGGCATCGATCTATCAGGCGTTCGCCTTCCTCAAGAATGCGGTCAAGGACGTCAAGCAGGTATTCATTCTCACCCACAATTTCGATTTCCTGAAACTTCTGCTCAATTGGGTCCAAAACTTCAAAAAGACCGATAAAGCCTATTTCATGGTCGTCTGCGCCGAGGCGGATGAATGCCGTAATGCCTCGCTTAAGCCGCTCGACGCGCTTCTGCTCGACCATCCGACCGAATATTGCTTCCTGTTCAAGCTGCTGCACGGCTTCAAGTCGGATGGGACGATCCTCGCCTCCTATCATATTCCCAACGTCGCCCGGAAAGTGCTCGAAACCTTCCTAGATTTCCACCGGCCCTACGAAGCCTCGCTACATTCCAAGCTCGAGGAGATCGACTTTGATCCGCACAAGAAAACTGCGATTTATAAGTTCGCGAATGATCTCTCCCACTCGACCGGCAAGGGCTTCGATCCGGCACTTGTCTCGGAAACGCAGAAAAACGTGACCTATCTGTTAGAGATGATTAAAGCCGTATCGCCGCTGCACTATAACGGCCTCGAAAAGCTCGCTGGCCCGCGATAGGCCTGCCGTCAGGCATGGCGGGATTGCGTGCGGGCTTGCCTAAATTGAAAGCACCTTCCCCTCTAGGCGAATAGCACGTTGGCTCTTTCGCACATAGCGGCACAAGGGCCGGACGTTTCACTGGTTAGTGAGAGACTGCGATCGCACGGAAGCGGCCATTTGCTTCTACACAGGCTCGAAACGGCAGCTTCCGCCACAACATCCGCATGATCCTCGTCCACCTCAGGGCCCTTCTGGTCCTGCTGATAGCTGCGGTCCTACAGCTCATCCGACCCGGGCAAAGCCGTCAGAGTGCCTGCCAGCCGCTTGATCGAGTTGTTCAGGCTGAACTATGGAGCTGAATGGCGTCGTTTATTTTGCCCCCGATCTGTGCTATGTTCGCGTTTGGTTTCTGCTCGCCGCCTTGATCACTGATCGGGGCGGCTCTTGTCGCATTTCTGTGTTTAGGAGGACGATCCCGATGACCGATCATTACCAAATGGGTGCGCCTCCGCTGCCCGGCGTTGTTCGCGACCATGGTGCGATGCCTAAGGAGGCCCCCCGCTCGCGTGTCATCCCTATTTTCGCGACAGCTGCAGCGGCGGTTGGCCTCGGCGTTCTCGGTACCATGGTTCCCATTTTTTGGCTCCCGAGCGTCATATGTGCAGCCCTGTGTTTTGGAATGATACTGCTCGCCAACGGCTGGGAGCATACTGCTGGTGAAACGAGATGCCATGACCCCGAATGGGCTTTCGACACATTGGACAACAGAATGCGCCACTACCGCACTTGGAATGATCGATAGCTGCTCTACGCGGGTTAAGGGCTGTCTCAGTCCTTCACCTGCCCTGTGAACACATGCCCGCCGATCCTTACCGGCAGCGTATCGCGGTTCGCGGTCTCGGTCTGCAACCAGCCGGGGATCATGTTGCGCTGGTAGCCCTGATCGACCAGCGCCTTCATGCCGGCCGGCGAGTAGTAGTGCGTCGCGCCATCGGTGAAGTCCGGCACATAGCCGCCCATCACGGCATCGACCACATAGGCCGCCCGGTCATAGGCTTCATCGCCCGGCTGGTATTGCGAGATCAGCCGATTGCCTGACCCGTCCCCGTTCCACGCCGAGAACTGCCGCGGCTGAAGGCTGACCCCTCCCACGGTATCGGGGAACCGCTCGTCGTCGGTGCGATTGCGGATCACCAGAGCCACGGCCGCCTGCCC
>NZ_PZKG01000303.1 GCF_003034985.1 Cereibacter changlensis JA139
GCATCAGGCGGCCAGCGGCATCGAGGCGGCGCTGCGGACGCTGGCCGAGGGCGGCTTCGCCGACAGCTACCTGTCCGAGGCCGCCGCCTCCTCGGCGCCGGGGGCGCCGACCCCGCGGCCCGCTGAGCGCCGCCGGCTCACCCTGCGGCGAAGGGCCAGGGACGCGGCGCGGGGGCGATCCGCTCCCAGGCCCGCGCGGCGCGCAGCACGCCGAGGTCGTCGAACCGCGGTCCGGCGATCTGCAGGCCGATCGGCACCCCGGCGGAGTCATGGCCGCAGGGCACCGAGATGGCCGGCTGCTCGCTGATGTTGTAGGGCGCGGTGAAGCCGATGTGGGTCATCGCCCGGTTCACGTCATTGTCGGCGGGATAGGCCCAGTCGGCCGGGAAGCTGACATTCGGCGAGACCGGCGACAGCATCAGGTCCAGATGCGCAGTGGCGGCGACGGTGCGGCGGCGGATCTCGACCGTCGCGGCATAGGCGCGGAAGACCGCCTCGCCCGACTTGCCGAGCCCGGATTCCGCCCATTCGCGGATCAGCGGCAGCACCGCCGCACGTTGCGCGGGGTCCAGCGCCTGCACGTCCAGCCCGGCCCGCGTGCGCCAGAAATTGTCCAGCCCCTGCAGCAGCTCCGGCGTCATCCAGGGGTCGAGGATCTCCACCACCGCGCCGGCCTGCTCGAAGAGCCGCGCCGCGGCGGCGACAGCCTCCGTCACCTGCGGATCGACCGGCATGCCGCAGCCCGGCTCCAGCTGCAGCCCGACGCGCAGCCCGGCGAGGTCACGCTCGAGGTCGAGCCAGTCGAGCGGTTGCGGCGGCAGGGACATGTGGTCGCGGACATCGGGCTGCGACAGGACCGCCATGGCCATGGCGGCGTCGCGCACGCTGCGGGTCATCGGTCCGGCGGCGCGGCCCATGAAGGGCGGGTCGATCGGCACGCGGCCGAGGCTGGGCTTCAGCCCGACCAGCCCGCACCAGGCCGCGGGCAGCCGGATCGAGCCGCCGATGTCGGTCCCGAGGTGGATCGGCCCGTAGCCCGCGGCCCCCGCCACCCCTGCCCCGGCGCTGGACCCGCCGGGGTTCATCGCGGTGTTCCAGGGGTTGCGCGCCAGCGCGTGGAAGCTGGAGAGACCCGAGGAGAGCATGCCGAAATCCGGCATCGTGGTGCGGCCGAGGAACACCGCCCCCGCCGCGCGCATCCGAGCGGCGGGCGGGGCGTCCTCGGCGCGCGGGGTCATGTCGCTGACCGCGGTGCCGAGCGGCATCGGCACGCCCTCGGTGGCGATGTTCTCCTTGATGGTGATCGGCACGCCGTCCAGCAAGACGCCGTTGCTCATGATCTGCGCGCCCTGCCGCCAGCGCTGTTCGGAGCGCCGGGCGGCGTCCAGCGCCAGGTCGTGGTCGACGGTCCACATGCCCTTCAGCTGCGGCTCGCAGCGGTCGATCTGGGCCAGCACGTCGCGGGTCACCTCCACCGGGGACAGCGTCCCGCTGGCGAAACCCTCGATCATCCGGGCGGCGGTCAGTTCGTTCAATGCGGTCATCGGTCTTCCGTCCACTCAGTTGCGGGGCGCGGCATCAGCTGATCCTGGTCAGGAGTCCGGCGGCGAGGCGGGCGCGCTCGGCCAGGCTGTCGATGCGGATATGCTCGTCGAGCGTGTGCAGCCCCTTGCCGCGCACGCCGATGGAGTCCAGCGTCGGCACGCCCATCGCGCCGGTGAAGTTGCCGTCCGATCCGCCGCCGGCGCTGGCCTGCGACAGGTCGAAGCCGATCCGCGCCGAAAGCCCGCGCGCCAGCTCGTAGAGCTGCATCGTGCCCGGCT
>NZ_PZKG01000304.1 GCF_003034985.1 Cereibacter changlensis JA139
TTCGGCCACTTCGGCGTCGGTTTTCGGGTTCATGATCCGGCTGACATCGAGCGGCGAATGACCGCGCGCGCCCAGCTCGCCCGCAACCATCTGGTTCAGGCCGACATCGAAGCTGCTGCCGGCGCTTTCGACATAGCTCTGCGCGCGGGAGTAGTTCTGCGCTTCCTCGAGCCGGGTGATGTAGGTCTCGGCCAGCCGCTCGCCCTCGTCCAGACTGAAGGTCTTGCTCTCGCTCGCCGTGGTCTGCGTGCCGTCATTCGTGGAGGCCGTGGCGGCTGTCCGGGTGCTGCTGATGCGCGAAACATCCGAAGCAAGCCCACTGGCCTCGGCAGCTTTGGCAACCTCGCTGAACCGCTCGACGCTTAGTCCACGTAGACCCCCATCAGCCCTCAGTGCGAGATCTGCTCCAGCTGAGACGCCATTGCCTCCAAAGCCACCACCTTTAATACCTCCAGTGAGTGCTCCTCCTAACCCCAATGACATTGCCATTTCTGTCGTAATGCCCTGTTCTTTGGCAAAATCCTGCACGCGCTGATACGACTGCGAGACGCTGTCCCGCTCCGAACTGCTCCCTTCCCAGCCATAGGACATGCTGCCCTGCCGGCCGTTGGTGACGCTCTCCCCGAAGCTGGTCAGCTGGCTCGCGCCCTGCGTGATGTAGCTGCCGAGTTCGGAGGCCGCGCTGCTCGCCGCCACCCGGGCGTTTTCGGCCCGCGTCGAGATCTCGCCGCGCACGGCCGAGCCGAGCTGCGACGAGATCCCGCCCGTCGAGACGGCCGAGCCGGGCGCATAGCCGTAGCTGCCGTCCATGTTGCGCGTGGCGATGCCGCCCGTGTCGAAGGTCATGGTCTCGCGGCCGACATCGACCACCGAAGAGAGGTTCATCTTGTTGGCGGCGTAGTTGTTCATGTTCATGTTGCCGAGGCCGATCGAGCCGGTCGCCGCCTCGCGCCCCGTCTCGATCGCGGCGCCCTGGCTCACGTTCAGCATCGAGGTCGCCATGCCGGTCATCCGCCCCGCCCCGAACATGATCGCGGTCGCGAGGAACGGGACCGACATCATGAGGAAGCCCGCCACCGTGCCCACGTCCTGCTCGACGGCCCGGATGCCGTAGTGGTTGGCCCAGGACAGCACCACGTCGCTGACCGAGCCGTCCGAGGTGACCGCCCCCGCGGTGCGGTAGAACCCCGTCGACGCCTTGATGACGATGGAATGCAGGATCGCGCTCAAGGGCTCCCAGGCGGCGATCCACACGAAGCCGCCCATGTAGCCCTTGAGGACCGCCGGCGCGAGCGGCGTCATCATCATCAGGACCGCCAGCGGGAAGGCCGCATAATAGAGGCATTCGAACACGATCTTCAGGAGCGGCACCCATTTTGCGGCGTTGGCCCCGATCGCGGCGTAGCTCGATCGCGTCTGGATGTCCGCCCGCGCCACCTGGTAGATGTCCATCGCCGCCGAGTTTCCGGAATTGGCGATGAAGCGCATCATGCCGTCATCCATCGCGTTGACATACATCGCCTGCTTGATGGTCTGGACCGCCGAGGCCGAAGACATCGCCATCATGCTCTGGAAGTCGCCAAGCGTGCCCTTCAGCCGCGCGATGTTCGCGGCGCCCGCGCCGGAGTTGCCCTGGAAGATCCCGGCGGCCTTGCGCGCAAGGACCGCGTTGACCTCGTTGTCGATCTGCGTCTTGACGTTGTTCCAGCCCGCCGAGCAGACCTTGGTCTGGTTCTCGACCACATCGTAATAGGCCATCGAGGCCGGCATGTTCGCCGTGATGAAGCTCTCCAGCGCCCCGTCCGTCGCCACCAGTTCGA
>NZ_PZKG01000305.1 GCF_003034985.1 Cereibacter changlensis JA139
GCCACCTTCGCCGCCTTCGACGCGGTCTTCACCACGCTGTCGCACGACCTCGGCCGCGCCGCGGCGCGGCAGATGCAGGGCGAGGACATCTGATCCAGCGGCGCCGATGCGGCGCTTGACTCGGCGGCGCGATTCCCGGATAAGCCCGCATCTCGGTCAGCTTTCGGTTGGCCGGGTTTTTCATTGATGACGCTCCGGAAGGGGCGCGCTGTCCGAGGCAAAGCGAAACGCCGGTATCTGCCGGGGCCACAAGACGCGGAACACGAGAAGGATAGACCCATGTTCGCGGTCCTCAAGACAGGCGGCAAGCAATACAAGGTGCAGGCGGGTGACGTGCTGCGCGTTGAGAAGCTGGCGGCCGAAGCTGGCGACAAGATCCAGTTCAACGACATTCTCATGGTCGGCGGCGACGCCCTGACCGTCGGTGCGCCCTTCGTGGCCGGCGCCGCGGTGCAGGCCGAAGTCATCGCCCAGATCAAGGGCGAGAAGGTCATCCACTACGTCAAGCGTCGCCGCAAGCACAGCTCGCAGCGCACCAAGGGCCACCGCCAGCACCTGACGCTGCTGCGCGTGACCGACGTTCTGGCCTCGGGCGCCGAAGCCTCGGGCGTGGCTGCCGCCACCGGCACCGCCGATGCGCGCCGCGCCGCCCACAACGCCGAGGCCGCTCCGGCTGCCGAAGCCTCCGCGAAACCGAAGCGCGCTGCGAAAGCCGCCGCTGCTGCACAGGAGTAACACCCCATGGCACACAAAAAGGCAGGCGGTTCGTCCCGCAACGGCCGCGACTCGGCCGGCCGTCGTCTCGGCGTGAAACTCTACGGTGGCCAGGTCGTGAACCCGGGCAACATCATCGTGCGCCAGCGCGGCACCACCTGGTTCCCGGGCACCGGCGTCGGCATGGGCACCGACCACACGATCTTCGCGGTCGTGGAAGGCAAGGTGGCGTTCAAGAAGGGCTTCAAGGGCCGCACCTTCATTTCGGTTCTCCCGACCGCGGAGGCTGCCGAGTAAGCCGAACCTTTACAGGTTGCTTGTAAACGGGGGATCGGCTGAAAAGCCGGTCCCCTTCGTCGTTCCGGGCTCTGTCGCTTCGCGGCAAGATCGGGCAGCATTGACGTTCAGAGTTGATCGAAGGGCAGGAGGCCCCCAGATCGGGGCTCTTGCGCTTCAGAGGAGGGAAGCCATGACGCTGGATATGATCTCGACGACGACCTCGGCCGCAGGGCCGGCGCAGGGGGTGGGGCGTTTCGTGCTGCGCCCGGTGCGCAAGTCGGACGCCGGGCTCTTCGCGATGTATGCGGGCGACCGCCGGGTGGCCGAGGGCACGCGGGCGATTCCGCATCCGCTGCCGCCGGGGGCCGCCGAGGCTTTCGTGACCCGCGCCATGGCGACCGACCGGACGGAGGATGTCTGGGTGATGGACGGCTCGGCCACCGGGCTGGGCGAGGTGCTGGGAGTCATCTCGCTCAAGCGGATGGACCGCGACCAGTCCGAAATCGGCTACTGGGTGGCGCCGGCCTTCTGGAACGCCGGTTTCGCCTCCGAGGCGGTGCGGGCTCTGATCGCGGCCAATCCGCAGGGCGCCCGAACCATCTTCGCCGAGGTGTTCCAGGACAATCCTGGCTCGGCGCGGGTGCTGACCAACTGCGGCTTCGAATATCTCGGCGATGCCGAGAGCTTCTCGGTCGCGCGCAACTCCCGGGTGCCGACCTGGACCTATATCCGCAAGCTCGGCTGATGCGGGTGCGTGACGCGGTTGCGGGCGATGCCGAAGGGATCGCCCGGATCTACAACGACGCGGTGCTGACGACGACGGC
>NZ_PZKG01000306.1 GCF_003034985.1 Cereibacter changlensis JA139
CTCGGCCACTTCGGCGTCGGTCTTCGGGTTCATGATCCGGCTGACATCGAGCGGCGAATGACCACGCGCACCCAGCTCGCCCGCCACCATCTGGTTCAGGCCGACATCGAAGCTGCTGCCGGCGCTTTCGACATAGCTCTCAGCGCGGGAGTAGTTCTGCGCTTCCTCGAGCCGGGTGATGTAGGTCTCGGCCAGCCGCTCGCCCTCATCCAGGCTGAAGCTCTTGCCTTCGCTCGCCGTGGTCTGCGTGCCGTCATTCGTGGAAGCCGTGGCGGCTGTCCGGCTGCTGCTGATGCGCGCAACGTCGCTGGTCAGCCCGCTGGTCTCGGCGGCTTTGACCAACTCCATCCATGAGTCCTGCGAGATTCCCTTGAGCGAAGAAGAGGCGCTTGCACTTGCTCCAATAGATGCCGCACCAACATCCAGTTTTGCCCCGGCATTGCCGGCAAGACCGACGGCCATGGCGGTATCGGTGGTAATATTGTGCTGCTGTGCAAAATCCTCCACGCGCTGGTAGGACTGCGAGACGCTGTCCCGCTCAGAACTGCTCCCTTCCCAGCCATAGGACATGCTGCCCTGCCGGCCGTTGGTGACGCTTTCGCCGAAGCTGGTCAGCTGGCCCGCGCCCTGCGTGATGTAGCTCCCGAGTTCGGAGGCCGCGCTGCTCGCCGCCACCCGGGCGTTTTCCGCCCGGGTCGAGATCTCGCCGCGCACGGCCGAGCCGAGCTGCGACGAGATCCCGCCCGTCGAGACGGCCGAGCCGGGCGCATAGCCGTAGCTGCCGTCCATGTTGCGCGTGGCGATGCCGCCCGTGTCGAAGGTCATGGTCTCGCGCCCGACATCGACCACCGAAGAGAGGTTCATCTTGTTGCCGGCGTAGTTGTTCATGTTCATGTTGCCGAGGCCGATCGAGCCGGTCGCCGCCTCGCGCCCCGTCTCGATCGCGGCGCCCTGGCTCACGTTCAGCATCGAGGTCGCCATGCCGGTCATCCGCCCCGCCCCGAACATGATCGCGGTCGCGAGGAACGGCACCGACATCATCAGGAAGCCCGCCACCGTGCCCACGTCCTGCTCGACGGCCCGGATGCCGTAGTGGTTGGCCCATGACAGCACCACGTCGCTGACCGAGCCGTCCGAGGTGACCGCCCCCGCGGTGCGGTAGAACCCCGTCGACGCCTTGATGACGATGGAATGCAGGATCGCGCTCAAGGGCTCCCAGGCGGCGATCCACACGAAGCCGCCCATGTAGCCCTTGAGCACAGCCGGCGCGAGCGGCGTCATCATCATCAGGAGCGTCAGCGGGAAGGCCGCATAATAGAGGCATTCGAACACGATCTTCAGGAGCGGCACCCATTTCGCGGCGTTGGCCCCGATCGCGGCGTAGCTCGATCGGGTCTGGATGTCCGCCCGCGCCACCTGGTAGATGTCCATCGCCGCCGAGTTTCCGGAATTGGCGATGAAGCGCATCATGCCGTCATCCATCGCGTTGACATACATCGCCTGCTTGATGGTCTGGACCGCCGAGGCCGAGGACATCGCCATCATGCTCTGGAAGTCGCCAAGCGTGCCCTTCAGCCGCGCGATGTTCGCCGCGCCCCTTCCCGACAGTTCTTGATCTCCGCCTTGGAATATCCCGGCGGCCTTGCGCGCGAGGACCGCGTTCACGTCGTTGTCGATCTGTGTCTTGATGTTGTTCCAGCCGGCCGAGCAGACCTTGGTCTGGTTCTCGACCGCATCGTAATAGGCCATGGATTCCGGCATGTTCGCCGTGATGAAGCTCTCCAGCGCCCCGTCCGTCGCCACCAGTTCAA
>NZ_PZKG01000307.1 GCF_003034985.1 Cereibacter changlensis JA139
GGGAGCTGGCATGTTTCGGCGTGCAAAATTGGCTCTGACTTCGGTAACGGGGTCGTCTTCGTCAAGCCTTTTCGCCCATGCGGTTTGTTCCGCCAGAGCGGGTTTTCCGGTCCCTTGCTCTCCTGCCGTGGCTTGCGCTCTCGCACTGAGTGCCACGGGATACATGCTTCGGTCCGTGGTCAGCGCGACGGCTGCCAACATGATGCTGGTTCGATGCAATTCCGGCGTGCCCATCTCACTTGCGTGCTCGCCTGAGCTGGCGGCACCAGTCAGAGCCACGGCATCACCGGAACCACGTCCCTCGGGACACTCGGAGGCACGCGCGCGCAGGCAGGTCGCGGGTGGTGCGACGAAGCGGTCAGGCCATGGGCGGCGCCACGTCTGGCCGGAAATTCGCGCCATCGCGCCACATCCGATGGAGAACGACAGCGATCCTGCGGGCCAAGGCTACCATCGCCCGCTTGTTTCCGCGCCGTTTTGCAACCCGCGCCGCCCATGTTCTCAGCCATGAGGCGCGCCCGCGATGCAGCATGACAGTCGCCGCCTGGCAGAGCGCGCGGCGCAGGCCGATGTCGCCAGCCTTTGTGATGCCGCCGATGATGTCGCTTTCGCCGGACTGCTGCCGGGACGGTGTCAGTCCCGCCCATGGGCCGACCTTTTTCGACGAAGTAAAGCGCGCTGGATCATCGACGGCCGACTTGAAAGTCAGGGCGACCACCGCCCCGACGCCCGGCATTGTCATCAGCAGGCGGCAGACCGGATCGTCTTTTGCAAGCTGGCGCACCTGCTGTTCGAGCCCGGCAAGTTCCCGTCGCAGACTGGCGCGGGCGCTTAACATGGGACCAACGCCCGCTTCCAGCAGGCAATTGCCGCAGATCAGCTCTCGGATCCGTGCATCGAACCGGTCCCGGGAAATGGCCCCGACCTTCAGACCGAAGTTCCGCAGCAGGCCTCGGAGCGACATCTCCAGTGCGATCACGGCCTGCTGGACTGCTTTGCGCGCCGATAGCAACGCCCGGATATCCTGCGCCGAGACCGACTTGCAGTGGACGGGGCGGAACCAGCCGAGGTGCAGCAGCCGGGCGATGCCCTCGGCGTCTCTTCGATCGGTCTTGACCGGCATTGCCTTCAAGGCGCCCTTGACTTGGCGTGTCTCCATGAGAACCGCGTCAAGCCCTGCCTCCGCCAGCCCCCGGTGCAGCCGCTGGGACAGAGGTCCCGCCTCAAGGCCGATTGCGGCGATGTTCCCCGGCTGCCCCTTTGCGAACTGCGCCAGTGCGTTCGGGTCGCTGGCAACTTCCGCCTCCCTGATGATCTTGCCATGCTCGCTGAGCACACAGATCGCTGCCTTTGCGAGCGAGACGTCCAGGCCAATAAACAGCTTCATCCCGTAGCCCTCCTGTTTGATCCAACACGGGAACTTCGCCAGCAGCCCGCTCGGCTGGCAAGCAGGGCAACGGACAGCGCGCGACGCAGGCCCCGTTACGGCATCTCACTTTTGATGATGCCCGCGAGATGGCGCCGGTAGCTTTTCCCATGAACTCATGAGGAGAGGTTTGATGCCGCGCCTGAACATGAAGAAGCTTCTGCCTGCCGGGCTTGTGGTCGAGCGTGTGGGTTTCGATCGCACGACTCTCGAGATTTTCGCCAGAACAGCAAAGGGTTGGGCGGCGTGCCCGTGTTGCGGGTCCCGGTCCGGACGGGTTCACAGCCGTTATCTCCGTCGCCTTGCCGACATGCCGGCGCATGGCTTTGACGTGCACCTGGTGGTCCAGGTCAGGCGATTCCGGTGCTGCTCGGGCGA
>NZ_PZKG01000308.1 GCF_003034985.1 Cereibacter changlensis JA139
ACACCGCGGCGCTCGAGGCGCGGCGGGTGGCGCTGGAGCGCCAGCTGGATGTCGCCTCGCGCACCGTCACCCGCAGCGGCTCGCTGGCCGGGTCGGGCATCCTGTCGAAGGCGCAGGTCGAGGCGGCGGAATCCGAGCAGGCCCGGGTCTCCGGCGCGCTGCAGGAGACTGAGGCGCAGATCCTGTCCAACGTCGTGCAGGCCCGCGAGATCGCCGTGCGCTCCGAGCGTCTCGACCGCACGGCGGCCTATGAGGCGCATCGCAAGCTGCGCGAGATCGAGCCGGTCCTCGCCGAGACCCGGCAGAAGATCGAGGCGCTGGAGCTGCGGCTGGCCCGGGCCGAGGTGAAGGCCCCGGTGGCAGGGCTGATCCACGAGCTGCCGGTGAACACCATCGGTCAGGTGGTCGGCCCGGGCGAGGTGCTGGCGACGATCGTGCCGGAGGGCGCCGATCTGGTGATCGAGTTCCGCGTGCCGACCACCGACATCGATCAGCTTGCGGCAGGGCAGGAGGCGCGGCTGCGCTTCCCGGCCTTCAACCGCCGCACCACGCCGGAACTGGTGGGGCGCATCGCGACCGTCGCTCCGGCCAGCACCACGGATCCTGCCACCGGGACGAGCTTCTTCCTCGCCACCGCGGCGCCGGCGGAAGGCGTTAGCCTGCCGGAGGGGGCGGTGCTGGTGCCGGGCATGCCGGTCGAGGTCTATGTCACCACCCGGTCGCGCACCGCCTACGACTACATCGCGCAACCGATCCGCGACAGCCTGACCCGAAGCATGATAGAAGAGTGACGGGGGCGCCGCCGAGGCAGGCGGCGCGGGGGGGACAGATGGTTTGACGGTGGATGTCGACGGCACGCGCCCGGAGATCCCGCGGCGGACGCTTTCGGTGGCGATGCGCGGCTGGCGGTCGCTAGGCCTGACGGCGCAGTTCATGCTGCTGGTTTTCCTGATCCTGGTGCCCGCCTTCATCATCTCGGAGCGGATGGAGCGCTTCATCGCCAAGCGGCAGCTATTGGAAAGCTCGCTCGCCGTCGAGGAGGTGGTGCTGCGCTCGGAGGTGCTGCCGATCATGGGCAGCCTGCCGCTGCGCGGCGCCCTGCCGGAGGCCACCGCCATCGCGCTGGACAACGCGATCCACATCTGGATGCGCAACCGCCACATCGTCAAGCTGAAGATCTGGAGCGTCGAAGGCCGGCTGCTGTTCGACTCGCTGCATGCCAGTCCGCTCGGCGCGCCCTTCGACGAAGCCGCCGTGGCCCGGGCGCTGGCGGGCGAAACGGTGACGGTGGAACTGGACCCGGACTCGGCCGAGAACCTGAACGACGTCGATCTCGGCACGGCGATCCGCGAGGTCTACATGCCGCTGCGCGCCCTCGACGGCACCATGCTGGGCGTCGTGGAGGTTTATTACGATTTCGACCAGCTGGTGGCGCGGCTCGACGCATTGATGAACACGCTGGATCTGGTGCGGATCGCCGTGCTCTCGGCCGGGATGCTGCTGCTGGCGATCCTCGTGCGCTTCGCCCATCGGCGGTTGATCCTGCAGGACGGGCAGCTGCGCGCCAGCCTGCAGGAGAGCGAGAGGCTCTTCGCCGAAAAGGCCCGGCTGCTCGACGAATCCGAGGAGCTGCGCCGCGGCGCCTCCGAGGCCAGCGAGACCCTGCTGAACCAGATCGGCACCGAGCTGCATGACGGGCCGGTGCAGCTGCTGTCGCTGGCGGCGCTCTATCGCGGCAAGATCCAGGTCGCCGAAGAAGACGAGATCCGGGTGCGCAAGGCGCAGGACCTCTT
>NZ_PZKG01000309.1 GCF_003034985.1 Cereibacter changlensis JA139
CTTACTCGCGCTCGCCGGTCAGGCTCAGCAGCAGCTGGAAGATATTGATGAAGTTCAGATAGAGCGACAGCGCCCCCATCACCGCCAGCTTCTGCCGGGTCTCGCCGTCGTGATGCTCGGCATATTGCAGCTTGATCGACTGGGTGTCCCAGGCGGTCAGGCCGACGAAGACCAGGATGCCGATGATCGAGATGGCGAACTGCAGCGCCGAGGAGCCGAGGAAGATGTTGATGACGCTGGCGATGACGACGCCGATCAGGCCCATCATCAGGAAGCTGCCGAACTGGGTCAGGTCGCGCTTGGTGGTGTAGCCGTAGAGGCTGAAGGCCGCGAACATCGCCGCCGCGCCGAAGAAGGCCCGCCCGATCGAGGCGCCGGTGAAGACGAGGAAGATCGAGGCCAGCGACAGCCCCATCAGCCCGCAGAACAGCCAGAACAGCAGCTGCGCCGTGGCGCCCGAGATCCGCTCGATGCGGAAGGACAGGAACATCACGAAGCCGAGCGGGGCCAGCATCACCACCCATTTCAGCGGGGTCGAGAAGATCGGCACGTAGAGCGCGGGCGTGGCCGCGACCAGCATCGCCACGATGCCGGTCACGGCGAGGCCGATGCCCATGTAGTTGTAGATGCGCAGCATATGCGCGCGCAGCCCCTCGTCGAGGCCGTAGTCGGCGCCTGCGGTCTGATATCTGTCTCTGGCGGGGATCATGGGGTCTCCTGTGGTTTGACTAGTAAAGCGTTCTGGCCAGCAGCTCGGCCCCGGCCTCGAGTTCGGCGCTGGCGGCTTCGGTCGAGACCAGCACATGCGCCACCTCGCCGATCTGGAACCAGGCGACCGTGGCGCCAGAGCGGAGGGCGGCCTGCGGTTGCAGCACGGTGAAGCGGCCGGGCCGCACCGCGAAGAGCGACACCGCGCCGAGGCTGCCGGCGTCGAGCGACATCTCGACGCTCGGCCCCTGCGGCGAGGGGAAGACCTGCACATCCTGCACCGTCCAGCCGGCGGGCACCTCCGGCAGCACGATGCCGGTGGCGGCGCGGATCTCGGCCGGGTCGAAGTCGGGCACCTCGGGCTGCGACTCCATGCCGATGCGCAGCCGGCTGGTGGTATGGGCCGAAAGCGCCGCCTCGACGAAGGCCGGCGGCGGCTCCGAGGCGTTGATGACCCCGACCGACAGCGGCCCCAGCCCGTTATGGGCGAGCCAGCCCAGGCCGAACAGCGCCGCCACCGCCGCGATCCGCCCCAGCCTGCGCATCAGCCGGTCCTGCCCCATGGCCCGCGCCAGCCGGCGCGCCGCCTGGGTGGTGGCCGGCGTGGCCCGCGGCTCGGTTAGGGCGAGGGCCAGCCGCAGCTCGTCGCGCAGCCGCAGGTCGCCCATCACCTCGGCGGCGAGGGTCGGGTTGCGCGCCAGATGTGCGGCGACCGCGATCCGGCGGTGCGGGTCGAGCTGGTCGTCGACATAGGCGGCGAGATCGGCGGCGATCACCGGGTCATCCAGCAGCGTCATCACGTCCTCCCACCAGTTTCAGATGCGGCGCCCCGTCCTCGAAGGCGCGCAGCGCGGCCCGGGCGCGGGCCAGCCGCGACATCAGCGTGCCCTGCGGCACGCCGAGCACCTTCGCCGCCTCGGGGTAGCTGAGCCCCTCGATGGCGACGAGATGCAGCGCGGCGCGCTGGTCCTCCGGCAGGCGGAAGAAGGCGGCGCGGATCTGCGCCAGCCGCACCACGTCCTCCTGCGGCGCGG
>NZ_PZKG01000310.1 GCF_003034985.1 Cereibacter changlensis JA139
GACACTCTTCCCGGCGTATTCATCGGAGCCGATCATCATGACGACGGAAGGCCCATCGCCGAGCTGGAACACTACCTGAAGACGCTCGCCAGGGTGCTGCAGTCCGTCCAACTGCGCGCCGCGGCGGAACCCGAAGAGGTGACATGTTGCCCGCGGCTCCTGCTCGACACGTTCCTGCCCATCGTGAGCTTGCAGGCGTTCAACCCGAAATGGCTCAGCCCCGATCATCTCCGCATCGGCAGCCTGCAGTAGAGATTCCGACACGGTGTCGGGATCGAGCCGATCAGAGGCCAAATCAGGGATCGACGCGGGCATGGCCCGCGCTCACCCCTGACCTGCGGCTTGCTCTCGGGGTCTGCTGTGCGGGATAAAGCGGACGCTTGCATGCGCGCATTTCTGCTGCCTTGAGATCCTTGCCGGCATTGTCTATTTCGGTATTCGGGCGGCGATAGAATGCGCAGCCCGGACAGTGGAGACTGGATGTTAGAGCTTGTGTGATAGGGCTCTCTGATTTTCAGAGAGCTACGTGAGACTGAAACCGCTGGGTGCGTTTGCTCCCGGTTTCCTCTTTATGTCTATCACACGAGACTTCCATGAATATTTCAAAGAATGAACAGCGTGCGCTGCACGTCCTGGCGCTCGGCGGCCGCATCCTGCACGAACGCGAGAACGGCCCCAAGATCACCTCCGTCACCTGTGTTACACGGGAAGGGATGATCCTTGCCGACTTCGACATGACCATCTTCAACAAGCTGCGGCGCAAACGACTGGTCGAATCCCGGTCTGGTGGACCTTATCAAATCTCGAAACGCGGTCGCCTTTCTGTACGGGCGCAACTCGACAATCAAGGAGCATGACATGCTGATCCGTAATGAAATCAGCAGTGACGCCTGCGCCATCCGGACGGTTGTGACCGACGCCATGAAGCTGCTGCCGCAATCCATTGGAACAGAGGCTGTCATTGTCGACAGGCTGAGGGCGGACAATGCCCTTAGCCTGTCGCTTGTGGCCGAGGACGCGGGCGCTGTTGTCGGTTACCTAGCCGCGTCACGCGCCAGAATCGGGGTCGTGTCCGGCTGGGCCTTGATCGGTCCCGTTGCCGTCCTGCCTGTTCGACACGGCGAGGGAATCGGAAGCGCCCTCATTGCCGAAGCGATCCTTCGGTTGCGGGCCAGCTGCAAAGGGGCGGCGCTTGTGGGTGATCCCGGTTACTATGGCAGATTCGGGTTCCGGACTTTTCCGGGCTTGCGGGTAGGTGACTGCCCGCAGCAGTTCGTGCAGGCCCTGCCGTTCACGGCCAGCGAACCCGAAGGCGAGCTGATCCATCATTCCGCGTTCGGTTTGCAGCAAAGGGTGTGACTCGAACTCGGGTCGCACAACCGGCAGTGCGGCCCGAGCAGTCCCGCTTGCAGAAACCTTTCCGCTCAAATCGACCGGGTGCCCCCCCCGGCCGGAGGCCGGAGCCAGGGCATCAGCCCCTCCCTGCGCGGCGGGCGTCCTGACTGTCTCGGAGAGCCAGCCATGACGCACCCGGGCATGGTCGGGTCCGACGCCCCGTCTCCGCCCTGCGGGTGACGATCACTGGCGCAGAAGATCCGATGGAGATCCCGACATGTGTCGGGATCGAGCAGGTCAGACGCTAGTTCAGGGGATCGACGCGGGCTTGGGCCCGCGCTCACCCCCGCCCTGCGGCTTTTCCTGTTTGCCAGATCCGCCCAACATCCCTGATCGGGCCGGTCAATC
>NZ_PZKG01000311.1 GCF_003034985.1 Cereibacter changlensis JA139
TGGACAGTTCGACAGCGTGAACGGGTGAATGTGGAATGTCGAAACTTGACGACGAAGTGGCGCGACTCCTCGCGCTGAGACGCTATGAAATTCTCGACACGGCCCCGGAGACCGAATTCGATCTTCTGGCGGATCTGGCCTGCTCGATCTTCGCCGTGCCGATGGCGGCGATCACCCTGATCGACGAGAACCGACAGTGGTTCAAATCGCACCGCGGCCTGTCGACCTCGGAACTGCCGCGCGACAACGCCTTCTGCGACGAGGCGCTGCACAGCCGCGAGGTGCTGCTCGTCCCCGACACCCACCAGGCCCCCCGCTTCCTCGACACCCCGCTGGTCGCTGCCGGAGCGCAGGTGCGCAGCTACATGGGCGCGCCGCTGACCACCCCCGACGGCTACAACATCGGCACGCTCAGCGTGATGGACAGCATGCCGCGCGACTTCTCCGACATCGACCGCGAGGTGATGGCCAACATCGCCAAGGTCATCATCGCGCAGATGGAGATGCGGATGATCGCCAGCGAGGATCCCCAGACCGGCGCGGCCAGCCGCCGGGCCTTCATGAACCTGCTGACCAAGGAACTGGAGCGGCGCAAGCGTGGCGGGCAGCCCTCGGCGCTGCTGATCTTCAACCTCGACAACTTCCGGACGATCAACGACCGCTTCGGCCACCCGGTCGGCGACGCAGTGCTGCGGGTGACCTCGCAGACCGTGTTCCGGGTGATCCGCCGCGGCGACGTGCTGGGCCGGATCGGCGGCGAGGAATTCGGCGTCATCCTCTCCGGCGCCGGGGCCAGCGAAGGCATGGAGGCCGCCGAACGCATCCGTCAGGCCATCGAGATCGCCCTCGTCCCCGACCTGCCGGAGCTGCGCTTCACCGCCAGCATCGGCGTCATGGCCGCCGCCTCCGGCTTCGAGACGGCGCAGGACTGGCTGCTGGCGACCCGCGCGCTGATGGCCGAGGCCAAGACCGGCGGGCGCAACCGCACCGTGGCCGCGTTGGGCCGGGTGAACGCGGTGGCGCAGCTACCAGCCGGCCGCCGCATGCACTGAAGCGCCCGCCGCCGGCCTCAGCGGCTGGCGGCGCGCAGCCCGTTGCGGGTCTCGGACGTGGCCAGCTGGTCGTTCAGCAACTGGAACTGCTGGCGGGCGGTGACCCGGTCGCCGTCATTCAGATAGGCGTAGGCCCGCAGGATCGCGAGGTCGCGGCGCAGCGTGCCGGTCAACTGCTCGTAGGCGTCGAAGAAGGCGATGGCGCGGCTGTACTGCTTCATCTCGTAGGCGCGGGTGCCGCGCTGGTCGAGGATGATGGTCTCGACCTCGATCCGCTGCTGCTGCGTCAGATCGGTGGCGGCGGCGACGCGGGCCGCCTCCTCGGTCATGTTCTGCGCGAGGAAGGACAGCGTCATGCCGAAGCGCGCGTCGCGCTGCACCTCGGCCCCCAGCCCGCCGCGCTCGGCGGCGCGGAAGCCCGCCAGCGCCTCCAGCGGCCGGTCGAGGTTGTAGGCGCACCAGGACCGCTCGTAGAGCACGTCGAGCGAGCGCGCGCCGTTCGACAGGGCGATGCATTGGGCATTGGCCCCGGCCGCCGCCGCCGCCTGCACCTGGCGCAGCCGGCCGTCGCCGCGCGCCGGCAGCGAGCGTCCGGAGGGGGCGACGCCGCGCAGCGGCGTGGTGGCGACCCGGGCCGGCGCCTGGGCGGCGGGAGCCCGCGGCGCGGGGGCCGCCTGAGGCTCGGCCG
>NZ_PZKG01000312.1 GCF_003034985.1 Cereibacter changlensis JA139
GCAGCTCGACATGCTCGTTCAAGCCAAAACGCGAGGCGAGAGCCTGCAATGAGGCGAAATAACCGTCGGCATAGCTGCGGTCCAGGCTGTTGAAGACGTGGAAGGCGCCTTCGGTGAACACATGTATCCGCGCTCCGGGAGCATGGACGCGGCCGATCGCCCGAGCGAGCTGGTTAAGCCGGGCCAGCGATACGACCTCGCCGAGGTCGGCGGCCGTGCGGTCGGTCTTCAGAGGGACCGGCATCTTGTAGGGAAATCCCAGGATCGTCAGGTCGAGGCGGCGGCCTTCGGCCACCACTTGGCCAAAGCGCTGCAGCCATTCCTCGCGTCGGGAGGACAGGAATGCCGGGTCGCCGAAAACCACGCCGGGATCGGCGAAGACTGAATAGATCGCCTCTGCGGTCTCCTGACCTTCTAGGGGATGAATTTTGGGCGCGAAGGTCTCCAGCCATGCGGAAAACTCGGTCTCGGTCATCTCACGCGCTTCGGCGAAGCGGCTTGTCGGCGTGGGCTTGTCCAGATGCAGGAAGGGTTGGAAGGGATATATGTAAGGGCTTGTTTTTGCGGTCATTTGGCGAGCCATTCAGGTAAGGTCGTGACCAGCGCCGGAAACAGCGCCAGCAGCACGAGGATCGAGAAGAGGAGGACGTAGAAGGGGACCATTTCGCGCAGGAACTCGCTGATGCGGCAGCCTGTCATCGTGCAGACGGTGAACATCACGATCCCGACCGGCGGCGTGAGCGTCGAGAGGGTCAAGGTGACCACGACCAGCACGCCCATGTGCACCGGATCAATGCCGAAGTGGGTTGCAATGCTGACCAGGATTGGCGCCCCGATGATCATCACGGCTGCGCCTTCGATCACCATCCCGAGCACCGTCAGCGCCATGCAGGTGATCAGCAGGACAAGGACCGGAGTCTCGGTAATGCCTGACAGCATGCTAATGATCTTGAGAGGAACCTGCTCGATCGCGAAGATGTAGGAGAACGCGCCGGAAGCTCCGATGATGATGAGAACCGTCGCGCTGGTCCGCGCCGTTTCCCGCAAGACGTCCCAGAGGTCTGTCAGCGTCATGCTTCGGTAGACGAACAGGCTGATCACGATGGTGTAGGCCGCCGCCATTGCCGCCAGTTCGGTGATCGTGAAAAGACCGGTGCGGATGCCTCCAACCAGAATGACCGGCATCATCAGCGCCCAGGCGCAATCGACGAAAGCGTGGCCCTTCTCTCTCCAGCTGGACGCCGTTTCGCGCACCGAACCATATTGGCGCAGGCGGGACAGGACGGCGACGAGGGCAAGGAGCCCAGCCCCGATGATCACGGCGGGGACAATCCCGCCGAGAAACAGCGCGCTCACCGACACCTGTCCCAGCAGCCCGTAGAGGATGAGAGAGGTCGATGGCGGCAGGATCGGCGCGATGACTGAGGAGGCTCCGGCAATGGCCGCCGCAAAACCCAGCGAATACCCCCGCTTCTGCATCTGGGGAACGAGGATACGGGAGTCTACGGCCGCATCTGCCACGGCTGACCCGGACATCGACCCCATCACGAAGCTGTTCAAGACGCCAACCTGCGCCAGACCACCGCGCCAGTGGCCGATCAGGATGTTGGCGAAGCTCATGATCTTGTCGGCAATGCCGCCCCGCGCCATCACCGTGCCGGCCATGATGAAGAACGGGATCGCAAGCAAGGGAAACGACCGCAGCGGGAGTTGCACCTGCTGCATCA
>NZ_PZKG01000313.1 GCF_003034985.1 Cereibacter changlensis JA139
TGGCGACGCAGACGCCCTGGATGACGAAGGCGGTGGTCCGGACCCGCGCTACCGAGACGCCGGAGAAGCGGGCCACGTCGGGGTTCGACCCCGCGGCCATGCAGCGCCGGCCATAGCGGGTGCGGTAGAGCAGGAAGGTCCCGGCCAGCACCACGACGAGGGTGATGACCACCGGCAGCGGGATGCCCAGCAGATTGCCGAAATAGACCGGCCGGTAGGGGTCGCGCAGCGCCCGCTCGATCGGGATCGACCCGCCGTCCGACATCCAGGTGATCAGCGCGCGGAAGATGCCCATGGTGCCCAGCGTGGCGATGAAGGGCTCGATCTTGCCGACGGTGACGATCAGCCCGTTCAGAAGGCCGCAGAGCGCGCCGACCACCAGCCCGACGCCGGCGCCGATCAGGATCGCATTGGCCCCCATCGAGGGCTCCAGCCGGTTCATGGTCAGGATCATGATGCCGGTGACGAAGGCCATCATCGAGCCGACCGACAGGTCGAGCCCGCCCGAGGAGATCACGAAGGTCGCGCCGACGGCGATGATCGCCACGAAGGCCGAGCGGGTGACGACATTGGCGATGTTGGTGGCGCTGAGGAAATTGTCGTTCAACAGCATCCCCGCCAGCACCACCACCGCCAGCGCGATGAAGGGACCGGCGTCGGCCCACTGTATCCGGCGCGGTTCCCGCGCTGCCGACCCTACCGCCATCGTCATGCCTCTTCCCCCGTCGTCATCCGCGCCTCGCCGCTGGTCGCGGCATAGACGACGTTCTGTTCCGTGATCTCGTCGCCCCTCAGCTCGGCCACCAGCCGCCCTCCGCGCATCACCAGCACCCGGTCCGACAGCCCGACCAGCTCCGGCAGTTCCGAGGAGATCACGATGCAGGCCTTGCCGGCTCTGACGAGCTTGTCGATGAAGTCGTAGATCTGGCCCTTGTTGCCGATGTCGATGCCGCGCGTCGGCTCGTCGATGATCACCACCGAAGGGTCGGTCAGCATCACCTTGGCCAGAAGCAGCTTCTGCTGGTTGCCGCCCGACAGCTGCCCCGCGTCGAGGCTCACCGAGCGCACCCGGATGTCGTAGTCGCCGACCGCCTTGTCGCGCGCCGCGGCCTCTCGGCGGTGGTCGAGCCTGAGCCCCGGATGCATCAGGTCCAGCGCCTGCAGCGTCAGGTTCACCGCAAGCGATTCCTCCAGTAAGAGGCCCTTGCCCTTGCGATCCTCGGTCAGGTAGACCAGCCCCGCCGCCTGCCAGCCGGTGACCGAGCGCGGCGCGACGGCCGTCCCGCGCATCAGCGCCCGGCCCTGCGCGGGCCTGAGCCCCATCAGCCCCTCGAACAGCTCGGTCCGGCCGGAGCCGATCATGCCGCCGATGCCCAGCACCTCGCCGGGGCGCACCGAAAGGCTCGCCTGCACCGCGCCATGGTCGACCGACAGGTCCTCGACCACCAAGAGCGGCTCGGCCGAGACCGGCGGGCGTTTCGGCGGGTAGAGCATGTCCAGCTTGCGCCCGACCATCAGCTCGGCCATCTCGCGCTGCGACATGCCTTTGGCCGGCCAGGTGCCGATCATCCTTCCATCGCGCAGCACGGTGACCCTGTCGGCCAGCGCCTCGACCTCGTCGAGCCGGTGCGAGATGTAGAGCACGGCCGCCCTGGCCTCGCGCAGACCCCGCACCACCGCGAGCAGCGCCGCCACCTCGTCATTCGCCAGC
>NZ_PZKG01000314.1 GCF_003034985.1 Cereibacter changlensis JA139
ACATCGATGCCGTCGGGGGGCGGTCACATCATCAACGCCCATCCAGATCAGCAAAATCCAAGCCATGTTTGGCAAGGTTGCTCTGCCTCTTCGGCTCATCCCAAACAATCATCAGCATAATTATTGTATATACAATAATTATGCTTGTGTCAAGGCTATGGCAGCGGCGGCAGTAGATCCTCGATCGACCGGCGCGCGGCGGCATCGGCATCGCTAAGGGCAGCAGCAGGTCATCCCCCTAATCTTCGGGATCCTGGATTATCACATCCGGCGGCTCGCAGACCTCGCTCTCGTCTACGAAGGTGATGCGCATTCCCCAGCCAGCATAAGAGACTAGCAGTCTGGCGAAGGCGTCGACGTCTAGTTTCTCGTCGTCGATCCAGACCACCAGCCCGCGCTGCTCGTTGTCCGAGAGGTGGCAGCGCAGGACCTGTCCGCGGGTGATCCAGCATTGCAGGTCATCGAGCCAGCGGATCTGCGGTCGGCCTAGCGGGACCTCGATGGGGTGGACGGCAGACCCGGCTAGCAGGTGATCCTGCGCCTCGATGACGTCGTTCGCCATGGCGAGGATTTGGGCATCAGTCATCCCGGCGACCTGCGGCCCAATCGTCAGCTGCATGCTGCCATATCTTGAATCCGCGTATTCAATGATCCCGCAACCGCCGTCCCGCGAAATCCGCACCTGCTCCAGTGTGGATCGGATTGGTCTTCGAGGCCGCATCGTTTGCCCTCCTATAACAATGAACCCGCGTCGTTGACTCCCGTCGCACTTCTAGTGGCCTCAAGATGCAGAGCGGATTTGGTCGATCATGTCGAGTGCGTCCTCGAGCGTCTTCACCGCTCCGAACTTCTCCAGAGTCGTCATATTCGGGTTCATCTGCATGGTGGAGATCCCGGTTTCGACAGCATGCCGAATGCCTGCGCCCCGATCCTCCGAAACCATGGCCAGGTGCCCCATCACGATCTGGGTCATTATGCTCTGGGCGACGAGTTGCCCTGCGATCACCTCGATTTCGTCTTTCCTGCTGGTGACGGCCATTCCTGCCTCATGCCTACTGATGTCTTGGTGCTGATCTTAAGCAGGGCTGTTTGATCGCGCCATGGGCGTCGTCGCTCTCGTTGAGCAGCCGCTGGAAATTTGGCACTCGGACGGCGCGCAGATGCCGCATGACGCGGGGCTCCACGGCCCAGCCATGGCTGATCATTCTCGGCATGTGCAGCGGCGCGCTCGAGGTGCTGCGGGCTGCCGCCAACCTTGGCATCACCGTCGAGGACGACCGCAAGCGCTTCGCGGCCAGCAAGGTGTATTTCCCGCGCTACGTCGATCAGGCCTACCTAGGCGCAGTCCTGGCCGGATGGGGGCCGTCTGCGCCAAGGCGGCGGCCTTGTGCAAGACCGTGATCCTGCACAATACGTGGCGCCTTGAAGGCCACTCTCGATCGAGGCGTTCAACAGCGCCAAGACCCTCGCGCGGCGCCGCAAGCGCATCCAGCGCATGACGCCCAAGGCCATGCATGAAATCGCCACCAAGCCCGCGAAAGGGAAGACGCCGCGACAGCCGCGAAGATGGAAGTGGGGGAGCTTAGACCTCGATGTCAGGGATCTGCCCGATCATTCAATGATCGTAGCCAGCTTGGCCAGAACGTCATCCATGATCGCTCCGGGGATGCTCTCAACTTTCCGACCCCCACGGGCCCGCATATCAA
>NZ_PZKG01000315.1 GCF_003034985.1 Cereibacter changlensis JA139
GGCACGACAGGCGGCTTCAGATCGCCCCGCAGGACCTTACACGAGGGTGGCCGGATGCTCATGGAATCCGTGGCCGGATCACCATGGTGCGCGCAGCCATCTGCGGTGCGGCGCATTCTTTGTCAATCCGAGTGACCGCGGAAGGGGTAGAAACCGCGACCAGTTCGAGTGGCTACAGACCCTGTGCTGATGAATCCAAGGGCATATCATCAGCACCGCGGCTTCGGCTGAGCGGATCCCGGACCTGCTGGCGGGAGAAAAGATTGACGGTTGACTGATCGGCACCTTCTATCCGCAGTAAAGGATAGGATTTGCAAAGTGGCCTACTGCCGGTTGGCGGCCAGCGGGTTAGTCACTGTACTGGTGTGTTTGAGCGCTCGCCTTAAAGCCATGGCAAGCGAGGAGCGCTCCAGCCGTAGATCACGCTGATAACCCGCAACAGGAAAACCGCGGCCGCCCGGTGACAAGAAGGCTTTCTTGGTTTTCAAAGGCGGTCAGACGGGATGTCGTGCCCTCTTCGCTCTTGATTTCAGGCCGTGTCACTTGGACAGAGTGGCATCCTTGCCGCGCGCCGCAGTGTTGGATAAGGCTGCAATCATGATCACCCAGAAAATGAAATATGCCCCGAAGGCGCTGATGGCGCTTGCCGACGAGAAGGCTGGCGAGGGCGGGCGTTGCGAATCGAAGACATCGCGCAGCGGTCCGAGACGCCTAAGCGGTTTCTGGAGCATATCCTGCTGGAGATCCGGAACGCGGGCTACATCGCCAGCATCCGCGGCCGCAACGGCGGATACGTGCTGATCAAGGAGCCGTCGTCGATCCCGCTCAGCGAGCTGCTCAGGATGATCGACGGGCCGATCGCGCCCTTGCCCTGCCTCTCGCGCCGGGCCTACCAGCGCTGCGAGGATTGCACCGACGAGACCGCCTGCCGGATCCGCAAGCTCTTTGCCGAAGTGTTCTGGTCCTACCTTCTGCTTATCGAATCGCTGACTCTCGCCGACCTTGCCGGCTCTCCGGCCGCGGCGGAGCAGATCCTGACGGCGCCGACCGGCGTCGCCTGAACGGGCGCATCCAGCGATACCATTGAGTTTCCGGCGAAATCGGCCGGTGTCTTCGCGGACCTCTTAGAGAATATCCTTCTCTTTTGACGGCTGAAATGGCCGTCTCTATTTTCTTGCTTAACACGATAAAGCCTGTCGTAATTGTCGTGACGGCGCAGCGGCGCACGTCCCACATGACAGGAGGCGACCATGCAGATGACAGCCGAGTTCCGTCAGGAGTTCCCCCAGGAGGTGATGCGGGGCCGCTATGGCCTCGGCGACGGCGCCGATGCGGCGCGCCCGGTGTGGCGCTTGCATCTGGTGTCGCGCGGCACGGGCGAGGTGTTGCGGCTGAACGGACTGCCGCTGGTGGTCTTCGCGCGCGACGCCGTAGCGGCGGTGGCCTCGCTGATGGAAGCGCGTGATCCGGCCGAATGGCGCGCCGAGGTGAGCCGTGTGCTGCCGGGTCGGGAGGGGTTGTGATGTTCAAGTTCACCACCGTCGGAGCCGGCCACTTCATCCCCTTCCTCATCCCAGAACCCAAAGATCCACAGGAGACGTCGCAGATGCATGAGCACGCACCATCGAATGGGCCCCAAGCCCCGACCGCAGTCCAAGCCGAGGCCGTCGCCGGCCCCAA
>NZ_PZKG01000316.1 GCF_003034985.1 Cereibacter changlensis JA139
ATAATCTAAAGGCTAAGATAGCGGCGGAGAGTTCTCGCTGTGGTTCGCGTTGCTCCGTCAAGGCCTTTGAGAGAATAGAGAATTGTCTAGACGGCGGACTCATTCAACAGGCTGCGCAGGTAGCGACCGTAGTCATTCTTCGACAGCCGCCCGGCCGTCTCTGCCAGATCCTCGCGGCTGATCCAGCCTAGCGCAAAAGCGATCTCCTCGGGGCAGCCAGTCTGCAGCCCCTGCCGGTCCTGCAGGGTGCGCACGAAATTGCCGGCGTCGAGCAGGCTGCCATGGGTGCCTGTGTCGAGCCAGGCGAAGCCCCGGCCCATGCGCTGCACCTCCAGCGTGCCCTCCTCGAGATAGATCTCCAGGAGCGAGGTGATCTCCACCTCGCCGCGCGCCGAGGGTCTCACCCGACGGGCGAATTCGCTGGCGCGGCCGTCGAGGAAATAGAGCCCGGTCACCGCGTAATTCGAGGGCGGGACCGTGGGTTTCTCGATGATTTGCGTCACCCGGCCGGATTCGTCCATCGCCACCACGCCATAACGCTCCGGATCGGTGACGTGATAGCCGAAGACCGTGCCGCCCATCTCTTTCGCATCCGCCGCGGCCAACAGTTCCGGCAGGCCGTGGCCGAAGAAGATGTTGTCGCCCAGCACCATGCAGGAGGGCGCGCCGTCGAGGAAGTCTTCGGTCAGCGTATAGGCCTGCGCCAGCCCGCCCGGATGCGGCTGCACCACATAGCTGAGGGTGAGGCCCCACTGGCTGCCGTCACCCAGGGCGCGGCGGAACTGCTCCTGATCGAGCGGTGTGGTGATGATGGCGATCTCGCGGATCCCGGCCAGCATCAGCACCGACAGGGGATAGTAGATCATCGGCTTGTCGTAGATCGGCATCAGCTGTTTCGAGACGCCGAGCGTGATCGGGTAGAGCCGTGTGCCGGAGCCCCCGGCGAGGATGATGCCCTTGCGTGCGGTCATTGCGTGGTATCCTTCAATTCCGCCAAAACCTGTGCGAGGCTGGCGCGCCAAGCGGGCCGTTTGATGCCGAAGGCTTGGGTGAGGCTGCTGTTGTCGAGACGCGAATTGGCGGGACGCGGCGCTTTCTGCGGATAGTCGCGGCTGGGGATCGGGATGATGCGGCAGGCAAGGCCCGCGGCTCCCATGATCTCAGCGGCGAAGCCCGCCCAGCTGACGTCCGGGGCGCCGGAGAGGTGGTAGGCGCCCGACAGCGCCGGGTCCTGCTGCAGCGCTTGCGCCATGGTCAGGCAGGCCGCGGCGATGGCGGCCGCCGGGGTCGGCCCGCCCATCTGGTCGTCGATCACCGAGAGGCTGTCGCGGCTGGCCCCGAGCCGGAGCATGGTCTTCACGAAATTCGCGCCATGGGCCGAGAACACCCAGGAGGTGCGCAGGATCGCATGGGCGCCGCCCGCCGCCCGCACCGCCGCCTCGCCCGCCAACTTGGAGCGGCCATAGGCGCCGAGCGGGCCGGTGGGGCTGTCGGGGGTCCAGGGCGTCTCGCCGCTGCCGTCGAAGACGTAATCGCTGGAGATCTGCACGAAGGGGATGCCGAGCCCGGCGCAGGCCCGGGCCATGGCGCCGGGGGCGTCGCCATTGATCACGGTCGCAGCCGCCTCCTCGTCCTCCGCCGCATCCACCGCCGTCCAGGCCGC
>NZ_PZKG01000317.1 GCF_003034985.1 Cereibacter changlensis JA139
TCCCGTAGCATGTTGGGAATGTAGCGCCGTTGAAGGTTATGGCCGCCTGCGCAGCCCCCGAAATCGCGCAGCAGGCGGCCATAACCGGGTCTCGGGTCTCTATGGTGGTTTTGCGAACCACACCACAGAGGAGATCGGCTATGGCCAAGGTTGAGCATACTTCGGATGCCCGCGTTCTGGTAGGCATCGACATTTCCAAGAACCGGCACGAGGTGCTGATCGCTGTCCCCGGCAGGGCGCGACGCCGCCGGATGACCGTGCTGAACACGGCCGACGACTATCGGCGCCTGATCGATGTTCTGCAGGGTTTCGAGCTGCCGGTCATGATCGGGTTCGAGGCGACAGGGAACTACCACCGGGCGCTGATGTTCGCCCTCGGGGCGGCAGGCTTCGATCTGAAGCTCGTTTCATCCATCGCGCTCGCCCGCACGCGGGAGGCGCTGCACAACAGCTGGGACAAGAACGATCCGAAGGATGCACAGGTCATCCTGCGCATGCTGGAGATCGGTGCGGTGCAGGTCTTTCATGACCCGCTGGTTGCTGGCACCTGCGATATCCAGGAGTTGTCGAAGACCTACGAGATGGTGGCGCGCGCCAAGACCGAGCTGTGGCATCGGATCCTGACCCATTACCTGCCGCTGTATTTCCCAGAGGCGGACCGGTTCCACCGCAGTTCAAGAGGTGACTGGTTCCTAGCCTTTCTTGAGGCCTTTCCGTCCCCCCACATGATCACGTCGATGGCCAAGGAGGCCTTCATCGAGGCCGCTTGGCCGGTGATTGGACGCCGTGTCAGCAAGGCCGCTCTCTTGGCGGATATCTACGAGACATCAAAGGCTTCCGTGGGACTTCCGGTTGCGCCAGACTCTGATGCGATCCGGATGTTCCGCCTCGTGCTTGCCCAAGGGCGTAGCCTGATCCAGCAGCGCAACGCCATTGAGGAGCGCGCCGCCGAGCTTCTGAGCGCGCATCCCGACTACCAACTCCTGCGCTCGATCCCGGGCATCGGTCCTGTCAATGCGCTCGCGGTGCTGGCCGAGGCAGGAGATCTGCGGCGTTTTCGGCATCACCGCCAGTTCCTGAAGTTCTGCGGCATGGATCTGGCGACGGTGCAGTCCGGCCTGTTCCGCGGCAGGAGCAAGATCTCGAAGTATGGCAATGCCCGCCTGCGCCGCACCCTCTGGATCGCAGCGCAGGCCGCCGTCCTGAAGCCCGCCAACAGCTTCCGTGACAAGTTCGAGCGCTACATCGCGCAGGACCGCCACAACCCCGACGTGCGCCGAAAGGCCTACACCGCCATCGCCGCAAAGATGGCCCGCACCATTCACGCCGTGATCAAGTCCGGCGAACCCTATCGCCCCTTCTTCGAGGGGGTGAGCCCAGGCGGAAGGACCCCTCTCTGTAGAGCCGTGGAGGCAGGTTCCTGACCTCGTAGATAATGTTCGGGCCTTCCGCTTGGGATTTAGGATCTCGTCTTGAGGACGGTGAGGGCGGCATCCAGACCGACCCTGTATTTGCTATGGAAGAGACCACTTCTTGACGGCGGAGCCCGCCTGGGCAACCATCTCCAAGGCATCCGGTCGCTCGGATGCCCAGTGATCTGATGCCTCAAGCGGCAAATCTCTCCCGACATAGGACGTT
>NZ_PZKG01000318.1 GCF_003034985.1 Cereibacter changlensis JA139
GTTGGACGCTGGTCAGCTACAGAGAGGTCGCCGACTGCGCTGGCAGTCGGGAACGCTTCAAACTCTGGCCTGGACCTACGTGTAAGTCGCCGCTCACTGTGTGAACACGACGGGCGCGACAGGCCTCTCATCGGACCACCGCCAACCGAGGGGGAGGGCAGACGCCCGCCAGGTGACACCGATGCGTGCCCGACGTCACCGGCAATTCCAAAGCCTGCAAACCCCATTCACTCAATGTGGAAGTCAACCGCGCCACATCCGTGAAGCGCCGCGGTTCGGGGCGCGCAGTGGAATAGAGGAAGATCTTGTTGCCGTCCCGATCGCGCGTGGTCAGGGTGAAGACACCGCCGCGCCGCCGATCACCATCCGCATAGACCACCGATACGTCGAGGAAACCTGCCTCTTCGACGTATTTTCTGAACTTCTTCATCGTTACGGGGATCGAGGCCACGGTCGCATTCCTTCTTCTTCAGACTGCCGTTCAAGGGGCTCCTGTCGTGAGGTCATGGTCCGAGCAGATAAGCACCATGTATCACAGGAGGATTTCGTTCAGCAAGGATTCACGTAGTCTTGTGGCTTAGCTTCGTAACGCCGCGTCACCACGCGGGGACAAGACAACCGCGCTGATATTCGTAGCAAAGCAGTTGCGCCCGAGACTAACGGCAGGCCGACCCGTCTGATGACGGTCCAGCGGGGTGATCGAGCAGATGCCGGGCGCATCACCTCAGACCGACCGATGCCGGGCCAGCCGGGTAAGCGACGGGTGCGGGCGAATGGAGGGACGACGGTCAGCACCGCCGTTACTGGCGCGGCTGACAATGGCCTATAGTCATGTCGGGACACCTGCGTCATACAATTGTCATCTTCTCGCTATGCGGGTGGTCGGTCTGCGCAGGGCGCTGCAGATGCCGGTCGATGACCGGGCAGCTGAAGGCAATGAACCGCCCGTCCTTGTTCTCCACCAGACTGCCCATCGCTGAGGGCGCGTAGCCAAACATTCTCGCCATCCGCATGAAGGAGGGGGGACCGAGGAACAGGCACTCCTTCGCATGGCGCGACCAGAGGAAGTCGTTCACGCCGTCCAGGATGCCCCGGACAATTCTGGGCGATGGCTCAAGCGTCAAAAGCCGTGTCAATTCCCATGAATTGGGCGAGGTCGTCGGCGACTCCCAGCAGATATTTCTCGGAATGCCGATTACTCCACGCCACGCATCGCGGATCATATAACTATATACCGTCTTCCCATTCCCAATTCGGCTATTACACCGCAATAGACGAGCGCCGCCTAAAACCATGCCTGCGTCATGAGCTACAACATAGGAGGCCACCGATACGACATCGTATTGGTCGCACTCATACCCCTCGCTGAGCGTCAGATCCCAGCCGAGGCGGTCCACGAACACCTCTCGCCTGTGGCTGAGGAAGGCCTCAACCAGGTCCCAACGCGCTGCGGCGCGGCCGAACTCGACTACTTCTACTTGCATAGCTCCACAACCTTTGCGGTACTTATTGCATCGCCGCATCATCGTTTACAATATCGGACCGTTGGCGTTACGGTTTTCCGTAATTTCGCGATCACCCCCTAGCAGTGAGGCCACATAA
>NZ_PZKG01000319.1 GCF_003034985.1 Cereibacter changlensis JA139
GCCACGGACAAGAGGCGGCCCCTGCGGGGCCGCTCTTTCTGTCGCGCGCGTGAATGCCCTTCCCATCCGAACGGCCAAGATCGGCGATCTTGCCACGCGCAGGGTGCAGCACTATGGTGGCGTCAATTGATGTTTATCTGACTTTTGCCCCGAGCGCCGTGCTCGGGGCATTTTTTATGCTCTCGCGCCGGGCAGGCCGCTGTTCCAGAACGCATTCTGCGGCCTTCTTCGGGACCGTCCGAACGGCGGCCGATCAGAAAACCCGCTTTTATGTGCCCACTAATCAAGGGGCGGCGCTGCCGGGCCGCGCTTTCTGTCGCGCGCGAGGATGCCCCGAGGATCGTGCGGCGCTGGCAAGGCCAGCCAAATCCGCCCTTGGTCCTGCTCCATGCCGCCGCTTCCCCGTCGACGCCACCGGCCAAGTTCGCCTGCCGTCCGTTCCGCAGTCTCCGGCGGCGTTGCGCCCCTTCATCCTCGATCTGGAGCCCTCGCGGGTCTTGCTGCGCGGTTCGCGCTGCAGCTCTGGGGTCTGATGCCGGACGGTGCTAAATCCTACGCTAAGCCCTTTTCGGCCACCTGTACTCGCCAGTGAGCAGGATGTGGGCCCATCCGAGCGGCGAGATGTGGGCTAGAAGGTCGGGTGAGCAATCCAGAGCGGCGCGGCGGCGGCTGGTGATCGCATGCCCGAGATGCTTGGTGTTCCAATAGATGATGATCGCGGCGAGCAGGTTGAGCCCGGCCATGCGGAAGTGCTGCCCTTCGGTGGTCCGGTCGCGGATTTCACCCTGGCGGCCGATGCGCAGGGCGTTTTTCAGGGCGTGATGGGCCTCGCCCTTGTTCAGGCCGATCTGGGCGCGGCGCTGCATGTCGGCGTCAAGCAGCCATTCAACGATGAAGAGCGTCCTTTCGACCCGTCCGATTTCACGCAAGGCCACCGCCAGTTCGTGCTGTCGGGGGTAGGCTGCGAACTTGCGCAACAACTGGCTCGGGGGCATGATCCCTGTCGCCATGGTCGCCGCGCTGCGCAGGATATCGGGCCAGTTCGCCGCGATGAGGGGCTCCCTGATCTTGCCCCCGATCAGCCCCTTCAGTTCCCTGGGGCAGGCCGCCGGATCGAAGAGGTAAAGGCGCTTTGATGGCAGGTCGCGGATACGCGGGATGAACTGGAACCCCAGCAGGGCGGTGACAGCGAAGACATGGTCCGTGAAGCCGCCGGTGTCGGCGTATTGCTCGCGGATCTTCTGGCCTGCATCGGTCATCAGCAGGCCGTCAAGGATGTAGGGCGCCTCGTTCACCGTGGCCGGGATGGTCTGGGTGGCGAAGGGGCCGAACTGGTCGGAGACATGGGTGTAGGCCTTCAGTCCGGGTTCCTGGCCGTATTTGGCGTTGATCAGGTTCATCGCCTCGCCATGGCGTGCCGTAGGGAAAAACTGCCCATCGCTTGAGGCTGTCTGCCCGGCACCCCAGAACCGGGCCATAGGCAGCGCGGACTGTGCCTCGATCACCTTTGCCAGCGCTCGGGACATGGCCTCACTTTCGACATGCCATCGCGACAGGCGCGAGAGCTGGAAGTAATCGTGGG
>NZ_PZKG01000320.1 GCF_003034985.1 Cereibacter changlensis JA139
GTATGAAGGCAGTGCCTCTGCATCTGGCGCGCAACTTCGTGCATTTCATCGCCCAGTATTTCTGGACAATCGGCGTGGTGATGCTGCCTTTGGCCTCGGTCTTTGCGCTCGAGTTCACGATGCCGATCTGGGTGACGCTGTTCGCCTGGCTGTTGTTGCGCGAGAAGGTCAGTCGATCGCGGCTTCTTGCCACGGCCGGCGGTTTCATCGGTGTAATGGTCATCGTCCGCCCAGGGGCGGGAATGATCGACCCCGCAGCAGGCCTGGTCCTGCTTGCGGCCGCAGGATACGGGCTGTCCCTGATCATGGTGAAGCGGCTCACCGGGCAGTGCTCCCCCGGCGCGATCGTCGTATGGATGATCCTTATCCAACTGCCACTCGGTTTCCTTGTGTCGCTTACAGACTGGCGTCCGGTGAGTGTCAGCGACGCGCCATGGATGCTGGTTGCCGGTGTAGGTGCGCTCAGCGCACATTTCTGTCAGGCGCAGGCCCTGAAGCGGCTGGAGGCGTCCGTGGTGATCCCTGTCGACTTCCTTCGCGTGCCGATGGCCGCCGTCGTTGGCTATTACTTCTATGGCGAGGCCATCGATCTATGGGTGTTCCTCGGCGGCGGAATTATCCTGCTGTCAAACTTCCAGGCCGTCTTGTCCGAAAGGCGCAAGACTGCGCTCACCGCATCGTCGGGCGATCCGTTGGTTCCTTAAGCTCCCGGTTCTTAACAGCCCAGATCCACGAAGCCAGCCTCCCCCCGTCGAGTAGATTTAGGTCGGTTTGAATCCTCCGACCTCCTGACCCACGCGCCAGAATCTTGTCGTGCCTCGCCACGAACCGGTGACGATATAGCAAGCAGAAAGTGTCGCCCCGCTTGGGTTCCGCCCTGTCATCTCGACCTACTCCCACGGCGCGAGGAACGATGGACAATAAGAGGCGCGTCATTGCGCAGCTGTTGGTCACCTTCTTGATGGTGGCGACATGAAACCAGATTATTTGTCCACTTCAGGGTTACATCATAAGGATATTTATTTGAATACTAATAAATGGATGTGGCCTTCTTGAAACAACCCTCTATACTTGCTGGGCTGCCAAAAAATGCAGTTTCGTGAGAGGAACGATATCGTGGCTAAAGGCATGACCAAACGACGACGTGACGAAAAGAAACCGAAGAAAGTAGTGGTGAAAGTAATTGCAGCTGCCCCTAGCTTAAAGAGCTTTGTCCCGGCGAACACGCTTAAACAAAAATCAAAGTGATATTACAGGCCGGCGGCCTCTCCGGGCTGACCTTGCGGCAGATACGAACCGCGACCGTGTCTCCGTGTCCGACGTGGTAAAGGTCATGGATGCACGGGCCTTCGGCGCGCTTCTTCTGCTGTTCGCACTCCCCAACGTATTGCCGATGCCACCCGGAACTTCCGGCATCCTGGGTCTGCCACTGGTCTATCTGTCAGCGCAGATGATGCTTGGACAGTCGCCGTGGCTCCCTCGCTTCATCGCAAGCCGGTCGGTTGCGCGGGGGGACTTCGCCGGGCTCGTCGCCAGGGCATCTCCCTTGCTGGCCGCGCGGAACGGATGTT
>NZ_PZKG01000321.1 GCF_003034985.1 Cereibacter changlensis JA139
TGCTTCACCGCCTCCCAGTCGCGCGCCCATTTCTTCCGCCAGGCGAAGGGCCGCCCGCAGGTCGCGCAGAGCTTGCTCGGCAGGTCGGCTTTCCTGCGCATCTTCGCCATGTCCTTTCCCTTCCTTCACATCGCTTCGCCCCGCTCCGGCGCACCCTCCGTCCACCAGACAGGGCCGCGCCCGCTCCGCCTCCGCCCGTCCCGGATCGGCCGCCCGCCACAGCCAGTCGCGGACGACGATATAGCGCTGATCCGGGGTGAAGAGAGGCATGGGACGAAACCGCTGGCAGGGTGGGCCCGACAGGGTTTGCCGCAGGAGCCGGTCGGAGGGCCAGCCCGCCCCGCGCGACGAGGGCGTTTTTCTGATCCGGAACGAATCGCGTTCGGGCAGGACCGATAGCGCCCTGCTCCCGACGCCTCGCAGTCAATCCGGCGTCGGGCGGCGTCTGGTCACGTTTCCGTGCCGCGAAGCCGCGGCCGCACAACAGGCAGGCGCTTGAAATATAACGTCAAACTTTAGGGAACGTTTGCAGCATTTACACAAATCAGATTTACCCGGTAAATTTGTTTACAGAAAAATCCATGCGCAAAAAAGAGTTACGCGAAAATTGACTGTTGGCCTATAGTTCCCGTAATGGGGATGAGGGACCAGTTTTGCGGTCGTTGGCGGGCCAGACGCCCGCATGAGGAGGAGCTTACATGGATCACGGTCACACGCAGTCGGTCTACCCGGCCTCGGCGGAATTCATCGCGAAGGCGCATGTCGATGCGGCGGGCTATGAGCGGATGTATGCGGAGTCGGTGTCGGACCCGGAAGGGTTCTGGGGGCGCGAGGGCAAGCGGATCGACTGGATCCGGCCCTACACCAAGGTGAAGAACACCTCCTTCGAGGCGGGCAACATCTCGATCAAGTGGTTCGAGGACGGCGCGCTGAACGTCTCCCACAACTGCATCGACCGCCACCTTCGCACCCGCGCCCACCAGACCGCGATCATCTGGGAGCCGGACCACCCCGACACCCCCGCCCGCCACATCAGCTATGCCGAGTTGCACGACCAGGTCTGCCGCATGGCCAACGTGCTGGTGAGCCAGGGCGTGCGCAAGGGCGACCGGGTGGTGATGTACCTGCCGATGATCCCGGAAGCCGCCTTCGCCATGCTGGCCTGCGCCCGCATCGGCGCGATCCATTCCATCGTCTTCGCCGGCTTCTCGCCCGACGCTCTGGCCAACCGGATCAACGACAGCCAGGCGAAGGTGGTGATCACCGCCGATTACGCCCCGCGCGGCGGCAAGCGGACGCCGCTGAAATCCAACACCGACGCGGCGCTGCTGCATTGCTCGGACCGGGTGCGCTGCCTCGTGGTCAAGCATACCGGCGAGCAGACCACCTGGGTCGACGGGCGTGACGTGGATGTGAAGGCGCTGATGGCCCAGGCCTCGCCCGACTGCCCGGCGCAGGAGATGAACGCGGAGGATCCGCTGTTCATCCTCTACACCTCCGGCTCGACCGGCAAGCCCAAGGGCGTGGTGCACAGCACCGGCGGCTATCTGGTCTA
>NZ_PZKG01000322.1 GCF_003034985.1 Cereibacter changlensis JA139
TGACGCCCGTCTGGTTCTGGCCGACGAGCCGACCGCCAGTCTGGACCGCGCCGCCGCCGACCGGCTGATCGCCGACCTCGCCCTGCTGCCGGCCGAGGGCCGCACGCTGATCGCCGTGACCCATGACGCGGCGCTGATCGCCCGGCTGGACCGCGTGCTGACCCTGGCCGAGGGCCGGATCGTGGAGGACAGCGATGGCTGAGTTCTGGGCGTTGCTGCCGGTGTGGGTTCAGGACATGGCGACGGCCCTGCTGTTGCTGCTCCCCGGTCTCGTGATCGGCCTCGTGGTGCTGCGCGGCTATGCGCCCGGCGGGCTGGTGCGCGCGATGCTCTACCGCTTCCGCGGCGCCAATCTGGTCTTCGTGCTGCTGATCGCGGTCTCGGTCGCCATCGGCATCGGCCTGACCGCGCAGGAGCGGGCCCTGCGGCGGGGCAGCGCGCAGGCGGCGGAGAAGTTCGACCTTATCGTCGCCGCGCCGGGCAGCGAGATCACGATGCTGCTGGCCGCCGTCTATCTGCAACCGACCGACGTGCCGCTGCTCGACGGAGAGACCTATGCCGAGGTGGCCTCTGCCGAGGGCGTCGCGCTGGCGGCGCCGCTGGCCTTCGGCGACAGCCATCTCGGCGCGCCGGTCGTCGGCACCACGGCGGAGTTCGTGACCCATCTCTCCGGCGCGCTGGCCGAAGGCCGTATGTTCCAGCGGGCGGAGGAGGCGGTGGCCGGCGCCTATGCCCCGGTCGGCCCCGGCGCCAGCTTCACCCCGGCGCATGGCCATGGACCCGAGGCCGAGGAACATGGCGGGGAGGCCTTCACCGTCACCGGACGCATGGCCCCCACCGGCAGCCCCTGGGACCGGGCGATCCTCGTCCCGGTCGAGGCGGTCTGGGAGGTGCATGGCCTCGCCAATGGCCATGCCCCCGAGGAGGGTGCGCGGATCGGCCCGCCCTTCGATCCGGCCCGGATGCCGGGGACGCCGGCCATCCTGGTGCATGCCGATCAGCTCTGGGCGAATTACGCGCTGAAATCGCGCTTCACCACCGCCAGCACCATGGCCTTCTTCCCCGGAACCGTGCTGGCGCAGATGCACGGGCTGATGCGCGACCTGCGCGAGGCGATGTCGCTGATGGCGCTGCTGACCCAGGGGCTGGTGACGGTCGCGGTGCTGTCGGGCCTGATGATCCTGACCCGGGTCTTCGCCCGGGGGCTGGCGCTGCTCTGCGCCGTCGGCGCCCCCGCGCGCTTCGTTCTCGCCGTGGTCTGGAGCTATGCGGCGGCGCTGATCCTGAGCGGCGCGCTGCTGGGTCTCGGCCTCGGCTGGGTCGCGGCCATCGGCTTTTCCGCCCTCATCACCGCCCGCACTGACATTCTGGTCACGGCGACGCTGTCCTGGATCGAGGTGCAGCTGGTCGCCGGCTTCATCAGCCTGACGTTGGCCCTCGCCCTGCTGCCCGCGCTCGCCGCGCTCCGCCGTCCGGTCCTTGCCGATCTCCGCGCCTGAAGGGAGTTTCCGATGCGCCTGGTCCTGTTCTGTCTCGCCCTGC
>NZ_PZKG01000323.1 GCF_003034985.1 Cereibacter changlensis JA139
AATGAGCTTTGCTCGCCGGCCCTTGAACGCAACTCATTTGCCAAAGCCAGGCTGCCAGTGCTCAGCTAGGCTCAGGAGACCTGACCATGACCCGATCCCCCGTCATCCGCCTGGACGATCTGACCCTGTCGCCACAAACCCACGGCGCCCGTTTCAACGCAGCCATGGCCGCCATCGCGGCGCCGCTCGGCGCGACGCATCTGGGCGCGCGGCTGGTCGAGGTGCCGCCCGGCAAGGCGGCCTGGCCGTTCCACAGCCATCATGCCAATGACGAGATGTTCGTCATCCTCTCCGGCGCCGGCGAGCTGCGCTTCGGGGCCGAGACCCATGCGGTCGCGGCGGGCATGGTGGCGGTCTGCCCGGCGGGCGGGGCCGAGACCGCGCATCAGATGATAGCCACGGGCGATGCGCCACTGCGCTACATCGCCATCAGCACGATGCGCGAGCCCGATGTGATGGACTATCCCGACAGCGGCAAGATCACCGTCTTCGCCGGGGCGGCGCCCGGTGGCGACAAGGCGCAGCGCCGCGTCGCGGCCTCGTTCCGGAAGGGTGATGCGGTGGATTACTGGGACGGCGAATGACCTCGCGCCTCCGCCCGCTGGAGAGGGCCGACGCCGCCCGGCTCGCGGCCCTGATCACCGGCTACCGTGCAGCAATGGGCGCCGGCGCGTCCGCAACGTCGGAACCGGAGGCCCGGCGCCTGATCGCCAGCGCGGAGGCCGATGCTAATATCCTGATGATCGGCGCCGAGGCCGGCGCTGGCCTCGCCGGTTTCGCGCTGGCCTTCGACTTGGCCGAGATCGTCTCGGGCGGGCGGGCCGGGCAGCTCGATGACCTGTTCGTCGCGCCAGAGGCGCGCGGCGCCGGCCTCGCCCGCGCCCTCGATCGCCCGGTTGACCGAGGTCGGCGCAGTGCGCGGCTGGACACATCTGCGCTGGCTGGTCCCCCGGGACAACACCGCCGCAAGGCGGCTCTACGAGACGCTCGCCGAGCCCGCACCCTGGGACAGCTTCCGCATCACGCTGGCTGAACCGCCTCAGAGCAGGTCGATCCTGTAGCGCTTCACCGGCGCCGCCGCTGCCAGCCGGTCATACAGAGCCTGCGCCGCCAGATTGTCCGCATCGGTCTCCCATTCCAGCCGGATCCAGCCCTGCGCGCGCCCCTCGCGTTGCAGATGGGCGAGGCAGGCCTCGGCCAGCCCCTGCCTGCGGGCGGGAGCCGAGACCCACAGATCTTCGAGAATGCCGACGGGCCGCGCGCTGAACGAGTGCAGGCGCAAGACGACATGGGCGAAGCCCGCCGGAACGCCCTGCCGCAGGATCAGCCAACCCTGCAGCGGTTCACCCTCTGCCATCAACCGATCCCAGAGCACCGGCATGGTCTCGGACGCGACATCCCCGGCCGCGAAATGCGCGAGGTTCTCGCGCCACAGGACCTCCCACGCGCCGCGATCGTGGAGGGTCAGCGGCCTGATGCTGATGCCGGTCATCGGGAGTCCTTCTGCGGCGCCTGTTCAGGGGCAGTCTAG
>NZ_PZKG01000324.1 GCF_003034985.1 Cereibacter changlensis JA139
CCACTCTCCGGTTCATGGGTCACGATCTTATCTTCACCGGATCGACGGAGGCGCTGGCGGTCATCGGCACGATTGCCGAGATCTACCTCGTCGAAAGCCGCATCCGTGGGCTAAGCGCCGAGGCTCCCCTGACAGCGCGAAAGGCAGAAAGCGCCACCTCATGTCGGCGCTCAAGGCGCAGCTCGAGCAACTGATGGCCAAAATCTCATCAAAGTCTTCGATCGGCAAAGCTGCTGCCTATACCCTCGGGCACTGGCAGGGTCTGACGGCATTCCTCGAGGACGGCCGGATCCGCGCAAGAATGCGTTGTTCGCCGGCCACCCGGCCAGCCGGATCGAAAACCTCATGCCCTGGCACTTCCGAAAAACGTCAAGCCGCGTGCTTAGTGGATCGGCAAAGCGCTTACGAATAACCGAAATCGGCCTCCGGTGGACCGGGCGCGGTTCACATCATCAATTATAGACGGGTGGGACGCGTGGTGAGGCAGGCAGGAACTGGCGTAAACCCCCGCAGGCACTTTGTGCGGACCACAGACAGCCAGCACGAAGACATTCCACAGATGCAGATGCAATGAGTCGCAAATTCTTGGCTGCATTTCAGACTGTCATATTAAATTCTGATCGGCCAATTCCTCATGGGAAATGACCGATCATCCTTGGTGAAATTCCAATCAGGATTGCTGCTTTGAGTCTGCTTTCGCCTGCTGTTCAGGAGATGATGATCCGGTCTTCCAGAGTGAGAACGCCACGCCCGCGCCGAGGATGGTAAAAGTGATGCCGAGCGACCATTCCGGCGGGAACTTTTCCCAATTCATCGCATCAGCCACAAATATCTTTGAGCCGATGAAGATAAGCAAGACCGACAACGCGTATTTCAGATAGGCAAAACGGTGCAGGATCGCTGCCAGCGCAAAATAGAGCGCACGCAGGCCAAGGATGGCGAAGATGTTCGAAGTATAGACGAGATACGGGTCTGTGGTAATGGTGAACACCGCCGGGACTGAATCCACTGCAAAGACGAGGTCCGCGATTTCGATCATGATCAGTGCGAGAAACAGCGGCGTGGCAAAACGGACCATGCGGCCTGTTTCGGGGTTCAGCTTTTTCACGAAGAAGCTGTGGCCGTGCAGATCCTCGGTGACGTTCAGCCGTCGCTTGAGAAAGCGGATCATCGCGTTATCCTCGATCTTGTGCTCCTTGTCCGCGACGAAGAGCATCTTGATGCCGGTCAGGATCAGAAAGGCGGCAAAAAGGTAGAGGACCCAGTGATACTGATCGACGATCGTGGCTCCAAGCCCGATCATGATGCCTCGCAGCACGATCACGCCTAGAATACCCCAAAACAGCACCCTGTGCTGATATTCGCGCGGGATGGCAAAGAAGCTAAAGATCAGGGCTATGACAAAGATGTTGTCCAACGCCAACGTCTTCTCGACTACAAAGGCAGTCATATACTGGGCGGTGGCGGTGGCCCCCATCTGCCACCAGATGAAACCCGAGAATGACAGGCCGAGC
>NZ_PZKG01000325.1 GCF_003034985.1 Cereibacter changlensis JA139
GCCGCGCCCCCGCCCTGCAAAAAGGCGCAATCCCGGCCTGAGCCGGGATTTCCGCATCCCCGGGTGGTGGGGGGCCTAAGCGGCCTCCCTCCGTGCTTCGGTGGATGCGGCGGCAATGATGAAGTCCGCCGCCTTCTGCGCCTCGGTCGCGGCTTTGAAGATCAGCTTTTTGTCGCCCTTGATCGCGTCGAGCCAGTGCTTGACGTAGGCGGCGCTCTGCTCGAAGTCGGGTTCAACCCCCAGCTGGGCCGAGACCATGCAGGAACCGATTTCGGCCACAAGCTCCTCGAATCCATAAACGTTTTTGGTACGGCTGTTGCTGAAGCGGTCGAGCCGGTGCTTTGCGCCGGTCCAGTGCGTCACTTCATGGGCCAGGACGCCATAGAAGCGGGACGCGCTTTCAAAGGTGGCGACCAGCGGCATGTTGATGTGATCGGTGGCGGGCGCGTAGTAGGCGCGCGGATCGTCGGCGCTCTGCTGGATCTTCGCGCCGGTGGCCGCGAAAAACGCATCCAGTTCCGGGTCGGCGACGGTGCCGAGATCGCGCGGGGCTTCTGCGGGCTTGCCGTAGAAGTCGACCGGCAGTCCCTCGATCTGGTTGGCGTTGAACACGCGATAGGCGCGGGCGTAGCTGATGCGGCTTTCCTCGCCTTGCTCGTTCTCCTTCTCCACCGTGCCGTATTTGACGACGGTTGCGGATTTTTCGCCCTTGCGGACATGGGCGCCCATGTCGAGCGCCTGCTTGAAGGTGAACCAATGGGCGGAGGTGTAACCCATTTCCGCAGCGCGCAGCCAAAGCAGGATGACGTTGATCCCGCGGTAGGCTTCGCCGGTCGAGCGAAGCGGTAGCGGCGCACCGCCCTTGTCGCCAGTCCACGGCTTGCGCCACGGCGGGCAACCGGCCTCGATGGCCGCTATGATGGATTTGGTGACTTCCGCCTGAACGTCGAACTTTTCAGCAGCCATTTGTGGCCTCCATTGTGGTGGGGGCGGCGTGGGTGACTTCTTCCCCGCTTCCGCCGATGGGCTGCGCCTCGGCAATCTGGTCTGCCGGATACGCATGTATTCGGCGGAACAGAGTGGAGAGGGCGAAGCCCGACCCACGGCCCTGAGCGGGACTGTCAATGGTCGGAGCCGGGGGGTGGTGCGGCCCGCAGGCGCAGCCGAGGACACGGCCTCCGGCTCCGACGACGCGCATCGCGCGGCGCTTGCCGATTGACCGGCCCGATCAGGGATGTTGGGCGGATCTGACAAACAGGACAAACCGCAGGGCGGGGGTGAGCGCGGGCCCAAGCCCGCGTCGATCCCCTGACCTGGCTGCTGACCTGCTCGATCCCGACACATGTCGGGATCTCCATCGGATATTCTGCGCCAGTGATCGTCACCCGCAGGGCGGAGACGGGGCGTCGGACCCGACCATGCCCGGCTGCGTCATGGCTGGCTCTCCGAGACAGTCAGGACGCCCGCCGCGCAGGGAAGGGCTGAT
>NZ_PZKG01000326.1 GCF_003034985.1 Cereibacter changlensis JA139
CGACGAGCGTCAGTCGGCTCACGCCCAGCAAGGCCGCGAGGTTGTCGAGATCCGCGCCGGTCGCGGTGGCCAGCATGACGGCGCGGGCCGCGTCGTTCACCCGGGCGCGGTCGAGGAGCGAGCGGTAGGTCATCACCTCCAGGAGCTTCACCACCGGCTCGCTCTCCAGCGCCAGGACGCCGGCGAGCTCCGGCGCGTCGGCGATGATCGCGGCCTTCAGCCCGGCGAGGATGGTCTCGAAGTCCAGCGGCTCGATGACATCGGGGGCGGGGATCTGCGACAGGTCGATGGCGGAATAGCCGGTCATGCGGTCACCTCCGCCGTCAAGGTTGTTGCCCTGTGATCGACCTCGCCATGCAGGACGAGGCCGAGCTTGCCGGCGGCGGCGGCGGAGACCTCGACCCGGCGCAGGCGGAAGCGCGGCTCCCATGCATCAAGCGCGGCGGCGGTCTCGGCGTAGACATCGACCAGCGTCGCGCCGTTCACGGGCCGGTCGATCAGCCGCGGCAGCTCGGAGCCATAGGCGCGGCGCAGCACCCGGCTCCCGGTCGGGGTCGAGAGGATGTCGGTGATCGACTGCGCCAGATGCGCGTCCGCATCGAGCGGACGGAAGGCGCTGCGGGACAGGCCGGTCATGCGGGATCGGCCTCCGGGGTGGGGGTCGCGGGGTCAGTCGCGGGGACGGGCTCGACATCTCCCGCGGCAGGCTTTGCGGCGGCCTTCGCCTTGCGGGCCGGTTTGGCCGTTTCTGTCGCGCTTTTGGCTACAGAAGCCGCTTCCGCGCCCGCCAGCTCGACCGGCTCGTACTTCGCCTGGGCGGCGGTGAGGCGGATCTCCTCCCCGGCCGCGACGCGCCGGCCGGCGATCCAGCCGGCGGCCTTCGCGCGATAGGTCTTCATGCTCATCCGTTCGGTCCTCCTGTGTCGCCGCCGCCGGGAATGACGCCGCCATGGGTGTGGGTGACGAGGCTGACGCCGGAGGCGCGGACATCGCCGGTCACCTCGATGTCGCCCTCGACGTAGAGAGTGCCGATCAGCCGCAGCGTCCCGCCGCCGAGGTCCATGGTCGGGCTGCCGGCGTCGGGGGCGATCATGTTGCCGTCGACGGGCAGCGAGCCCATGACGAAGGCGCGGGCCATGTCGCCCGAGGGGGCGGAGACGGTGACCTGCTCGCCCGGGCTCGGCATCCAGTGCAGCCGGATCGCGCCGGAGCGGATCTGCATGACCTGCAGCGGCGGGGTCAAAAGGTCGCCGATCCGCACCCGGGCGCGCCCCGTCGCGTTGTCGATCGAGACGATGGTGCCGACGTTCAGCATCGCCCCGATCCGGCGGTCGGCCTCGGCCGCGGCGAGGCTCATGGGCTCACCTCGAAGGGCGGGCCGCCGACATAGAGCTCCGGGACGATGGGCGCGGGGGCAGGGAAAGGCGAGACGGCGACGACCTGCTCCCAGGTCACCGCGCTG
>NZ_PZKG01000327.1 GCF_003034985.1 Cereibacter changlensis JA139
CGGGCTCCACGATCTTCAGCGCGCCATCGGGCAGGGGCCTTTGCAGCGCCTTGGCCTCGGGCCAAGGCGCCGTGAGCCACTGCTCCCATTCCTCGGGCTTGGTCAGGATCGAGGGCATGGCCTTGGGATGAACAGCGGCCACCTCGGCGTTGGGCGTCGTGGTCAGGAAGGCAAAGAGATCGTCGGTGGTCTCGCCGTCCTTCAGCTTGCGGACCGAAGTCCACTGCGGAACCCAGAGACCGGCGAAGAAGGCCGGCGCATCATCGGCCAGCTCGAACCAGACCACGGCCCGCCCGCGCTTCACCGGGTCGGGTTCCGAGAAGCGCGACAGCGGCACGAGGCAACGGTGCGGCGGGCTCAGCCAGCGCCGCCAATGCGGGGAAGCCGCATTGCGGACGTTGGTCACGCCCTTGTCGGTCTTCTTGCCCTCAAGGAAGGTCGGGGGCGTGGGCAAGCCCCAGCGCGCCATCGCCAGCTCCCGTCCCGCTTGGCCCATGCGGATGATGGGGGCGCTGTAATCGGGATAGATCTCGGTCTGCATCGGCAGGTTGCCGGTCAGATCCTCGATCCCGTCGAACAGCCGGCGCATGGCGTCCTGGCTACGGGTCTGGGAATAGAGGTTGCACATCGGGCGGCTCCTGCGCTGGTCAAGGGTCAGGATAGCGCGTTCGCCCCTCGGCGCCAGCCGCCCCTGGCGGCTTCGGACCGAAGGTCCGGGCCGGTCGGCGCTGCCGTCCCTTGGCGGCGGCGCTGACCGGGCAACCCGCGCTCCCGCCGCAACTGGCCCGCCCGATGAAGAGAAAAAACCGCCCCAGAGGGGCGGCAGTCGGTCCTCACCATAAGGACAAAACGCACGGGGATACTGAGACGACTTCAACCTTTGCGTGTGAGGCTGTCAAGGCGGAACGTCGTGAGCCACGCAGGGTCGTGGGTGTTGCGCAGGCGGTGGAGGTCGGCGGACGCGCTGACGGCCCGCCACTCCCGCGCGAGGCGGCTTTTCCATGAGCGGCCATGCTGGCGGGCATAGTCGACAAGGGCGGTGATCTGATCGGGCGTAAGGGCTTCGGGCGCGGGGCGGTCTATCATCTGGCATCCTCGGTCTGGCGAAGGGACAGGAGGGAGGGGCGGCTCTCGCCGCCCCCGTCGCGATCAGGCGCAGTCGGGAACCCACGCATCGAGGCGGGCCTTCTGCGCGGGCGTCACCTTCCAGTGCGCCTGCGTCTCGGGATCGCTGAACAGGTTTTCCAGTTCTGCGGCCTTCGCGCCTTTCTTGAGGCTTCTGAACACCCGGAATTGGGTGTCCGTCTCGTCGCGGTCCAGCAGTTCCGCCACAAGACCATCGAGGTAGGCGGCCGAGACGCGCCCGAAGAAGTTTGCCACGGTCGGCGTCCAGATCGAGCGGATCGACGCGCCCGCCTCGGCCTCGAGGCTGGTGAACAGCGGAGCGGAGTCGCAA
>NZ_PZKG01000328.1 GCF_003034985.1 Cereibacter changlensis JA139
ACCTCACAATAGCGAGGCTATCCGATCTGACAAGATGCGAAATCCTAGTGAAGCACTATGTTGAAACTTCGTCTTGATTTGTCGCGCTGTCCATTTTGTCCAGGATCTTCCAGATGTCGTTGGGCACCCGGATCTGAGGCACAAGAGGTAGAGTGACCGATGTCCAATGAGGCACATGGTCGCGGAGCAAGGAGCGAAGACCCAAGAAGGTCTTCAAAAGGCGGGGCTCATAGTTGAACGTCTTCATCAGGATCTTGGCTTCGCCGGTCGGCCGCGACAGCAGAACGTACCAACCCAACACCGTGTCATCCGTCTTGTCTGGCTTGCCCAGGGCGACGAACCGCAGCGTGGCGCCGTCGACCGACATCTCTTTGCCGAGGCTGGCTTCCCACATGAGTTTTGGCGGAGAAACGGACATCTGTGAACCTTCCTTTGTCCTGCGGGCTTTGCCCAAACCGAGTTTGTGTCGCGCAGCCCTGCTATCAGAGATGGCAGGGGAGCGCAGTGCTTATGGCGATGAAACCCAGTGAGCAGTTTTGACCGAGTTTCGGTGGACAGTCGAGTCAATCCACCCGCGTGGCGCCGAGCTCACATGAAACGGGGCTGAACCAGCGTCGATCTGCCGATTTTGCAGGTCGTCGGGCACATGCACGCCACTACAGATCCCAAACGCCGCATCCTGTCGTGGCAGCGCACGCATTTATTGCTAGCTTGTGCGACATCGCACGATTAGCTAAAGCAACGCGATTTCCGATTGGTGCGAGGTATGCAAACGGCGGCGTCACAGCATGGCGGGGGCGTCGAGCAGGCCCAGCCGGGCTGCGATCCTCACAGCATGCATCGCATTCCGCGCGCCGAGGATCGACTTGGCTCGGTCGATACGCTTGCGCACCGTCTGGATGGAGATCTCGCGAACCGACGCGATCTGCCGATGCGAGAGCCCCGCCCCCAGATCCCGAAGCGTCTCCAACTCAACCTCCGATAGACCCGAGTTGATCCCGATGCCGGTCATCGCCTCATCCAGAACGTCCGCCAAGCAGTCGATCTCGAGGTCGGTCAACTCGCGGTCCGGCCGCGCCGCGAAGAGGACGCAGCGCAGGATCGGGCTCTTCTCGTTCCTGCGCGCCACCGACGCGCCATAGACCAGACCGTACTGACGACCTTCCTCGATCACATGTTGGCTCAGCCCTGTGTGCCCCAGAGCGGAAGATCGCTCCACCGCGTCGTTCCCGAGTTTACGGTTGACCAGATCGCGACCGGATCATGCGACACGAAGTGCATCTCCCGATACCGCTTCACCCATGCTTCCGAGTAAGTCGTGACCTGCACCTGCGGCGTTAGGTAGCAGACGTTCAAAGCCATCGTGTAGCCTGACGGCGCAATATCCGCGAGCTTGGCGGCGACCTCCTTGTGATGCGGGACTATATTTTTCAGCACC
>NZ_PZKG01000329.1 GCF_003034985.1 Cereibacter changlensis JA139
CTCGGATGAGGTCGCGCTCGAACTCGGCCAGGGTAGCGAAGATACCGAAGATCATGCGACCGGCCGGGGTCGTGGTGTCGATTTCCGCGCCTTGACCGGTCAGCACGCGCAGTCCGACGCCGCGATCCGACAGGTCGCGCACCAGGTTCACAAGATGCGTCAGCGTGCGACCCAGCCGGTCGAGCTTCCAGACCACCAGCACATCCCCCGGCCGCAGGGCCCGCAGGCAGGCCTCGAGTCCGGGCCGCTCATCGCGCACGCCCGAGGCGCGGTCCTCGTAGATCCGCTCGCCCACGACGTCGGCGGCGGCGAGGGCATCGCGCTGCAGGTCGAGGGACTGGGACCCGTCCGCCTTGGAGACGCGGGCATAGCCGATCAGCATGTTTCACAAACGTTCGTTTGAGGTGTTCTTGGGCAGATGATGGCTTTTGACAGCATCTCTGTTTCTTATCTTATATCATAAACAAAACATCAGAAGTACATCCGCAGGAAGAAAAAGATACATGGCCCATCGTACAGTGCTGACTGACCGACAGCGGGCCGCGATATTTGATCTGCCGGCCGTTGAGGCGGCAATGCTGCACCACTACACGCTGTCGGACGACGATCTGGAAATCATCCGCGCCAGACGCCGTTCACACAACCGCTTTGGTTTCGCCCTGCAACTGTGCGCGCTGCGATATCCCGGTCGTCTGCTGGGACCCGGCGAGGTGATCCCTCTGGCGGTCAGCCGCTTCGTGGCGGCGCAGCTGGGCCTGAAGCCCGATGATCTCGCCGGGTATGCGACCCGTGAAGAGACCCGCCATGAGCATCTTGCGGCGCTACGAGAGGTATATGGATACAAGATGTTTGCGGGCAGGGGGTCGCGGGACCTGAAGGCTTGGCTGAACGATGCGGCCGAGGCGTCGCGGTCCAACGATGATCTGGCCCGGCGGTTTGTCGAGCAGTGCCGGGCAACCCGGACCATTCTGCCCGGCGTCACGATCATCGAGCGCCTTTGCGCGGACGCGCTCGTCGCCGCGGAGCGGCGCACCGAGTCCCAGATCGCGGAGCGGCTGGACGATGCCATGCGGACAATGGAATGGTGCAGCGCCATTGCCGACGCCATTGTGGAAACCCATGACCGGATCGTCGGCAAGACGTGGCGTGAGGCGAAATCCAGATGTGATGCTCGTGCGGAAGATGCCAAAGCGGCGCTGAAGGACACCTTGCAGTCCTTCGCCACCCTCGGTTCGGCGCTGCTGGAGGCCCATGAAGATCACGCATCGCTCGAGGAGGCTGTCGGCACTGCCGGTGGCTGGCTGTCCCTCAAGGGGCTGGTTGCAACAGCGGCCCGGTTGACCGACACCCTGGCCGCCGATCCGCTGGCGCATGTCGGCCATGGGTATCATCGCTTCAGGCGCTATGCGCCGCGC
>NZ_PZKG01000330.1 GCF_003034985.1 Cereibacter changlensis JA139
CCGCCGCCAGCGTGAGCCGCGAGACCCCGAGCAGCGCCGCCAGGTTGTCGAGATCCGCGCCGGTCGCCGTGGCCAGCATCACCGCCCGGGCGGCGTCGTTCACCCGCGCCCGGTGCAGGACGCCGAAGAAGGCCAGCGCCTCGATCAGCTTCACCGCCGGCTCGCTTTCCAGCGCCAGCGCCGGGCCGAGCTCGGGGGCCAGCTCCAGCACCTTGGCCCTGATCGCCGCGATGGTCGCCTCGGTGTCGAGCGTCTCGATCACCGCCGGGGCCGGCAGGCGGGAGAGGTCGATGGCGGAATAGCCGGTCATGGAGAGACCTCGGCGGGAATGGTGACGGCCCGGTGATCGACCTCGCCATGCAGGACGAGGCCGAGCCTGCCGGCGGCGGCGACGGAGACCTCGACGCGGCGCAGGCGGAAGCGCGGCTCCCATGCATCAAGCGCGGCGGCGGTCTCGGCATAGACATCGACCAGCGTCGCGCCGTTCACCGGGCGGTCGATCAGCCGGGGCAGCTCCGAGCCATAGGCGCGGCGCAGGACGCGGCTGCCGGTCGGGGTCGAGAGGATGTCGGTGATCGACTGCGCCAGATGCGCGTCCGCATCCAGCGGACGGAAGGCGGTGCGAGACAGGCCGGTCATGCGGGATCGGGCTCCGGGGCGGGCGCAGCCTTCGCCTTGCGCGAGGGCTTTGTCGTCTCGGCGACCACGGGCTCCACCGGCTCGTACTTCGCCTGGGAGGCGGTCAGGCGGATCTCCTCTCCGGCCGCGACGCGCCGGCCGGCGATCCAGCCGGCGGCCTTCGCGCGATAGGTCTTCATGCTCATCCGTTCGGTCCTCCTGTGTCGCCGCCGCCGGGAATGACGCCGCCATGGGTGTGGGTGACGAGGCTGACGCCGGAGGCGCGGACATCGCCGGTCACCTCGATGTCGCCCTCGACGTAGAGAGTGCCGATCAGCCGCAGCGTCCCGCCGCCGAGGTCCATGGTCGGGCTGCCGGCGTCGGGGGCGATCAGGTCGCCGTCGACGGGCAGCGAGCCCATGACGAAGGCGCGGGCCATGTCGCCCGAGGGGGCGGAGACGGTGACCTGCTCGCCGGGGCTCGGCATCCAGTGCAGCCGGATCGCGCCGGAGCGGATCTGCATGACCTGCAGCGGCGGGGTCAAAAGGTCGCCGATCCGCACCCGGGCGCGGCCCGTGGCGTTGTCGATCGACACGATGGTGCCGACGTTCAGCATCGCCCCGATCCGGCGGTCGGCCTCGGCCGCGGCGAGGCTCATGGCGCGGCTCCGGTTTGCGGCTCAGCGGCTTGCCCGACCTCGAACGCCTCGCCGCCGACGTAGAGCTGAAGCGTGATGGGCTCGGGGGCAGGGAAGGGGGCGACGGCGACGATCTGCTCCCAGGTCACCGCCGTC
>NZ_PZKG01000331.1 GCF_003034985.1 Cereibacter changlensis JA139
GCCCTTGCCGCCCNCCAGCGGCCGCACCGTGCCGCCAGCCTGCGGGTCGAAGCCGGCAAGCTCGGCCTCCAGCCCGTCGCTGGCGATGCGGCCGAGCCGCGCCACCTCGCGCCAGCCGCCGCCCTCGTGGCGCAGGATCGCCTGGCAGCCGATCAGGCCGTTCAGCTTGCCGAGGTGGCGGGCCAGCGCCTGGCCAAGATCCGCGCTGTCCCTCTGCGTGCTCTGCATGCCGTCCCGTCAGCTCTCCGCCATCTGCCAGCCGGCGAAGCGCCAGCCGCCGCGCGGGACGGAAGCCTGTTCCGTCTCCGCCTCGGGGGCTTCCTGCTCCAGTTCCTCCGCCGGGGCAAGGAACTCCTCGCCGGTCAGCAGGTCGGGCTCGCCGAGGAAGCGGAAGCCATGCGCGGCGCCGGTGGCCTCGCCCTCGGTCAAGAGGCCGAAGAGCCGGGCCGCCTCCATCTCGGGATCGTCGGTGACGAGAAGGTCGACGCGCATCAGCTCCGACAGCGTCGGCAGCACCAGTTCCGGCAGGCCCTCGGTCGAGTTGTCCCGCGCCAGACGGTAGAACAGCTTCTCGCCGGTGCCGCCGATCAGGTCGAGATCGCGCGGCGCGAGCGTCAGTACCGAGACCAGCCGCTCGCTGCCGTCGGCCTCGGCCTGCAGCCGGTAGCGGCCGAATTCGCCGAGCGCGAAGTCGTAGGTGTAGTCCACCTCGAACAGGTCATGCCCGGTGCCGCCGATCATCAGGTCGCGGCCCTCGCCGCCGATGATCGTGTCGTCGCCGCCCAGCTCGAAATCGCCCGGCTGCTCGAAGGTGTAGAGCGTCCGGCCGCCGCCCAGCGGTTCGCGGGTGAAATGCCCGCTGTCGCCCGCCAGCATGTCGTCGCCCGCCGCGCCGTCGACCCAGTCGTTGCCCGTGCCGCCGATGACGATGTCGCGCCCGCTGCCGCCGGTGATCCGGTCGTCGCCGCCGAGCAGCGGCTGGGTCGAGGTCGCCTCGATCAAACGTCCCGCGGCATCGGCGAGGATCACCCCGGCGTCGCCGAGGATGACGGCCTCGCCGCCGGCATTGACGATGCTGTCCGCGCCCTCGCCGCCGATGATCCAGTTCGACCCGGCGCCGGTGGAGATCGTGTCATCCCCGCCCCGGGCCGGGGTCTCGATCACCACCTCGAGCCTGGCGCGCACGCCGCCGGCGAAGTCCAGCACCCCGAAGTCGCCGGAGACGGTGTGGTCGCCAGCCCCGAGCGCGATCTCGTCGCCGCCGGTTCCGCCGAAGACAAAGGCCTCGCCATCGGCCTTGGTGATGCGGTCGCCCGCCCCGGTGGCATGGTCCAGCGTCGCCATGCGGATCAGCCGCCCGCCCGCCGCGGTGATGCGGCCGAGATCCCCGAGGATCAACGCCAGCCCGTC
>NZ_PZKG01000332.1 GCF_003034985.1 Cereibacter changlensis JA139
GGCCGCAGGCTGGCGGAACGCTCGGGGTAGAAGCGGTCCACCACCGCCCGCAGCGCCTCGGCCTTCTCCGCCGGGTCCTTGACGATCCGCGCCGTGCCGAAGCACATCGCCGAACGGTAATTGGCCGAATGGTTGAAGCCCGAGCGCGCCAGCACCAGCCCGTCGAGATGCGAGACCGTCAGGCAGGCCGCCACCCCCTGCGTCAGATGCCGCAGCATCCGGCTGGCCGAGGAGCCGTGCCAGTAGAGCGTCTCGCCCTCGCGCCAGTGCAGCGTCGGCGTGCAATAGGGCTGGCCCTCCAGCACATAGGACACGTGGCAGAGCATCGCGGCATCGAGGACCGCATGCACCGAAGCGCGGTCGTAGCTGCCGCGCTCGTGCACGCGTTTCACCCGGTTGCGCGGGCTGACGGGATAGGCGGAGGAGGGGGAGGTCGCTGTCATGGCTTGCCTTTCGGGTCGGGATCGTCCAGCGATAGGCGATGGCATTGGTCCGAAACAGATCCAATCTGACAGCATGTTCGCCGACCAATCTGCCGGACTGGTCGGCGCTGATCCCGGTGCTGCCCGCCGAGGGCGCGCGGCGCGTGGCGCTTTACGCGGCGCTGCGGCGGCTGATCGAGACCGGGGCGCTGCCGCCGGGAAGCAAGCTGCCCACCACCCGCGATCTGGCGGCGCGGCTCGGTCTTGCGCGCGGCGCAGCGGTGGCAGCCTTCGAGATGCTGGTGGCCGACGGTTTCGCCGTCGCCCGCACCGGGGCAGGGACCTATGTCGCGGCGGAGGTGCCGCGGCTCGGCGCGCCGCCCGCGCCCGTCACCGCGCCGCCGAGGCCGAAGGCCGCCTCGGTCCTGCCCGGCACGCTGGGTGTCGCCACCGCCGACGACTGCACCATGCTGCAGTTCCGCAGCCTCCTGCACCGCCATCTCGCCCGGCCGGAGGCCGCGCATTTCTCCTATGGCGATCCGCAGGGCAACGCCGGGCTGCGCGCCGAGATCGCCGCCTACCTGCGCAGCGCGCGCGGGGTGCGTTGCGAGGCGGGGCAGATCCTTCTGACCTCGGGCACGCAGCAGGCGCTGGATCTGGTGACCCGCGCCACGCTCGCCCCCGGTGATCCGGTCTGGATCGAAGACCCCGGCTATCCCGGTGCGCGCGCGGTGATGGAAGGGGCCGGGCTGCGCCTCGTCGGCGTGCCCGTCGATGCCGAGGGGCTGGAGGTCGCCCTAGGCGAGCAGCGCTCCCCCGGGGCGCGGGCCGCCTATGTCACGCCCTCGCACCAGTTCCCGCTGGGCGTCACCCTGTCGATGCGGCGCAGGCTGGCGCTGATCGACTGGGCGCGGCGGGCCGGGGCGTGGATATTGGAGGACGATTACGACAGCGAGTTCCGCCATGCCGGACCGCCGC
>NZ_PZKG01000333.1 GCF_003034985.1 Cereibacter changlensis JA139
TTGCCGATTGACCGGCCCGATCAGGGATGTTGGGCGGACCTGACAAACAGAAAAAACCGCAGGGCGGGGGTGAGTGCGGGCCAAAGCCCGCGTCGATCCCCTGACCTGGCTGCTGACCTGCTCGATCCCGGCACATGTCGGGATCTCGCCACACCTTACCCTGCCTAAAAATTCAGATCCTGAACGATCAATGTCTGCAATCCATCTGGGCGCGACGTAGGCAGGGTAGGGCCTTCAGCCCGACGCCTCCCCGAACCGAGGTTCGGCGCCGGACCCATGGACCATCAGGTTTTCATGGGACGGCCCCGCTGCTTCAAGCAAGCGAGACAACGCCCTGACCCGGATTGTCCATTTGTTGTCCACCTCGATGATCTTTCTCCGACGAAGCACGCTCACCTGTCGGCTGACAGTCTCCGGGTTGAGCCCAAGGCAATCCGCCATATCCGAGCGGCTTAGAGGAAGCTCGAAGTTGACTTCCCCATCCGGATCAAGAGGGTCTGTCGACAATTGCCGCGCGATGACAACAAGCCAGTCCGGCCACTTTTTCAAGCGCGCCGCTCCGGCTAAGCACAATCAGCCAGTCTCTGGCCCTCGTCGAGGTCGTTGAGGCGCATTTCCATCAACCGCTGCCGAAGCGGCGTAATCTTTTCCAGCCTCGCCTCCAGGGCGGCTCGGTTGAATATGCAGACTGTCAGTTCAGTCACCGCAGTGATGTCGACCGGCGACACCGCCCGACCGGGCCACCCGATGAAGTGCGACGGGAAGGCGAGGTTGACGATCTGGCGTCGATCACCACCAACGGTCCGGGAGAAGGAGGCGATCCCACTTGTGACAGTCGCGACGAACTCAAGCGGCTGGCCCGCCAGAACAACCACATCTCCCGCGGCGTAGCACCGCTGAGCCCTTAGCATCCCAAAGTGCGGAATACTGCTCTTGGCTGATGAGGAGCATATCAGGCAATCCCGAACAGGGCACAGCGCGCAGCTTGGGGATCGCGGATTGACATCGTATCGAGACATTAGGGGAATAGGGCCTGGTCACGGCGCAAGGTGATCTGCACCGCGGCGGAACCGCTGTCCTTTCGGCATGCCGGCAGTCGTAAACCGGACCTGTTTTGTACTTTCGTAAGAAGAGGTTATGGCGTAGCCGCGCGCCTTCACCTTGAGGCAAGTCAACTAAACTGTGTCCAGACGACATCATTTTTGTCAGACGACGAACCAGGCATGCCACGCCGAAATTGGCAGTGCGCCGGGATGAATGTGCTGGTCTTAATCAGTGGCGCAGCCGCCGCATCGTCTTGCTTTCTGACCTGCTCGATCCCGACACATGTCGGGATCTCCACCGGATCTTCTGCGCCAGTCGATCGTCACCCGCA
>NZ_PZKG01000334.1 GCF_003034985.1 Cereibacter changlensis JA139
TAGCAGGTCGCTGAAATAGTCAGCGAGCCGAAACGGTATCCCTGCGGCAGGAGCGGTGGCCCCGCGTATCGATTGGTTTGCGCGAGGGGCATTCACCCCCTCGACACCTGTTCTTGGTGTCAGGCGGTCAGCAACCGGGGCAGTCGGGCTAGATTGTTGGCGGCCATCGTCAGGATGAAGCGGGATCGCACGCGCTCAACGCCGCGATAGACGGTCTGGACCATTCCGCCGACAGTCTTGGCCCAGCCGAAGGCCTCCTCGATCCGCTTGCGGTGCTTGATCGAAAGGACATAGCCCTCGTGCCGGGTGGTGCGGCCGTCGATCACTGAATGTCGTGACTTCTGCGCGACGTGAGGCGTGACACACGCCTGGCGCAGGTCGGCGACGAACTCGGCCGCGTCGAACCCCTTGTCGGCCCCGAGCGTCAAACGTCGGGTCGACCCGGGGGAATGGCGGTGGATCATGTCCAATGCAGCGCGCCGTTCGGCATGGCCGTCCGCCTGGGTCAGGTCACCCTGCACGATCAGACCATTACGGTTCTCCATCAGCGCATGCCCGATGAAGCACAGCATCGCCCCGGTCCCGGGAGACTTCTTGTAGAGGCGCGCCTCCGGGTCGGTCGTCGAGGCATGGGTGGCATTGGAACGCCTCTCGCCCCGGAAATCGACTTCGGCGTTGCGGTTCTGGCGGGCGGGGCGGGGCATCGGGGTGGTCTCGGATTGGGTTTGTTCGGCTTGATTGTTGGAGGTGGTGTCGGGTCCGGGCAGATCACCTGGCCCTTCATCGTCGGGCGGCGTGCTCACCGGTTTTGGCTGGAAACTCTTCATCGAGGCCCAGGCCTTGACCAGCGTACCATCGACCGAGAAATGCTCGTCAGACAACAGCGGCGCCACCTCGCGATGCGCCAGGATCGCCGTCATCACCTTGCGCGACATCTCGGTGCTCAGCAGCCGGTCGCGGTTCTTGGTGAAGACCGTCGGCACCCAGACGGGATCGTCGATGCCGAGGCCCACGAACCAGCGGAACATCAGGTTATACTGCATCTGTTCCATCAACTGCCGCTCCGAGCGGACCGAAAACAGTATCTGGATCAGGCTCGCCCGGATCAACCGTTCCGGCGCGATCGAGGGACGGCCAAAATCGGTGTAGAGCGCCTCGAACTCGGCATCGAGACTGGCCAGCGCCTCGTTGACCACCTGCCGGATCTTGCGCAGCGGGTGCCGCGCAGGGATGCGCTCTTCAAGATCGACATAGCTGAACAGCGACCCGCTCGTCTCGTCCGTCCCGCGCATCATCACCCCCACCGTTGTCGTGCAAAGGGTGAATCATGTTCCTAACACCGGGTCGAGGGCTGACTTCTTCAGCAGCCTGCTAGAGG
>NZ_PZKG01000335.1 GCF_003034985.1 Cereibacter changlensis JA139
GGCTCTGATGATGTGACCGCCCCCCGACGGCATCGATGTGCCAAGGTGGGTCTGCGACGATCCACAGAGGAGGACGGTCATGTCGGAGATTACCACGGTCGGGCTCGATCTGGCGAAGAACGTGTTTCAGGCGCATGGGGCTGATGCCTCGGGTCGAGTTGTGCTTCGGAAGAAGCTTCGGCGCGACCAGGTGCTCGACTTCTTCGGTCGGTTGCCACCTTGCGTCGTGGCCATGGAAGCGTGCGGCGGCGCGCACTTCTGGGGCCGCGAGATAGGCAAGCTTGGCCATGAGGTGCGCTTGATCCCGCCAGCCTACGTGAAGCCCTTCGTCAAGCGCCAGAAGAATGATGCGGCCGACGCCGAGGCGATCTGCGAAGCTGCTCTGCGGCCGACGATGCGCTTCGTGCCGGTGAAGAGCGAGGAGACCCAAGGGGCGGCGATGGTCTTCCGCATCCGCGACCTTCTGATCCGGCAGCGGACGCAAGCGATCAACGCCCTGCGAGGCCATCTGGGCGAGTTCGGGCAGGTCGTGCCGCAGGGAGCGGCCAACGCCGCCCGACTGATCGCCATCGTCGAAGATGCCGACAGCGGCCTGCCCGCCGACGCCATTGCGACCTTGAAGGTTCTGGTCGCGGCGCTTTCGCATCTCGAGGCCGAGATCGGCAAGCTCGACGTCGAGATCGAGCGTCGGGCGAAGAAGAACGAGGTGGCGCGGCGGCTGATGACGGTGCCGGGCATCGGTCCCCTGATCGCCACGGCCATTGCGGTATTGGCCCCGCCGCCCGAGACATTCGGCAAGGCGCGGGACTTTGCGGCCTGGCTTGGCCTCACGCCGCGGCAGCACTCGACCGGCGGCAAGCAGCGCCTCGGCGCTACGACGAAGATGGGCGAGCGATCCCTCAGACGCCTGCTGATCATCGGGGCGAACAGCGTCATCATCAAACGACATGTCCATGCTGCGACCCGGCCGGGCACATGGCTCGGAGGGATGTTGACGCGCAAGCCGCCGATGCTGGTGCGGGTGGCGCTGGCGAACAAGATGGCGCGGATCGTCTGGGCCCTGATGGCCCGCGGCGGCGTCTACCAGTCTCCAGCCTCGGCGGTATAAGCCGTCAGAGGTCGCGAGGACGTCGGAGCGAAGGAGGGCAAGGAGCGGTTTGGCGCAACGGTCGTGAGACGGGATCGGGAGAACCAGTGTGCAACAGAGTGCCAACGAGCACGCGGCTTTGATCTGGACCCGACCTGCGAACACCATACGGGCCCGCGGCACGACGATGGCCGCATCAGAGGCCGGACACATGTCAGCACCCGACGGCGCGCCAGGACGAGCCTGCAAATACCCTCTTGCGCAAGGGGCGGTTACACATGTTGCACAAA
>NZ_PZKG01000336.1 GCF_003034985.1 Cereibacter changlensis JA139
TGAGCACGTAGTTCACGACATTCGCCGCGAGGAAGGACGCCATCGCCGCCGGAACCAGAGCGGCACCGACGCCCAGCAGGAGAGCGAAGCCGCCGATGTCGACGATGGCCGCCACACCGGCCGTGAGGAAATACTGCGCCAGCTTGCGCAGCATGGGACGGGTGCGGATGAGCCGGTTCATCATCTAACAGTCGCCGCGCAGCCGAGACGGATCGGCCACGCGCCTCTGCCCCGGCTCACGGCGCGCTGGTCAGGAAATGCTGCCCGCCGGTCTCGATGAAGTGCTGGCTCGCCAGGGTTTCCAGCACCGGGATGTCGATCAGGGTCGCCGCCACGAACAGCACGGAGGTGAGGATCGCCGCCGCGATCACCGGCTTGGCGCGATAGAGTTTCTCGGGTTTGCGCGCCACGGAATCGGGCGTGAGCGCCAGGGCGTAGTAGACGGCGAAGAGCACGACGATGCAGGGGAACAGCACGATGTATTCGATGCGATACTTGATGAGGAAGATCGCCAGGAAGAACGAGCAGAGCAGCGCGTAGACCAGATTGGCCACCGACAGATGCGCCTCGGTGTAATGCAGGAAGGACCGGCGATAGAGGCCCAGCGTCTCGCGCCCGTCGCTGGCGACGATGTCGCGATACTCGGCAAGCCGCTTGGAGTTCATCAGGAAGGCCCCGCCGAACCAGAAGGCGAAGAACAGCGACACCGGCGGCAGGCTGGTCGCATCGACCATCGCCCAGCCGATCAGCAGCCGGATCGGGTTGTTCAGCGATTCCGACAGCACGTCCAAGTAGGGACGGTCCTTGGTGCGGATCGGCTTCACGTTGTAGGTGACGCCCGAGATGGCCAGCAGGCCGCAGGCCACGAAGGTCGTGTCGTTCACCGCCAGCGCCAGCGCCATTCCGGCCACCAGCAGCACGGCATATTCCAGCAGGATGAAGCCGCCATGCATCTGTCGCTGCACCGCCGCGCGCTGCGACTTCTCCGGATGGTAGCGGTCGAAATCGCGGTCGAGCCATTCGTTGATGACATAATTCGCCGCAGCCACGCCTACCGCTGCCATGAAGCCGAGCACGATGTTCATCGCGATGGCCATCGGAGCCTCGCTGACGGCGCTGCCGCGCAGCAGCAGGGCCAGCACGATGCCCGGCAGGATGAAGACATGCTTGGTCATGTGGTCGAGACGGGCAATGCGCACATAGTCGCTGAATCCGGCCACCGTCCGGGTCGAGGAGGGGGCGGCGGCATGCAGGTTCATATGGGTCGGGGGTCGGATCTGGGCATGGGTCATGCAATGGGTCTCCGGGAAATGAAGGACGTCTTAAATTCGATCGCGCGGGTAGCGCCCATCACCAGAACGGT
>NZ_PZKG01000337.1 GCF_003034985.1 Cereibacter changlensis JA139
CTGGATCAGGTTGATCGCCAGCAGCATCACGAAGGAAATGCCCAGCATCGCCAGCGCGATGGCCACCGCGCCGTCGTAGTCGTATTCCTCCAGCCGGATCACGATCAGCAGCGGCGCAATCTCGGTCTGCAGCGGCAGGTTGCCTGCAATGAAGATGACCGAACCGTATTCGCCCACCGACCGCGCCAGCGACAGCGCGAAGCCGGTCAGCAGGGCCGGGGTCAGCATCGGCAGGATGATCCTGGTGAAGGTCCGCGCCCGCGAGGCCCCCAGCGTGGCCGAGGCTTCCTCGACCTCGCGGTCGATCTCCTCGATCACCGGCTGCACGGTGCGCACCACGAAGGGCAGGCCGACGAAGATCAGCGCGATCCAGATCCCCAATTCCGAATAGGCGACGCGCAGCCCAAACCAATCCATCAGCGGACCGCCGAACACGCCGTTCGGCGCATAGATCGCGGTCAGCGCGATCCCCGCCACGGCGGTCGGCAGCGCGAAGGGCAGATCCACGCTGGCGTCGATCACCCGCTTGAACGGGAAGTCGTAGCGCACCAGCACCCAGGCCAGCGCCAGACCGAAGACGAGGTTGAACCCTGCCGCGATTAGCGCCGCGCGGAACGACAGCAGAAGCGCCGCCTGCACCCGGTCGCGGCCCAGCACGGCCGCCAGTTCGGGCAGCCCGATCTGGGCGCCGCGCAGCAAGAGCGCGCCGATCGGCAGCAGCACGATGAGCGACAGCATGGTCAGCATCACGCCGAAGGAAAGCCCCCACCCCGGCAGGGGGGAGGGCGGTTTCAGCCGAAAGGTCGGTGCGACGCTCATTGCGACACGTAGATCTGGTCGAAGGTGCCGCCGTCGCCGAAGTGCTCCGGCTGGGCCTTCTCCCAGCCGCCGAAGTCGGCGATGGTCACGAGGTCGAGCTTCGGGAAGCGGGCGACATCCTCGGGATCGGCGGCCGAGGCGTCCCAGGCCCGGTAGAAGTTCTTGTAGGCGATGGCCTGGCCTTCGGGCGAGTAGAGATACTCCAGATAGGCCGTCGCCAGTTCGCGCTGTGCCTCATCCTTCAGGTTGCCCTCGACCAGCGCCACCGGCGGCTCGGCGAGGATCGACACCGACGGCACGACGATGTCGAACTTGTCCTCGCCCAGCTCTTCCAAGGCAAGATAGGCCTCGTTCTCCCAAGCCAGCAGCACATCACCCAGACCGCGCTGCGCGAAGGTCGTGGTCGAGCCGCGCGCCCCGGTGTCGAGCACCGGCACGTTCCTGAAGAGCGCGGCCACAAAGTCCTTCGGGTCTTGGCCGTTCTTCTCGGCCCATGCCCAGGCGGCAAGGTAGTTCCACCGCGCCCCGCCCGAGGTCTTC
>NZ_PZKG01000338.1 GCF_003034985.1 Cereibacter changlensis JA139
GCCGCCGTCGTCGTCGCTGGTGTTCGGCTCGAAGAGGACGAGTTCGCCGTTGATCGGCAGGGAGTGGAGCTTGATCTTCATCTTCGATCTGGAGCCCTCGCGCTGCGGGAAGGCGACGCCGACGTTGTGGAAGCGGGTCTTGCCGTCGGAGCCTTCGACGGGGGTGGTCACGCGCAGGTAGTTGGACATGGTGATCTCCCTTCGTTTCGATGCAAACCAAAAGAGCCGGGCCAATGAGGATCGCGGTCAACCGCAATCTTGTTTCGCGAGGAATGGCCGCAGGCCAGGGGAAGATTGTGGTTGAAGGGGGCGCAGCCCCTGCCCGCGATCAGGCCCGGCTCAGGTTGCATTCTTCCGAAACGAGAGGAGATCACCATGTCGGCGGGATCTGCGACCACGATCCGCGAGGCGACAGGCAAGAGCTGCTGCGCGAACCGCGCAGCAAGACCCGCGAGGGCTCCAGATCGAAGATCAAAGGGCGCAACGGCGCCGGAGACTGCGGAACGGACGGCAGGCGAACTTGGCCGGTGGCGTCGACGGGGAAGCGGCGGCGTAGAGCAAGACCGGGGGCGGATTTGGCTGGCCTTGCAAGCGCCGCTCGATCCTCTGGGCATTCACGCGCGCGACAGAAAGAGCGACCCCAGAGGGGCCGCCCCTTATCCGTGGTGGTGTCAGGTATTGATGAGAAGATCTGCCTCGGAACGGCCGGCTGTCAGGGCGTCCCTGAACCAGTGCGGCTGACGGCCCCGACCACTCCAGGTATCCGAAGGGTCTGCCGGGTTGGCGTATTTTGGCACGGCGGCGCTGCGCTGGCGGCCAGGCTGCTGGCCCATCAACTCGGCGAGGCTGAACCCCATCTCCTTTGCGGCGGTTTCCAATGCCGAGACGGCTTCGGCCTTGCGGCGTTTCTCAAAGCTGTCAATAGCGCGGGTAACGTCTTTTTGCAGCGCCTTCAGATCGGCAAGCGACATCGCGTTCAGATCGGCCATTAATGCTCCATTGATAGATTGTTTCATCGTCATTTCCGATGATACCGGAAAAGCATGGCAGTACAATTCGCAGCTTTGGCGTTGCGATGCAATCGGCAAGTCAGGCGGACTGCTCGCCGCAATTCGCGCTATGTATCGGGCGGAGGCGAGGATGGAATCGAAGATGCCAGAACAACAAAGCGCGAAGCCCCTGTTCCGACGCGCCGCCTTCTGGTGGTGGCTGGTCGGCTGGCTGCTCATGCCCTTCCGCTGGGATGTGGTCTGGGAACAGCTCTTCCGGCGGCTAACCGGCGGATGAGGCTGGCCGCATATCCCATTCACGATATAAGGGATCCAATGGAGGATGTGCGATGCCGCTCTACATCA
>NZ_PZKG01000339.1 GCF_003034985.1 Cereibacter changlensis JA139
TTGGCCGCACCGAAACTAGCGTCCATGCGCGTGGAGCGTCGAATCCGGTTGCTACAGCGAGCTTGAACACCAGAACTTCAATCTCGGGGTCATAGGCCAAGGTGTGGAAAGCAGGATCAGGCTCACCCGACGTGTGCACGGCGATTGCTTTGTCGGGCACACCGATCTCGATCAATCGCTCCCTTACCCGCGCAACCGGGTCATCCTTGCCTTCCTGCTGATCCTCTACCTGCACTAGCATCAATGGCGTCAGGCTGATCCCCCTCTCGGCCAGCTTGGCCTTAATGAACGAATGCTGTGACCAACCCGCCGTCAGAGTTGCCACTTCGGTGTCGATTAAGGCCCGGTCCTCTTCCTTGAATCGTAGCACCCCCACCATGAGTCCAATCTTGTTCAATCCCGCCTTCACCACTGCGTCACGGGAGACCGTCACACGGCTTGCCACTTTCAACCCAACGTCGCGCTCAAACTTTTCCAGCTTGGTGTCGTTTGGTGTGGCTGTGGCAAGCACCGTGAAATCGGGCGACATCACTTTCAGAAAGAAATCTGCCGTTGCTGCTGCGCCTGAACCGAAATTCAAATGCGCCTCGTCGATTACCACGCCGATGCGGAATCCCTGTTCGCGCAACTTTGCAATCATGGTGTCCACCGACAGCGAAGCCTCCTTATCGGTGCGGACCTTGCGGCTTTCCTTCTTTATGACTGCGACCGAGGCCCATGTCTGTACGAACACATCACCGTCACGGGCGGCACTTGCCTCACGGTCGGCATAAATATCTCGTTGCCGCAATGCACCACATTGTGCGATCAGGGCGCTGCGGGTCTGCGTCACCAATCCGGCGTAGGGGGCGAACCAAAACCACACCGTCTTGGCGCCCAGCTGCCCGCGCACGGCCTCTAACGCCCGGCCGAGCATTAGGGTCTTTCCTGATCCGGTTGGAGCTTGTAGCAGGATTACCCCCAGTTCCCTGGATATCCGTTCGCGGTGTTGCGGCTCGCGGTCATGTAGGCCTGATACAGTGCGGAGCGTCTCGGACATCGCATCCACGGCCTTCAACTGATACTCGGCCAGAGACACACGGAAGTCGGCGTCATCCTTCATTGGCGGAACCTTCTTACCAGTTCGGTCCTCACCGATCGGACATCGAGCGTATTGCCCAAAGCAGCCGTGATCTGCCCTGGAGCCCAAGCATACACGAAGGCATTTTCGCGTCGCTCCGCCACACAGCGCAGATGGTCCAGCAGCTCGGTCCCAACCCGATCTGCAAAGATAAGAGTCTGGCTTTCCGTCTTGTGTTCTTGCCACTGCGCTTGGCTGTAGAGCGTGGCTCTGTTGCACAAA
>NZ_PZKG01000340.1 GCF_003034985.1 Cereibacter changlensis JA139
TTGCCCCAGCGCCAGCACCAGCCCGTCGAGCTGCTCCGAGCCGCCGCCCGTGGCCGCCATGGTGTCGGTCAGGGCCTGGAGCGCGCCCTTGGTCGGGTCGATGCCGAAGGCCTTCAGCCGGGCGTAAGCGGCGACCGTGTCCTCGAGCTCCAAGGGAGTGCGGACGGCGAAGTCCTCGATCCAGGTCATCGCCCGCTCGGCTCCCTCGGCGGAGCCTTCGAGATTGGTGAGCTGGACGCGGAAGCGCTCGAACTGGGCGGCCGGCGCGATGAAGCTCGCGCCGAGTGCGGCGACCGATCCGGCGAGGCCGGTGATGACGGCGGCTCCGGTGAGGGCCGAGCGGGTGACCTGGCCGAAGCCCGATGCCATGCGCTCGGTCCCGCGGCCGACCATCGCCGCCTGGCGCAGCAGCCCCTCGCCGCCGATCCGCTCGATGCCGCGGAGCGCGGCGCGGGCCGGGGCGGTGGCGCGGTCCACCAGCCGCAGGATCAGCTGCACGTTGAGATCAGCCATCGCTCTCCTCCGGGGCGGCGCGGGCGCGGGCCTTGGCCCACCAGCGCGCCAGCTCTTCGAGACACATCGGATCCATCGCGGCGGGCGGCCAGTGGAAGACGATGGCGATGTCGGCCATCGCCTCCTCGATGTCGTCGGGCAGGTCTACTGCAGCCGCAGCTCCGCCTCGGCCTCCGCCTTCATCTCCGCCGTCACGAAAAAACCGACGACCTCGGCGGCGAGAGACAGGAAGTCGGCCGGGTCGAGCTCGGCCACCTCGTCGGGCAGGAGCGACGGCTCGGTGATGCGGGGCAGCAGCCGGCTGATCGCGTTCACGTCCATCTGCAGCACGTCGGTGAGCTTCAGCCCGCGGAGCGCCCCGACATCGGGCTTGCGGACGCCGACGGTGGTCACGTCACCGGCGGCGCGTTTGACGGGCGAGACGAGGGTGGTCTTGGACATGGTTTGACGGCCTCTTTAAACGGGGGGTGAAGGGTCGCGCCCCGGCCAAGTCATCGGCGGCTTCGGAGCTGTTGATGGTAGAAAAGCGCGAAGGGGCGGCGGCGTTCATCACCGCCGCCGCAAACCTCAGAAGCCCATGGCGCGGCGCATCTCGGCGAGCTGATCCGTGCCGCCGATGCGGCGGATGGCGTTGACGAGGTCGATCTCCAGCACGGTCTCGCCCTCCACCTCCAGCTTGTAGGCGCGCACGTCCATGGTGAGCTTCAGCATCGAGCCGGTCCCGGGCTTCAGGTCGCCGTAGTCGTTGGCGCTGACGAGGCCGGAGAGCGTGGCGATCACCGTCGTGGCGCTTCCGTCGGTCGGGCTCTGCATGCCCGGGCGCAGG
>NZ_PZKG01000341.1 GCF_003034985.1 Cereibacter changlensis JA139
TGCCCGAGCGCCAGCACCAGCCCGTCGAGCTGCTCCGAGCCGCCCCCCGTCGCCGCCATGGTGTCGGTCAGCGCCTGCAGCGCCCCCTTGGTCGGGTCGAGCCCGAACGCCTTCAGCCGGGCGTAGGCCGCGACCGTGTCTTCGAGCTCCAGCGGGGTGCGGACGGCGAAGTCCTCGATCCAGGTCATCGCCCGCTCGGCCCCTTCGGCGGAGCCTTCGAGGTTGGTGAGCTGGACGCGGAACTGCTCGAACTGGGCGGCCGGCGCGATGAAGCTCGCGCCGAGGGCGGCGACCGATCCGGCGAGGCCGGTGATGACGGCGGCTCCGGTGAGGGCGGAGCGGGTGACCTGGCCGAAGCCCGCGGCCATGCGTTCCGTCCCGCGCCCGACCATGGCGGCCTGGCGCAGCAGCCCCTCGCCGCCGATCCGCTCGATGCCGCGGAGCGCGGCGCGGGCCGGGGCGGTGGCGCGGTCCACCAGCCGCAGGATCAGCTGCACGTTGAGATCAGCCATCGCTCTCCTCCGGGGCGGCGCGGGCGCGGGCCTTTGCCCACCAGCGCGCCAGCTCTTCGAGACACATCGGATCCATCGCGGCGGGCGGCCAGTGGAAGACGATGGCGATGTCGGCCATCGCCTCCTCGATGTCGTCGGGCAGATCGAGAGACGCCCCGCCTGCCGTGGTTTGCGCTACTGCAGCCGCAGCTCCGCCTCGGCCTCCGCCTTCATCTCCGCCGTCACGAAAAAACCGACGACCTCGGCGGCGAGAGACAGGAAGTCGGCGGGGTCGAGCTCGGCGACCTCGTCGGGCAGCAGCGACGGCTCGGTGATGCGCGGCAGGAGCCGGCTGATGGCGTTGACGTCCATCTGCAGCACGTCGGTCAGCTTCAGCCCGCGCAGGGCCCCGACATCGGGCTTGCGGACGGCGACGGTGGTCACGTCGCCGGCGGCGCGTTTGACGGGCGAGATCAGGGTGGTTTTAGGCATGTTCAAAGGCCTCTTTAAACGGTCGGCGGCGGGCGCGCCTCCGGCCAGATGATGGGACCGCCGAAGCGGGGATGGGTAACGGTGAACGGGGCTCAGAAGCCCATGGCGCGGCGCATCTCGGCGAGCTGGTCGGTGCCGCCGATCCGGCGGATGGCGTTGACGAGGTCGATCTCCAGCACGGCCTCGCCATCGACCTCCAGCTTGTAGGCGCGCACGTCCATGGTGAGCTTCAGCGTCGAGCCGGTCCCGGGCTTCAGGTCGCCGTAGTCATTGGCGCTGACGAGGCCGGAAAGCGTGGCGATCACCGTGGTCGCGCTCCAGTCCGAAGCGCTCTGCATGCCGGGGCGCAGC
>NZ_PZKG01000342.1 GCF_003034985.1 Cereibacter changlensis JA139
CGCCCAGGCGGCCCTGCCCCGCCGCCTCGGTCATCCAGCGGCAGAGGTTGCGGACGCGGCGGTCCCGCGCCAGGGCCTCGGGATAGACCAGATAATAGCCGCCGCCGGTCGGGACACGGTGGGGGAAGAGCTCGGCCAGCCGCCCGGTCCCGGCATCGAACCCCGCGATCTCCACCCCGGCCAGGGCCACGCCTGCCCCGTCCATCGCGGCGCGCAGGGCGAGGCCCGAGGAATCCACCTGCAACACCGCCGCGGGCCGGATCGGTCCGCCCGGCAGCGTCGCGTTCCAGCGCGCGAAGTTCTCCTTGCGGTATTGCGACAGGAACAGGGTCATGCCCCCGATCCGGGCGCGCATGTCGGCAGCAGGCAGACCGGCCAGCGCGGGCATGCCGAAGAGGCCCACCGTTTCATCGAACAGAAGGTCAGCCCGCGTCCCTTCCCAGGCGCCGGCACCGTGCCGCACCGCCACATCGGCCACGCCCGCCGACAGGTCCACCGCCTCTTGCGTCGTCGAGATCAGCAGATCGAACCCCGCCCTCTCGAACGGATAGCGGGTCAGGCGGGGCGAGAGCCAATGCGCGGCGAAGGTCGGCAGCATCGACAGGCGCAGGGGTCCGCTGCCGCGGTCCTCCTTCAGCCCGGCCACCGCCCGGGTGATCCGGGCGAACCCTGCCGTCAGGTCGGGGGCAAGCCGCGCCCCCGCCTCGGTCAGCTCCAATGCCGGGCCGACGCGCCGCATCAGCGTCAGGCCAAGTCTGTCCTCCAGCCCGCGCAACTGATGGCTGACGGCCGAAGGCGTCACCCCCAGTTCCAGCGCCGCCTGCTTGATCGACAGATGCCGCGCCGCAGCCTCGAAGGCGCGCAGCGCGTTCAGGGGTGCGGTAAGGCGATCGGGCGTCGTCTTGTCCATGCTCCCTCACAGGGTTGTCCTGCCTCGAACCGGGTGGAAAGGCGAACGATGCTTTCTCACCCCCGACTGAAATCTGCTCACTCGCCACAGCCTTGCCAAAGGCGACACTCTCGCTGACATTTTGCAAGAGAAAGTCCGCGAATGCGCCCGGGACTGTCCCGGTGGACAGCGCCCTTGGCCAAGCAAGGAGAGGCTGCGGCTGTCGGATTGGGGCTCTGCATGACCGGCGCCCTGTCGCGCGCGGCGGCCGCCCGCACCGGCCACGACGATGCGCTGAGGCTGGACCTGAACCGCAATGTCGCCGAGATAATGGCGGCGCGCAGCAATCGCGGATTGATCCGGCGAGCCAAGAGGCCGCCCATCACTGCCCCAAGGACTGCATAGGCGAGGGCGCTGGCCTCCAGGCCATCCGCCCCC
>NZ_PZKG01000343.1 GCF_003034985.1 Cereibacter changlensis JA139
ATTCTTCTCATCACCACCTGTCGCTTCGCCGTGGGGTTTTGCTCGAACACCGTATCAAGGCGCTCAATGGTTGCACGTTCGATGGGCAGCTTGAAGTAGAAGCGCCGATCGCTCCCTTCACCCTCGGAAGATGTCTTGGGCTGCGATCTGCCCCTTCCCCGTTTCTTTGGCGCGGACTGAAGCTCCGGTTCGGAGGTGTCGCGGCTAATCGGCGGGGCTGCGCCCTCGTTCCCGGGTTCGGCCGTCACGGACAGATCCCGATCCATTTTCTCGGCTTCTTCGGTCACACCAGCAAACTGGACGCCGCTGAGCGTTGCCGGGCGGCCTTGGCCCTTGTGGGTGGCGACAGGAAGGCGACCACTGCCAAGCAATCCGCGGTTCTTCACGCTGTCTCTCCCTCAATGATCTGGTCGACCTCGGCCAGCAGCGTAACGCAGTCGTCCAAGGCGGACTTGAGGCGTCTGATGTCCATAATCCTCAGCCCGGTCGCACTCTGCTCCTCGCCAGCAATCGTCCGGGCCAGCAAGCCCCTCATGACGAGATCCGCAAACACGGAGTTATCTTTGATCTCCGTCTTCATGACTTCGAAATTCTGCTCGGCCGCCGACCTGTAGAGGTTCTGGGCCGCAGTCATGCTCGACTTCATCATGGTGAACACGACGCGGACCTGTCCGATCTCACCGCTCTCGGCCAGTTGGTCGATGACAGCGAGTGCCGGGGACAGTTCGGCCAGCTCTGTCGCGGCAGGCTTGAACGGCAGCAAGGTCAACTCCGCATAGCGCAGCGCCATCCTGTTGAATGGGTGATCCGCGCCAGCCAGGTTCAACAGGGCATAGTCATACTTGCCGCTGTCATCGGCGTCTATCAGCGCCGATTCCAAGGCGACAATAGTTGTCGCTTCGAAGTCGAGATAAACGACATCCATGTTGTCCGACCAATAATCGAAATCACTGGTTCGCGAGTTATCCCTATACATCGCGAAATTCTGCTGCGGATCGCAATCTACCAAAAGGGCGCGCTGCCCTTTCGCTTCAACTGCGTTTGCCAGCATCATCAGCGTTGTAGTTTTTCCGGTTCCGCCCTTGTGGCTGTATGCAGCTATTACTTTCATGCTCGCCCTCATGTTTTTAACACGATAACCCTATTGCTTCTGCCGGGTCAAGCGGGTCTACCGGGTCTACCGGGTCTACCGGGTCTACCGGGTCTACCGGGTCTACCGGGTCTACCGGGTCTACCGGGTCTACCGGGTCTGCCGGGTCGTGCCGGGTCTGGCCGGGTCGTGCCGGGTCTGGCCGGGTGTACCGGGTCTACCGGGTCTGGCGGGTC
>NZ_PZKG01000344.1 GCF_003034985.1 Cereibacter changlensis JA139
TCGCAGTAGGGTCTATACCGGATCTGACTGGCAAGGAACAATATAACGACGGAGGATTTGGCCGCTTCGTGACGCAAGGAGCCGGTGACATGGTCCAATCAGCGTTGTTCAAAACTGGTGCAAGAATGGTAAATCGGCGCGAGACCGCGGTAACTCTTATGGAGGCACAGTGGGGCATCCGAGACATACAGCAACAAGAGCCAGCTCATTTACTGATAGCAGGCAGTATAAATAGCCTTGATTTCATTCCAGGCGGCGGTGCGGTCGCGACGATAGGCGGCGTCGGCCCGCGTTTCCGGCAAAACCGGATCCTTGTGGGTCTCGATCTGACAATGACGAATTTGCAAACTGGACAGATTGTTGGGAGCATCTCCCTTCATAAACAGATTTTTGCGAACGAGATCGGATTCACTGCCGCAAGAATACAGGGAGGGACCATAGTGGACGCGGATGTGGGCGCGATGAGGCGGGAGGCGGTAGATTATGCGCTGCGTGTCATGCTCCAGCTCGCGACCTTCGAACTTCTCACACAAAGTATGCCTCCTGAAGAATACGAAGGCTGCCGGTCACTTATCGGTGACGCTTTGGGCTCAGTAAACGGAGTGCGAACTACCGGGGAGCCTTTCGGGGCATCAAGCGACGTCAGCAGAGTTCATGAAGACGCCAGTGGGGCTTCTTCTGCTGATAGGCCGGTCCAAAAGGCAGAGCCCTGACCCGGACCAAGATCACCGGCAAAGGAGCCGGCTGAGAGGCATCACCGCCAGAAAGATGTGAAACGTGCCAGGGTGATCTGGTTCGTTTGTTCAGGAGTAAAGAATGCTAGCTCGTCAGATTGCGGTTGCCGCTACCCTCTTCGTTGCGGGAGCGACGATGGCACAGGCTCAAATGGTCAATAGCTTCGAAGATATCAGTGGGCAGGTCTTCCTCGGGGCGCTCGGGCAAGACGGAAACTCTACTGCTGGTAGCGTTGCCAACAGGTTTGCCACCATTTCGCAGAGCGTCGGGGAGAATGTAACCGGCAACGTCAAAATAGACCTCGGCGCGTCAGGTGGTCAGTTCGACACCATAGGGACGACAGCCGCTGGGGCTCTTAACCAATCCGCCATTGAACTGTCCGGGACTCAGATCGGCACTCTGCCGATCATGTCCGCAACCTCTGTGGCAGGGTCACTCGGCGCCATGACAGGAGCACTTAACACGTCTCAGATCGCCGGCAATATTGATCTGACAAGCGAGGGCAATTTCAAAGGAGCAGGCGCAGTCAGCACCACAGTAGTTGGTGCTCTGAATTCCTCCAGC
>NZ_PZKG01000345.1 GCF_003034985.1 Cereibacter changlensis JA139
CGCTATCTACCACTCACAGAATCTCCGACATCACCCCCGATAAGTAGCGCTTATCGCGCCTGTGCCTCAGCGGCCGCCGCGCACGGCTGGCTTGACGCCCCCAATCAGCCGGGCGCGCGTCCGGATCGGGGATCAGGCCCCCTGCCCCGGCCGCGGGCAAAAAATCCGCCGGCTGCTGCGCCGCAGCCATGAAGAGCGGGCTTCGGGCGGGCGGGCGCGGCCGGAGCTGGCCCCGGCGCCGGAGCAGATCGGCAGGGGCGATGCGCTGGTGGTCGCGCCCATCGACCGCATTGCTCGGTCGCTGCCGCATCTCCTCGAGGCTGTCGAGCGGCTTGAGGCCAAATGCACGGTCAGACGCCCCGATTTGGGCCTTTCGCCGATTAACCGTTCCGGTCGACAGGTCGGGAGGATGTTCAGCGACAACCAGCTTGGCCGACGGACATGCTGACGCGCTACAGGGGAGCCGACAAGTGGTCGGCGGGGCTTCCTTGAAAGTAGCTTGATCATCTAAGGTGTTCGTCGGAAGCTGATCAAGATGGTGCGGGTGCCGATGAAATGCTCTATAAATCATTGATTTCATCATACGGATCGTCGCTCGCGGGTAAGTCGGCTCCCAAAGACGACTTGATCTGGCATTTTGCACCGTCCGACGACCTGCGGCAGTTCCGAGTCTACGCGCTCGATGCGCTGCAGCAGGCCAAGGTGTTCCTGCTCGATCACTTGGCGGCTGCCTACACCGACACGCTTCACGATGCTGTTTCCAAGCAGGCTGAGGAAGCTGGTCTGCCAGCTATGGCGATCCTTGGTGAAGTGAGGCTTCCCGCCCCCGTCGTATGGGTGGAGTTCGACGATCGAGAGCTGGGCGTCGCACGGTTCGAACGCGCTTCACCTGTGACCAAGCACGATGACAAGCCTTTAGGCACGGGCCTGCGCGGCTACCTCCTTGACGACCGCAACGAAAGCCATCTGCGCATTACGATGTTCCACCGCCGCGAGAATTCGCGCGTTGTCGATCCGATCTGCGCCTTGCTCGTCAAGCGGATGCCGACAGGACAGCTGAACTATAACGACGTTGAAGTCGAACTCAGCCGGCCCGTTGTCGATTTCCGCGTGCGGAGCGGCGACACGATGGAAATGATCCACGGCCGCCGCACGGTGCACCAGGTTGAAACCGGGTATGACCTGTTCATTCCCTACGCGCTGTTTGCAATGCTGGTCTCGCCTGATCTCGGGGGGATCATCCCCACGGAAACCGCAACCTTCACCGTCAAGGACACTAAGACTGCCC
>NZ_PZKG01000346.1 GCF_003034985.1 Cereibacter changlensis JA139
TTCCGTATTCGGTAACCAATTCAGAACAATGTCATCTCCTACCGCTTTACCACTCAACCCCGTTGGAACTGCTGGTGGAGTCGTATCCGGTGGACTTGCTGTATAAAATTCAACTTCATACAGCGTGACATCTGTTCCCGTCAGATCGATAAACAAAATTCCGGTTACTGCCGGAAACTTAAAGGTTTCCAGTTGCCCCGTACCCGCCGTTGTGAATTGATGCAATGGCGGTTTTGTGTATGATCCTTGTTCAGCTAAACGGATCTGAACAGGTTTGTTGGATTTAATCCGAACTTCATCAATAGTCAAAACAATCGTAGATGTCCATGAGCCATAGTTCATTTTTGCAGAGGTTGTATCGTCATTGTCGTACCAGAGAGGACTAGACCCTACATTCCCCTTGATATATGACTCATCTAAAATTCCTGTCCAATTGGTTAACGCCGCGAATGCATTCCCAGCAGGAAACATGGTGATCATCATTACCGCAGTAAACAGGCTTACAATAAGCTTTCTCGTACCTTCACCCCCTTTCATCGCATCATGAACCTCAGTAATCCTGCTACAACACCTGCGAAAAAAAATAAGAGCAATACGGAAAAGAATGCATCCATTAATCCATTCCCCCCGGATCGTCGAGGTCACTAGAAGAAAACAACCATTTGCGAGCCAGATCGAACAACGCGAGTACAAGGGGAATACCGATCAAGGTAAAAACGAAATCCATCTGGTCACTCCCTCGTAATTTTGTAGCCGACCAGGAACATTGCTAAGGCAGTTAATAGCATTAAGCAAATCACGGCCCACATAAAGTATTGATTGGAAACTGTAATCGAGTGGTTCAGAATGTCCAGCTGATCCGACAGGTGAGCCAGATCGGTATGTACATCTGTAACCGAGTCATTCAGGACACCTAGTGCAGTTCGGTTATCCTGATTAACCGCAAGAATATCAATGGCGAGATCACGAATCTCCTTGAGAAGATCATCGTTCATCCCGAATCATGACCATCATGCCGACGGCATCGCGAGTCTTCCAGGTTAGGAGTTCTCCTGTGAATTTGCTTTGCTTGTACAATTCAAAATTTTTCACTTTGTCGCCTTCGAGTCGGATCGGCATCAATGTTTTTTCACCAGGCTGCGCGAGCAGTAACTCGGTCGATACTTTAGGACCTTTGTCCGTATCCTTTGTAATGATGTCTTTGCTGGTGATAACTCCTTCAACTGTAACTATCATGTTTTTCACTCCTTTTTTGCGAACAAGTATTTGGGACCCGAAAATAGTAT
>NZ_PZKG01000347.1 GCF_003034985.1 Cereibacter changlensis JA139
CCGCCTTCACCTGCGCTCTCCTGAACAGCCAGCCGATGGGCTTCTACGCCCCGGCCCAGCTGGTGCGCGACGCCCGCGACCGCGGCGTCGAGGTCCGGCCGATCTCGGTGAACCACTCGCTCTGGGACTGCACGCTGGAGCCGCGCGCCGATGGCAGCCTGGCGCTGCGGCTCGGCTTCCGCCAGATCAAGGGGCTCCGGCAGGAGGACGCCGGCTGGATCGCCGCCGCCCGCGGCAACGGCTATCCGGATGTCGAAAGCCTCTGGCGGCGCGCCGGCATCGCCCCCGACACGCTGGAGCGGCTGGCCGAAGCCGACGCCTTCGCGGCGCTCGGCCTCACCCGCCGCGACGCGCTCTGGGCCGCCAAGGCGCTGAAGGCCCCGGCCCCGCTGCCGCTCTTCGGCCCCGACGGCGAGGGCGGCCGCGAGCCCGCCGTCAGCCTGCCGCAGATGACCCTCGGCCAGGAGGTGATCGAGGATTACCTCTCGCTGCGCCTCAGCTTGCGCGCCCACCCGGTGGAGCTCCTGCGCCCGCGCCTGCCCGAGAGCCTGCCGCATGACCGGCTGGGCGCAGCAACCGGCCGCGTCACCGTCACCGGCCTCGTCATCACCCGGCAGCGCCCCGGCACCGCCTCGGGGGTGATCTTCCTGACGCTGGAGGACGAGACCGGCAGCGCCAACATCGTGGTGTGGAAGAAGGTCTACGAGACCTTCCGCAAGGCGGTGATCGCCGGCCGCCTCATCCGCGTCACCGGCCGCCTGCAGCGCGACGGCCCGGTGACGCATCTTTTGGCCGAGCATGTCGAGGACCTGTCGCCGCTATTGGCGACCCTCGGCCGGCCGGTCATGATCGACAGCAACGACGGGCGGGCGGACGAGACGAAGCGCCCCGTGGGCGGCAGTCTGCGGCCAGCGGCGCGGCATCCCCGCGAGCAGGCGAAGAAGCTGTTTCCGAGCCGGGATTTCCATTGAGAGGGAGGCAGCAAAGGGCGGAGAGCAGACTGACGGCGGTGCAGCAGGGCAGTTGCAGCATCTCGACAAAGCAGACGCTCGATCCCCGCGCGGCGTCATCGGGTGCCGGATCGACGTCAATGTCGGAGGGTGCCTGACGCACGCGCGGCAGAGCAGGTGCAGGATCTGGAAGGAAGAGAGGTTCAGCGAGTAGGTAGCCTGATCGTGACCACGACTTTCTCAAATCCTATTTTCAAGCGCCTGGGTCAAATTTTTGACCCAGGCGTCTCGAACACTTCATGGGACAACATCCCTGCTTATGAAGCGTTTCAT
>NZ_PZKG01000348.1 GCF_003034985.1 Cereibacter changlensis JA139
TGCAGCATCAGGTAGCGCAGCAGCTTCGCCTCGAAGGCGGTCAGCTTCAGCGGCATGCCCTCCAGCGTGGCGAGCCCCGTCGTCATGTCGAACAGAAGGCCGCCGGCGGAGAGTTCCGGCGTCGCATGGCCCGCCGCGCGGCGGACCAGCGTCGAGAGCCGCAGCACCACCTCGTCCATGCGGAAGGGCTTCAGCACGTAGTCGTCGGCCCCCGCGCGAAACCCCGCCACCTTGTCGGACCAAGCGTCGCGCGCCGTCAGGATCAGCACCGGAAAGCGCAGGCCCGCGCCGCGCCAGCGCTTCAGCACCTCCACCCCATCGATGCCGGGCAGGCCGAGGTCGAGCACCGCCGCGTCGACCGTCTCGGTCGCGCCGAGGAACTCGCCCGCCTCGCCGTCATGCGCGGTCTCGATGGTGAAGCCGGCCTGCGCCAGCGCCGCGCCGATCTGCCCGGCCAGATCGCGGTCATCCTCGACCACCAGCACCTTCATGGGGTTTTCCCAGGCAGGATGCGCGCCTCGGCTTGGCCTACGCCCTTGACCTCGATGAAGCGGCAGCCGGGGCCCGTCAGCTCGATCTGCAACACATTGCCTGCGGGGGTCAGCCAGCGGACCTCCTGCACCAGGCCGTCCTCGTCGTCGCGCAGGCGCAGCGCCTCGCCCCGGTAGCGCGCCGCGACGCAGTCGAGAGCTTCGGCCGGCCCGATCGGCTCGGCGTCGTCCGGCGGATCCGCAAGCGCGGGCGCGGCGGCGAGGATCAGGGCAAAGGCAAGGCGGTATCGCATGGCGGACAGAGTATCGCACGAAGCCTCAACGAAAGCCAAACGGCCCCGTTGCGGTACGGTTGGGGACGGATCGGCCAGAAGGGGGGCATGTTGAAACCAGAGGAGACCTCCATGAAACGGATCCTGATCCCGACCGCCGCCGCCACGGTGCTTGCCCTGTCCACCGCCCTGCCCGTCGCCGCACAGGACGCGCAACTCTCCGGCGCCGTGGCCGAAGTCTTCGGCGCTCAGGTCGTCGTCGCCACGCCGGAGGGGCGGGCTGCTCGTCACGCTGCCCGAAGGGACGGAGCCGCCTGCCCAGGGCGCGCAGGTGGAGATCACCGGCACGCGCGACGGCGCGACCCTCGCCGCCACGGCGCTGACCGTCACGGGCGCGGCGGCCCCTGCCGTCCCCGCCGGCGAACGCCCCCGCCCGAGGCGGCGCTGCCGCAGGCCCTCGNAGGGCCTCCGGGCGTGACCGAAGTCCGCCAGCCGCAGGGAGTGACGACGACACCTATT
>NZ_PZKG01000349.1 GCF_003034985.1 Cereibacter changlensis JA139
AACGGCGGGGTAGATGTATTCGGTCTGCATCAGGCTCAGCGTCTGGGCATGGCCGAGGTAATGGCCCGGCCCGCCGAGGCAGACCTCCTTCATCGCCTCGATGCTGGTGCTGTCCTCGGTCACGTCGATGCCGCGCACCGTGCGCAGGACCTGCCCGAGGATGTCGTCGCCCAAAACCAGGCTCTCGAGGCAGAAGCCCAGAAGCGAGGCATGCATGCCCACAGCCTCGTAGACCATGTTGAGCCCAGAGAGCCCGGCCAGCGTGTTGGTGATCGCCTGTTCCCAGCCCGCCTGCATGTCGGGCAGCTTGCTGTCCGAGATCCCCGCCGCCGCCCCGCCCGGCAGGTTGTAGAAGCGGTGCATCTGGGCGCAGCCCGCCGTCAGCAGCGCCTGCTCTGCCGAGCCGCCCGACATGGCGCCGGTGCGCAGGTCGGACACGAAGGGCCAGGTGCCAAAGATCGCCGGGTGGCCGGGGCTGATCGCGTTCACATAGACCACGCCGGCAAGGCATTCCGCCATGGCCTGCACGATGGCCAGCGCGATCGGCGCCGGAGCGGTCGCCCCGGCCTGCCCGGCCGAAAGCAGCAGCATCGGCATGCCGGCACGGATGCAGGCCTCCATGGTGATGCAGCTTTCCTCGGCGAATTTCATCGGCGGCACGACGAAGCAGTTGGAGTTGCTGACGAAGGGCCGCGCGCGCCACTCCTGCTCGCCGCCCGCCACCATGTGCAAAAGGTCGAAGCAGCCCTTCACATGGGCCGGGTCGCAGAAGGAGGTGCCGACATGCTTCTTCGTTCCCGCAAGACAGGCGTAGAGCGTATTGATATCCATGTCGAAGTTGTCAATCACGTCGCGGCAGACCATGGCGCGCTGGAAGAAATGCACGTTGTCGAGATTCTGCGTCAGCCGCGCCGCGTCATAGAGATCCTGCGCGGTGGAGTCGCGATAGCTGTTGGTCACCGGATCGACGATATGCACCGCCGCCCCCGCGGTGCCGAAATGCACATTGCTCCCAGTAAGATGCAGGTCGAACTTCGGATCGCGCGCGAAGAGCGTGATGTCGCGCGCCGCCACCGCCAGCATGTCCTCGACCAGCGCGCGCGGAAAGCGGATGCGCCCGTCATCGCCGAGGATCGCCCCCGCGCCGGTCAGGATCTCCACCCCCGAGGCCCGGCGCCTGGCTGAGACCAATACACCTCCCACGCGGCCCTCCCACGCGCC
>NZ_PZKG01000350.1 GCF_003034985.1 Cereibacter changlensis JA139
CCGAGGCCGCGCGTGTCGCCGTCACGGTGACCGAGCCCTCCGCCCATTGCACCGCATTCTCGGCCAGCGCCGCCACGATTTCCGCCAGGTCGTCGGCGTCGCCGCGGAAGTCGGGCGCGTCTTGCGCCGTGACGCTCACCGCGATGCCCCGCCGCCGCGCCTCGGGGGCGAGCACCATCTCGACATCAGCCAGCACCGGCTCCACAGCGCAGGACGCGGCAGGATCGAGCCCCGCCGCGGCCGCGCGCTCCCGCTTCAGATGCCAGCGGATCGTGCGGTCCATCCTGTCGATCAGCGCCGCATCCTCGGGTCCGGCGCGGTTACCCAGTACCGCCAGCGGCGTCTTCAGCGCATGCGCGAGGTCGCCGGCATGGGCGCGGGCGCGCTCGATCTGCGCGGCGTTCACGGCGATCAGCCGGTTCAGCTCTTCGGCCAGCGGGCGCAGTTCGGTCACTTCGGGAAGCGGGATGGTCTTCGCTTTGCCGTCGCGCACCGAGCCGATGGCGTGCACGAAGCGGTCGAGATCGACGAGGCCGGCGCGCACCGCCAGGATCTGCGCCGCCAGCAGCGCCGCGCCGAGCACCGCCAGGGCCAGGAGCAGCGGCCGACGGATCGCTGAGAGTTCCGCGGCGGCCTCGGAGGCCGGCAGGCTGACGGTCACCGTTAGGGCCCGCCCGTCGCCCGGTGCGGTGAAGCCCCTCGCCCGCGAGATCAGCGATGCGCCGTCCGGCCCCAGGACGCCGAGCCCCGAGGGCCCCAGATTCCCCGTCACCAGCGAAGGCGCGCGCGCCAGCACCTGTTCCGCGTCGGCCACCTGCCAGTACCATCCCGAGAGCGGCTGCTCGAACCGGGGGTCGGCGGGGGGAGGCAGGACGACGAAGCCGCCGGTCGCGTCCCAGTCCGACACCGCCATCACCGCGCGGGCGGCGGCGTCGAGCTCCGCCCCGAGCCGCCGATCGACGAAATCGGACAGGAGCGACGACAGCACCCCCCAGGCCGCCAGCAGCGCGCCCAGGGTCAGCGCCGCGGACCACAGCAGCAGCCTGCCGCGGATCGACCCCGTCCGGAGGACCCGCATCACGCCGGGTCGCCGGGCAGCAGGCGATAGCCCTCGCCGCGCCGGGTTTCGATGCGCGCCTCGCCGATCTTCCGGCGCAGGCGACCGATCACCACCTCCATCGAGCGGAAGTCGCGGTCGGCGTCGCGGTCGTACATATGCTCCG
>NZ_PZKG01000351.1 GCF_003034985.1 Cereibacter changlensis JA139
CTTCAAGCCAAGGCAGGTTTATGCGGCCTGTTCCGACAACATGCGGCTCTACCTCGATACGGTGAAGGGGGATCGAGCCCTGCCTGACGCACTCGACTTCATCCGCGCGGCCGAGTTGATGCTGCGAGAGCTGGGCATCAATCAGTCAGCCTGGGACGATGCCTGCAACGCCATGGGGCCAATTGAAGCGGCGCTGTCGGTGATCGTCATCGACGCCGGCCAGTATCGCTCCTCGAGGCCGATCCACTCGCCAGGAGGCGCGCTGCGCGCCTTCACCCGCAGGCACAAGGCAGGCCAGTTGAACCTCACCGGCAGCATCATCGGGATGATTGAGCGGAGCCGTGAGAAGTGACTCGCCCGGACGCCCGTGCTGCGTCGTGGCTCGCCGCAGCGTCACTGCCGATCCTCGCCACGATCACCGACCTTGCCTAGTCGGTGCGTAAGTTGGTCTTGGCCGCCGGCATCCTGGAAGACTGCATCACCGCCTTTGTCTTCCAGATTCCGCCTTTAGCGCTGCGGCGCAGTGCAGAGACTCGCCAAAGACGCCGCGTCGCTCGCGCTTTGCATGCGGGCCGCAGGTCTGACCGCGGCCCCGCGCCACCAATCGGGTCTACGGGCGCGCGGGATTGATGCAAGTCAATCAAAGGCGACAACCCTGCGCTATTCTCGACAAAACCAGGGCAGAAGCAGGGAACATGCCACAGGATCAGTATCAGACCGTCAAGGAGGTCGCCGACCGCCTGAAAGTCGCCGAGGCGACCGTGCGTCACTGGATCAAGGCCGGCGATCTGCGCGCCATCGACATCGGCAAGGGCTGGCGCATCGCCAACACTGATTTGCGGGCGTTTCTGTCGACCCATCAGACCGCGCCACAAAGGCAGGGCGTCGGTTTGGCCGCGCAACCGGCCGGGGCGCAGGCATAGTGGCGGACCTGACCCCTTTTGCCGAAGTGGCCCTGCTTCTGGTGATGGCTGCCGGCATCGGGCTCGTCGGCGCGCTGACGCGGCAGCCGCTGATCGTCAGCTTCATCGCCGTCGGCTTGGTAGCGGGGCCCTCGGCGCTGGATGTCGTCCGGTCGGATGCGCAGATCGACCTGTTGTCGGAACTCGGGATCGCCGTGCTCCTGTTCCTGGTCGGCATCAAGCTCGACGTGAAACTGATCCGGTCGCTGGGGGTGGTGTCGGTGACGACCGGGCTCGGGCAGGTCATCTTCACGGCTTT
>NZ_PZKG01000352.1 GCF_003034985.1 Cereibacter changlensis JA139
GCCGGGGGCGTGACTTCGGCCTTCAGATCGTAGGGCGGATCATGCGGGTTCATCCGCTGGTGCGCCCGCTGCACGGGACGGAGCCGCTGTTAGATCGGGGATATGTGTTCATGTCCGACCCGGCGCTACAGGTCGGGCTAGATGAAGCCGCTGCCGATCTAAAAGCCGTACGCGAGGGAATCGCGGTCCTAACGGACAATCTCGACGTAACGGTGCTGGGCAACGATGAACGCGCCGCCGACAGCTATGGCGCGACCCCTCTGCCGCCGCCGCCCGTCCAGGCGGTTCCAGGGGAGAGCGAGGTGGACCGAAGGGACAGACAACTCTCCATGGGGCTGCTGAACTCCAACTACATCTCGGCCTCCGCCGCGCACCAGAAAAGCGCTCTCGACGCAGTCGAAGGTTTTTCGGCACCCGCCGCGCCTCCGCTGTTTCCAGATCTTCCCGATGTCCTATCACCTCGCATCAAGCCACTCATGTCCGGCGCGCAAGAACATCAGATCAAATATCACCTTCGGACAGATCTCGGCCTACCAAAGGCCCTGGCAAGGGAAGAGTTGCCCAACCTGTTCGACATCGAGGGCGATCTTTGTCCGATGATCGCTCGAGAGTTCTGCCGCATGGTGCCTATGACCTCGATGCTGTTGGCCGTAAACAGCAATGCAGAACTATCTATGCGAGACTTGTTCAACGCGGGCCAAACAGATCAACGAAACCTAAGCGTCAGAATGTCCGCGGCGCGCATTGCGGAACAGGCTCAAGCACAATTGATGTTTAACGACGGGATAGATCCACGTCGCATAAGAGAAGCCGTGGAGGCGGAACTGTCGCGCCTCTGTGAAAAAAAGGGCATTGCAGCCACCACCCGAGACATTCGTCGCACTATTAGCTTGGCCATTCTGCGACAACCCCACTCGTTAAGGGAGGCCGTCCGCATCTCTCAGTCTCACTATGTTAGGCTAGAGAGTAGTGAGCCAATCCCGCTGGAGACGTTTGGCTTGCAGCAAGCGGAACCTGCAAAGAAGGGGGCATACGGAGCTTTTATCGGACGCTACAACCGCCCTGAACTGGCATTTGCTCAGATGATCGATAATGATGATTCGGGGCTAGTAAAATGGTGGCTCCGGAACCCTGAGAACGAAAAATGGGCTACGCGGCTGATCCTCCCCACTGGAAAGCGGTTTTTTCCGGACTTTGTGGTTGGAATA
>NZ_PZKG01000353.1 GCF_003034985.1 Cereibacter changlensis JA139
CGGTGATCACCGTGGTCTGGACCCACAACCTCGCCATCGGCGTGCTGGTCGGCGTGCTGCTGTCGGGCATCTTCTTCGCCGCCAAGATCGCCCAGCTGTTCCGCGTCACCTCGCATCTGTCGAAGGACGGGCGCGAGCGGACCTATGTGGTCGAGGGCCAGCTGTTCTACGGCTCGGTCGAGGATTTCATGGACGCCTTCGACTTCCGCGAGGCGCTGGACCGGGTGGTGATCGACGTGAGCCTCGCCCATATCTGGGATATCTCGTCGGTGCAGGCGCTGGACATGGCGGTGCTGAAGTTCCGCCGCGACGGGGCCGAGGTGAGCATCGTCGGCATGAACCAAGCGACCGAAACCATCGTCGACCGGCTGGCGATCCACGACAAGCCGGGCGCGATGGACAAGCTGATGGCCCATTGAGGAGGATGACATGACCGACAAGATATTGGCCCTCGTCGACGGCTCCGCCCATGCGCGCAGCGTCTGCCTGCACAGCACCTGGATCGCCGGCCGGCTCGGTGCCTCGGTTGACCTGCTGCATGTGCTGGGGCGGCGCGAGGGGGGCGCCGGCGGCGACCTGTCGGGGGCGCTGCAGCTCGGCGCGCGGACGGCGCTGCTGGAGCAGCTGGCCGAGCTCGACGCGCAGCGGGCGAAGCTGGCGCTGGCGAAGGGTCGCGCCATCCTCGACGATGCGCAGGCGATCCTGGCCGAGGGCGGGGTCACCGAGGTGACGCCGCGGCTGCGGCAGGGCGATCTGATCGAGGCGGTGTCGGAGCTGGAGCCGACGCTCCGGGCGCTGGTGATCGGTCGGCGCGGCGAGGCGGCGGGTTTTGCCGAAGGGCATCTCGGCTCGAATCTCGAGCGGATCATCCGGTCGTCCCGGGCGCCGGTCTTCGTGGCGGCCGCCGATTACCGGCCGATCACCCGGGTGCTGGTGGCCTATGACGGCGGCGACAGCGCCCGGACCGCGATCCGGCGCATGGCGGAGAGCCCGGTGTTCCGCGGGCTCGCCATCACCATCGCCTGCGCTGGGTCCGACACGCCCCCTGTCCGGGCCCGGCTGGAGGAGGCGCAGGCCCAGCTCGCCGCGGCGGGGCTGCAGGCGGAGACCGCCGTGACCGAGGGCGAGCCGGAAGTGGCGCTGAAGCGGAAGATCGAGGCGGAGGGCTTCGATCTCTTGGTC
>NZ_PZKG01000354.1 GCF_003034985.1 Cereibacter changlensis JA139
AGGGTTCCCCGCCGGCCTCAGGCCTGGCCGGGCACCCGTGCGGCGCGGCCGCCGCGGCGGCGGGGTTGCTCGGGGGCGGTGAGCGCGTCGGAGAGCACCTCGCTCATCGGATGGTCCGGCAGGTCCAGCGCGTAATGCGCGATCAGCGCCCTGAGCGCGTCGGGGGTCGAAAGCCCGACCGGCAGGCTCAGCGCCCAGTCCATGAAGATCGAGCGGCATTCGCCGGGCGTGATGCCCTCGATCGCGTAGCTCTCGCGCACCAGCCCTTTCGGGTCCGCCTCAGTCAGCCGCACGGCCCGTCTCCCCATTTCCATCGTCTCCCGTCCCGAGCAGCGCCGTCACCCGTGCCGCCGCCGCCTCCACCACCCGTCCGAGCCGCGCCGTCAGCGCCCCGGGCGAGGCCTCCTCCAGCTCGCGCAGAAGAAAGGCGCAGCCGCCCTCGCCCAGCCGGTCGGGGTCGAGCGCGCCATCGGTCAACAGGCGGGTCCCCGCCTGCAGTCGCCAGCAGAGCCTGTAGGCTTCGAGCAGCACCGTCTCGTCCGATTGCGACAGTTGCCCGCCTTTCACGCCAGCGCGCAGCTGCTGTTCCACCCGCCGCGCCGGATCGCCGGCGCGCAGGGCGCAGGTCTCGGCCAGAAGCTCCACATCCATCAGCCGCCCGGGGCCGTTCTTGGCATCCCAGGGCGCGGTCGCCGGTTTCGCCGCCTGCAGCCGGGCGCGCATCTCGGCCACATCCGAGCGGACCTTCGGGCCCTGCCCCTTCACCGCCAGCACCTCGCGGCGGAAAGCCTCGACCTCGGCGGCGAGGCTCGCATCGCCCGCGAGCGGCCGGGCGCGGGTCAGGGCCAGATGCTCCCAGGTCCAGGCCTCTTCCAGCTGGTAGCTGCGGAAGGAGGAGAGCGCGGTGGCCACCGGCCCCTGCCGCCCGGAGGGCCGCAGCCGCATGTCGACCTCGTAGAGCCGGCCTTCGGCCATCGGCGCGGTCAGCGCCGTGACCAGCGCCTGCGTCAGCCGCGCGAAATAGGGCCGGGCCGCCAAGGGGCGCGGCCCCTCGCTCTGCTCCTGCCCCTGCGCGTCGTGGATCACGATCAGGTCGAGATCGGAGCCCGCGTTGAGCCGCCCCGCCCCGAGGCTGCCCATGCCCAGCACCACCGCGCCGCGGCCCGGCGCC
>NZ_PZKG01000355.1 GCF_003034985.1 Cereibacter changlensis JA139
TTGGGCCGGGCGACCGCCCCGGCCTGGGTCTCTGTCCGCGCCTGAGCCGGGGTATCGGTTACCTGGTCATGCATCTGCAAAGTCTCCTGTGGGTCTCTGGGTTCTGGGTTGGAAAAGCGGGTGAAGCGGCCGACGCCGATCGTGGTGAACTCGAACATCACAGCCCCTCCCTACCCGGAAGCACGCGCCACACCGGGGCCGGCCCCTCGGCGTCCTCGCCGAGGCCGTAGCGGCCCCGCATCCCCTCTCGGGGGAACTCCTGACGGAACTCGGCTGTCATCTGCATCGTCGCCTCCTGTCATGCCGGATTGGCAGCACTGCAATTCTACGATAATAACGACAGACTTTATCGTGTTAAGCAAGAGGATAGAGAAGGCGATTTCAGCCATTGAAAGAGAAGACTTTTCTTCGGAAGCCCCCGCGAGGACGCGATACGATTTCACCTGCAATTCAAAGGAGATACCGCGCGAGGCGTCGTTCAGGAGACGCTGGTTGGCGCCGTCATGATCTGCCGGGCCGAGCCCGGAGAGCCGGCAAGGTCGGCGAGGTCGGCGATCTGATAAGCAGAAGGCAGGACCAGAACACTTCGACAGTGCGGCTTGCATTGGTCCCAGGGTGGCGCAGGCATCATCTCAGGCGGGCAGATTGATCCCCAGCTCTCGCAGCATCAGATATGCTGCGCGGGCGAAATGGATCGGATCGGGCAGGCGTCGAGCCCCCTTCACCGCATCGAGGAAGAGCCGCATGTTGTCGGAACAAGCAGCATAGGCCTGCCCCATGAAGCTCTCTAGCCCGGTCGAGCGTCACCCTTTCAACCCCAGCCGGATCTGCTTCTCGATTTCGATCAGCGCGAAGAAGGCGGCGCCGATGGCGAGGATCAGGAGGCCGTCCATCAGCGGGACCGGCCTCGTGCCCAGCACCGCCTGCAAGGGCGGCAGGTAGGTGACCGCCGATTGCGCGACGGCGACGGTGGCGACCACGGCCCAGACCACCTTTGTGCCCCGCGCCGCGGCCCAGGTCAGCGAGGCGCCGTGGAGGTTGCGGATGAAGAACAGGTGGAAGATCTCCAGCACCACCAGCGTGTTCATCGCCATGGTCTGCGCCAGGGCCAGCGGGTAGCCCCTGTCGGTGGCATAGCGGAAGATCCCGGA
>NZ_PZKG01000356.1 GCF_003034985.1 Cereibacter changlensis JA139
CCGCGGGTTTCCGCCGTGGCGTCCTGCGCGAAGGGAGGGATGCCTTCGCCTGCAAGGCTCTCAGCGCTCGGATCGTCGAGGAACGGGATCTCGGCCACGGCATTCAGCAGGTCGGCGGTCAGGCCCTGCTCCGCCGCGTTCAGCTCGTGGCGCAGGTCGATCTGCCAGCCTGGCAACACCGAGGCCTCCGCCGTCTCGCGGTGCAGGGAAACCACCGCGACAGCGCCGACCGCAATGGCTGCCACCAGCGCCGCCACCGCCAGCGTCTCGCGCCTGCCCGAGGCTGGCGGCACGATCAGGCGCAGGCCGCTCATGGCTCGATCCCGTCGATGTCGCGCCAGTCGACCTCGACGATATGGCCGGGGCCGGCGTCGAACAGGATGTAGAACTCGCCTTGCGGCTTCGGCACCCGGATGGTCGAGGTCGCGTCGAACGTCCCCGGAACCAGCACCTCCTCCTCATAGGAGATGACATCCACCGTCACGCCCTCGGCGCTGGTGCCGTCGGAGAATCCGCCGGTGCAGGTGATGGCTCCGCCCTGCAGGGCGCAGGTGCAGAAGGGGTAATGCGCGGCGGCGGGCAGCGCCAACAGGGCGGCCAGCGTAAGGCCGAGAGCAAGCCGGGTCAGTGTCATCCTGTGGTCTCCTTCTTGCGAAGCCATGCGGCGGTGGCGGGCGAGGCGCTCTCCAGCGGCACGGCGCCCATGTGCACCGCACCATCCCACTCCTCCACGGTCAGCCAGAGCGCGTCCTCGACACTGGCGCCCGGGGGAATGGGGATGTCCACGAACATCCGCCCCGGCGAGCCGCTGAACAGCGCCCCCGCCGCCCGCAGCGAGCGGGGCTTGCCGATCCGCGCATAGACGGCGCGGATCCGCGCGTCGCACCATGCGCAGAGCCGCAAGATGAACTGCTTGCGATCGCCCGCCACGCCGCCGTCGAGCGGGGCGTCGGCGGTGAATTCGGCCAGCGTCAGATCGAAGGGTCCCACCGCAAAGCTGCCCGCCTCGCGCGCACCGAGCCCGGAAACCCCGCTGAACCGCAGCTGGTCGGCGTAGAACCCCGGGAAGGCGGCCACCGGCACGGCGATGGCCGCGGCGGCAAGATGGAAGCGCCACGTCTGCCACAGGCGACCGAGGCGCCCATTT
>NZ_PZKG01000357.1 GCF_003034985.1 Cereibacter changlensis JA139
GTCGCGCGTTGGGTCGAGAACCCGTATTATCAGCACCTCACCGGCGAGACCTTCTTCCAGCACAAACTGCCCATCGACCCGTCGTCTCTGACCCGTTGGCGTGGCCGGATCGGGGAAGAGGGGGTCGAATGGCTGCTGACCCAGACGATCCGGGCGGCCCAGAAATCTGGCGCCATCGACGAGGATAGCGTCAAGCGCGTGGCGGTCGATACCACCGTGATGGAAAAGGCGATTGCCCATCCCACGGACTCCCGGCTTTACGAGCGGGCGCGCGATCAGCTGGTTGCCCTGGCGCAAGAGGCCGGGGTGGAGCTGCGGCAATCCTACGCGCGTCTCGCCCCTCGGCTGGCGCTGCAGGTGGGCCGCTACGCCCATGCCAGGCAGTTCAAGCGCATGCGTAAATCGTTGAAAAGGCTGAAGGGCTACACCGGCCGCGTCATGCGTGACCTGCGCCGCCATCTGCAGGATATCCCCGACGGCAGCCTTCGGGATCGCATCGCAGCCAAGCTTGCTCTGGTCTCGCACCTGCTGCATCAGCCGCCCAAGGGTTCCGGCAAGATCTACGCCCTGCATGAGCCCGAGGTCGATTGCATCTCCAAGGGCAAGGCGCGGGTGCGATACGAGTTCGGCTGTAAGGTCAGCGTCGCCACCACGCTGGACGAGGGCTTCGTCGTCGGCATGCGCAGCTTTGCCGGCAACCCTTACGACGGCCACACCCTCCGTCCGGCACTGGAGCAGGTGGAGATCCTGACCGACCAGCGCCCTGAGCTGGCCGTCGTCGACCGCGGCTATCGTGGCCATGGCGAGGAGAAAACCCGCGTCCTGATCAGCGGCACGCGGCGCGGGTTGACCCCCAAACTGATCACAGACCTGCGACGCCGAAGCGCCATCGAAGCGGAAATCGGCCACATGAAAACCGACGGTCGCCTGTCACGCTGCCCCCTGAAAGGCGCCACCGGCGACGCCCTCTTCGCCGTCCTCTGCGCCTGCGGCCACAACATCCGAAAGATCCTGGCCCATCTCAGGGCTTGGCTTGCGTGCATGATCGCCGCCCTCCGGGCGGCCATCAACGCACCGGATCAGTGCCATCAGATCGTCATAGCGGCTTGAGCGATTTGTTCAGGGCGAAC
>NZ_PZKG01000358.1 GCF_003034985.1 Cereibacter changlensis JA139
AGACACGCAAAGGTTGAAAACGCGCCGAGGGAAATCCCGTATGTGACGAAACCTCGCACTCAGGTCAGGCCGTCAAAGGAGATCCCGGCGCGGCCGGGATCGAGCCGGTTTTGAGGATCGGCGGGGTGGTGGTGGCGCTTTCCGGGTGTCGCTGATCGCCTCGGTCGACACCGCGCCGATAGCAGAAATCCCGGTGCGGGCCGGGATTGAGCCGGTTCCTTGGTCGGCGAGAGGCGTGACGCGGGCTGCGCCCGCGCTCGCCCTCTGGCCTGTAGCTGTCCTCAGATGTCTGCTGCGAGGACGAAGGTGTCGTCCGCTGGTCAGGAAGACTTGACGCCGGACGCCACCCAGACACGATGAGGAACGGACAATGGGTCTTCGGTATAGCTCTCGCGCAAGATTGCTGACAACTCCGCATCAAAATTCTCGATCGCCGCAGTTCCAAGGCTGGCTTTAACCCCGGCGCTTGCCCGGATGCGTCCACGCCATGCCTCTTGGCTATAGGAAACTGATACATCGAAGGAGAAGGTCTCCAGCCCGACGAACGAAGCTTCGGCGAGGTCGCGCAGCCATCCCGGGTAGATGCCGTTTCCCCCTGCCATCGTCCAAGAGGGATTGTGCATCAGGATTAGCTCTTCGGTAGCTTCGACCACATTACCTGCAAGCGGCAACCAGTCGAAGTGCGCGATGACGATACGGCCCCCGGGGACCAGGACGCGCGAGGCCTCTCTCGCAGCTGCGGCCCTGTCGAGCCAATGCCAGCACTGACCGGCAGTGACAAGCTGAACACTCTCGGATGCTTCCGGAAGTTTCTCGGCAAAGCCGATGCGATACGACACGTCCACCCCGGCTTCGCGGTCTAGGGCGGCTGCTTCGTCCAGTAGAGTCGAAGCGGGATCAACACCCGTGACGGTCATGCCCAATTTCGCCAGCCCGCGCGCGACGGTTCCTGTGCCAGTTCCCAGGTCAAGCGCGTGCTCCGCGGGACGAACCCACCCTCGTTCTGCAAGCGCCTCGAAGAATTCAGGTGGGAATCCCGCTCGATACGCACGATAGTCTGAGGCGGTCTTGCCGAAATCGACCTTCGCGCCGAAGGTTCGCGTTTTAGCTATTTCGCGCTCCACAGCC
>NZ_PZKG01000359.1 GCF_003034985.1 Cereibacter changlensis JA139
AAAAGTAATCACTATGAGAATGTCACAATGTTTGCAGGGAGCCCGGCTACGCCGCGCTTGGACAAGGAGAATGCAATGACGTCCGAACTTCACGCGGCTCTGGGGGCTAAGGTCGCGCCGATGCGACGCCGTCGCCGGTCGTTGTTGGGCTCCTCGCTGCTGGTCAGCAGCCTGCTGCTTGCGCCGCAGCTGGCTCAGGCGGCCTGCGATGTCACGGGTGCCACGACCCTCGTCACCTGCGATGGAACGGAGGTGAAAGTCACGATGACTCCGGGCGACGGGTCGCTGACCGTCACCGACGTCGAGACGAGCCAGATCACCTATGCCTCTCCGGTCACTCCCGGGATCTATGGCCAGACCGTCCTCCTCAAGGGCTCGACCGCTGTCACCAACCCGAGCTACAGCGGCCTCGTCATGCAGTTCGGCACCCTGGGCGACAACAGCCCCGTCGCGGTCGAGGTGAAGGCCGATGTCACCATCGAAGAGGGCGTCTCGGTCGAGGCCAGCGGCGGGTTCGGCGCCGTCTGGGTCCGCAACGATCATGCCGGCGACATCAGCATCGACAACGCCGGGACGATCACTGGTCGCGGCTCTCAGATCGACGGCATCAGCAGCACCTCCAACGCCGGAACGGTCACCATCACCAACAGCGGCAAGGTCACCTCGGAGGAGCATTGGGGGATCTATGCCGACGGCACCGCGCGCGACGGCGACGAGGGCGCCATCGCCTTGGTGACGAACACCGCGTCGGGGATCATCGAGAGCAAGGCGGCCGGCATCCGCACCATCGCTTACGGCGGTCTCGCGGAGATCTCCAACGCCGGCTCCGTGAAGGCCGAGCTGCGTCAGGGCCTGATCGCCTGGTCCCAAGATGGCGACTCCACGATCAGCAACACCGGGACGGTGACCTCCGGCAATGACAACGCGATCTATGCGGCGACCGAGACCGGCGACGCCACGGTGATCAACTCCGGCTCGGTCACCGCGCTCGGCGACGCAACGCTGGACGCGGCGCATGAGGATGTTACCGACTCGCCGGGTTCAACGGCTTGCGCGCGGTCGCCAAACNGCTCGGGCGATGTCAGCGTCACCAACCAAGTGGGCGGCGTCGTCATCGCCGGT
>NZ_PZKG01000360.1 GCF_003034985.1 Cereibacter changlensis JA139
CTTTCGAGCAGTTCGGGCTTGTGTCCACGGCTACCGCCCCCATCATTATTTTCTCGGCAAGAGGGCGTCCCGGCAGGGGCGACCTCCGAAGGATTGCCGTCATCCCGCTTGCGGGATGGCTGCATATCGACGGGGGAACCGTTACAGATTACAGAGAGATCTTCTTTTGTATCTTGTATATGAGGCCGGTGTCTGTACGCCGATTGATCGGTGATTTTTGACTGTAAATCGACAAGATGCAGCGCGTGATGAGCGCACTTGTCCACAGATTCGAGCAGCTGCGACAGCTCGCCAATCGACAAGACGTCGTAGCGACGCGGCAGATCTGACAGCTCCTGCAGCAGCCCCTTCACCTCAGGATGATCCGGCGCCAGGCTGATCAGCTCGAAGAGCGCCGTCTTGAAGATCCTGCGCGCGGCCGAGATCTTGCGCCGCAGCAAGGTGCGCTCGGCGCGGCGAGCATCCATCTGTTTCTTCATCGCGATGAGGGTCGGCACCATGGCGATGAGCGGGCTGAAGCAGATGCCTTGTTTGAGGCTGCCGCCGTAGAAGCAGCCGCGGCTGCCGTTGGCCGCGGTAGTCTTGGTCACGAGCCGGGCCTTGACCCACGCGGCTTCGTCGTCGCGCAGCGAGCGCGGCGTCTTGTTGCAGATGTCGGCGCATTGGCTCTGCTGCATGTAGCAGACCGGCTCAACGCCCGGGTCGGTCCAGTCGCCCGGCCGCGTCAGTTCCATGAGGCGGCACAGCGCCTCCATCCGCGCCGACTGGAACCCAAACGCGGGCCGCACGTCGCGCAGAAGCTTCGCCACATCGTCGCGTTGCATCCCGGCCGGAAGGACCGGGAAGGCGCCTGCCGGCGCAATGTTTCTTGCTTGTTGTCGTCTCACTGTCCTCAACTCCAAAGGGCGAGGGGGCCGGGCCATCGGGCGCAAGAACCTGGTCGCATGCCTGCGTTTTTTTCTTGATCGCGCTGTTCGGAGGGACTACAAATCTCGCAGAGTTTTGAGAGATCGAAGGCTTGCCGGCCTTTGTAGTCCCCGCGATGGTAGCCCCGTCGCGGGTTACTTTTTATGTTTCGCTGCTTCTCGTTTGTGGTGCGTGGGGATCC
>NZ_PZKG01000361.1 GCF_003034985.1 Cereibacter changlensis JA139
CCTTCCTCTCCGCCGTCGCTCTCGCCGCGACTGTCATCTTCTGGCTTTGACGATCAATGAGTCTGGAGCCTAGGGCATGCAACGACCGCTCAGAGCCCTCATCGACCGTTACTGCTGTAGGTCTGAGTGGTCGCTTCGGACTGGCGCGCTACGCCAGCACAAAACTCTTTTGCAAGCAGGCCCATGATAATGTCGTCGTGCCACTGCTCGCCGATGCGCGCACTCTCACGCTCGCATCCCTCCGCGATGAAGCCACAGGCACGGTAGCAGCGGATCGCCCGCTCGTTAAACGCAAGCACCCGTAGATCAATGCGGTGCAACGCCAGAGCGCCGAATGCATGGGATAGGACCAAGCCGATTGCTTCGCGACCCAGACCGCGCCCGAGCTGCGAGACGTCGTAGAGTCCGGCCGCCAGCCTCGCACGGCGGTCATGCGAATTTAGCCCATCCAAGCGTGCCTCGCCCAGCAGTCTGCCATCGACCTCAACAGCCCAGCAAAGTGGATGGGCCAAGTTGCGCTCTACCCATTGTCGAGCTTCGTTCTCGCTAAAGGGTGGCAGGTCGTCTGCGTTGCCACCGAAGCACCGAACAATCTCGGGGGAGCGCCCGAGGGCCAGCCGCCCGGCAATGTCGGAACGTCGGAAGGGGCGAAGGCGAACGCGGTCTCCTTCGAGTTCGGGAACATGGTTGGCCATTCTGGCAATATGCCACACTTGCAGTTCGGCAGGCGACCCAATTGATCGGACTCTCGTGCAAACGCAGCGAACGGCAACGTCGTCCGCCCAACAGACATCCGAAGGCAGGCTGCAGACCAGGGACAAACGCGGGCGCAGCCCGCGTCAAGCCTATCGCCGACCAAGGAACCGGCTAGATCCCGGCGCACGGCGGGATTTCTGCAATCGGCGCGGCGTCGGACGAGGCGGTCGGCAATACCCGGAAAGCGCCACCGCCACCCCACTGATCCTCAAGACAGGTTCGATCCCGGCCACGCCGGGATCTCCTTTGACGGCCTGACCTGAGTGCGCCGCTTCGTCGCATACGGGATTTCCCTCGGCGCGTTTTCAACCTTTGCGTGTTT
>NZ_PZKG01000362.1 GCF_003034985.1 Cereibacter changlensis JA139
GCTCTGGGCTCGTCTGACCTCTGGCACGGTCGAGATCTTCCGCGCTGGTAAGCGGGTGGCCTGCCACCGGCGCGCCGCCCCGGGCGACACGGGCGCAACCACCCTGAATGATCACCGTCCCGCCAGCCATCGTCGTTACGCCGAGACGACGCCCAGCCAGCTGCGTGAACGCGCTGCCCGCATCGGCCCCGCGACCGCCATCCTGATTGACGTCATCCTCCGCGACCGTCCCCACCCGGAGCAGGGCTTTCGTTCCTGCCTTGGCATCCTGCGGCTGTCCCGCAGTTATGGACCCGAGCGGCTCGAGGCCGCCTGCGATCGCGCGCTTGCGATCAACACCCGCACCATGGCGTCAGTGAAGTCGATCCTCATCAACCGCCTCGATGGCCGCAGACCCAACCAATCGCCCGAGGCTCCGCCGATCACCCACGCCAATATCCGTGGCGCCAAGTTCTTCCACTGAACCGAAGGAGACGACCTTTGCTGACCCACCCCACCCATGAGGCGCTGAGTGCGCTGAAGCTCGACGGCATGGCCGAAGCTTTCGCCGAGCTTCTTGCGCAAGACAGCGGCCGCAGCCTCGACCCCGTCGCCTGGATCGGACTGATGCTCGACCGCGAGCAGGCCCGGCGCGGCACCCGCCGCTTCCAGTCGCGCCTGCGCGCGGCGAACCTTCGCCACGGCGACGCCTGCATGGAGAATGTGGACTACCGGACGTCCCGCGGCCTGGATCGCGCCCTGTTCCAGAGCCTCGGCGGCCCCGAGTGGATCGACCGGCGCCGTTCGGTGCTGATCACCGGGCCCTGCGGCGTGGGCAAGTCCTGGCTGGCCTGCGCGCTCGGCCATGCCGCCAGCCGTGCCGACCGCACCGTCCTCTATCACCGCCTGCCGCGGCTCTTCTCCGAACTCGAACTGGCGCGCGGCGACGGGCGCTTCGACCGGCTGTTCCGCAAGATCGTCCGCGTGGATGTTCTGATCCTAGACGACTGGGGTCCGGACAGGCTGACCGCCCCGCAGCGCCGCGACCTGATGGAAATCGTCGAGGAACGCTACGGCCGTCGCTCCACCATTGTC
>NZ_PZKG01000363.1 GCF_003034985.1 Cereibacter changlensis JA139
ATGGTTCCTGTTCACACATGTAGCACAAGGAGGCGAATCTATCATTACGGGTCGGCATCCTAGCCAAGGTTTTGAATATACGATGCCATTGCTATTGGTGTGTGGAGCAAGTGGTAATGAGCAATTTATAGTTAGGCCACCGCCGACCCTGTTATTTGCCCATATCTTGCCACCATGCAACCTCACAGCGTTTTCCGCAATGGCTAGGCCGAGGCCTGCACCGCCCCCCACATCGTCACGAACAAAGGCCTGGAATATATTCGAGATCTGTGCCGGATCAATTCCCGGCCCAATATCGCTGATCGCAAAATCGACGCGGCCGGCCCTCTGGGTAACTAGGAAATCCACCGTTCCGTCGTCAGGTGAATATCTGAGAGCGTTGCGAATTATGTTATCAAATGCGCGATGTAGCAGTTCCGGATCGCATATGAGCTCTTGGCGGTCCGGCCCCGTGTATAAAAGGCGGACGCCACGCGCCTGCCCCTCAAGATCGAAGTCGCGGAGAATGGGGTCAAGCAGGTCAATCAGATCGATAGCGACTGGTTTAATTGCGAATGCCCCGCCTCGCTCCAGCCGCGCCAGCATGAGTATCTCTCCGACAAGATGATCTGTGCGCGCGATATCAGCGTCCATTCGGGGCAGCATTGCCTCGAGCCGTGCCGGGTTCTGGCGAAGCAATGCGATCTCAACCTGAAGGCGGGCCAAAGGCGAGCGGATTTCGTGCGAAATATCGTGAAATAGGCGCGATCGGCTTTCGGTCAGTTCTTGCAGTGTGCTTGCCGCCAAATCAAACGCTCTGCCGACATCGGCAATTGCGGGTTCTGAACGAACCAGCGCTTGACCGATGCGCCGAGTGAGATCGCCCTGTGACAAGGCGGTCAAGCTGTCGCCAAGGCGCTGGATTGGGCGCACGAAACGATGTGCCAAGACAAGCGCAATAACCAAACTGATCGCTGCACCGATGAGCATCGGCATTACGAACGGCACGACTTGCCTCAGCGCCACGAACTTGGACGCATCTCCTTCCAGTTTCAGACAGCGCCACTCTGAACCTATACCGATCAGGTCGTTCCC
>NZ_PZKG01000364.1 GCF_003034985.1 Cereibacter changlensis JA139
ATACGTGTAACGGTAGTTGTAGTAGTATGCAGAGCCGTAAGCGCGACCCATGTCACGATAGCCGTTCAGAATGGCGCCTGCGAGCTTGCTGCCCGAGGTCTCGAAGACGCGGCGGACCGCCTCGACTTCTGGAAGCGCCGTTTCCAGATGCCTGACCACCATGATCGTTGCGCCCACAGAACGGCTCATAATCACAGGGTCGGTGACAGCAAGAGCCGGAGGGCTGTCGATGATGATGAGATCAAACCGGCTGTTGAGTTTTTCCAGCAGTTCCGGGAAGCTGGCGCGCATCAGCAACTCAGACGGGTTGGGCGGGAAACGCCCCGAGGTGATCACCGAAAGCCCATCGACAGGTCCGGGCGTCAACACCTGTTCGGCCGACATTTCCTCCGCAAGAACCTCGGCGAAGCCGGGCGCGTTGCGCTCCACCCCGAAGTAGCGCCGCAGATAGCCGCGGCGCATATCTCCATCGATCAGGCAGACCCGTTGGCCGGCCTGCGCTGTCACGACAGCAAGGTTAACGGCGTTGAAGCTCTTACCTGCAGCCGGAGCTGCCGAGGTAAGCATCACGCTGTTGGTCTTCGCGTCCAGCATTCCGAAGTGCAGAGACGTGCGCAGCGAGCGGAGGGCTTCGACGACAAGATCATTGGGCTCAGTGACCGCCATGATGGGCAGCATACCGCGTAGACGTCGATGGTCGGCGGCATGTGCAGAAAAGTTTACCGTCGCAAATACGGGTAGGCCAAGTTTCTCCAGCTCTTCAGCGCCTTTCACGCCCCTGCGGGTCATGTGACGCAGCAGAACTAGGCCGGCGCCTCCGACGAGACCGAGTATGGCGGCGAGCGCCAGCGTCCTGCCCTTGCGAGGAGCAATCGGACTTGGGCTGGCCTGTGCCGTGTCGATGATCCGCACGGAGCCGATGCTGGAGGCGCGCAGCACCTGCAACTCCTGCACACGGTTCAGCAGCTGAAGGTAGACCTGCTGGGCTACCTCCAGATTGCGGGTCAGGTTGAAGATTTCCTTTTGGGTTTCCGGGAGACCGCCCGCCTCTTCGCGTAGCCGGTC
>NZ_PZKG01000365.1 GCF_003034985.1 Cereibacter changlensis JA139
AGATTCGAGATGGAGAGGGCGAGGTAGTTCTGGCCCCAGTCGTGCAGAACCCGTCCGCCGAACTTGGCGCCGAGGTAGCCCGAGTCGCCGAAGTCGTCCGGATTGGCCGAGGTGATGCTCGCATGGACCTGCCCGCCGATGCCCTGTTCGGCATTGCCGAATGCGGCGCCGACGGCCAATGAGCCGTCGATGTCCTCATTGGTCTGCGACCGCTTGTCGGCTCCCGAGATGGACAGGAAGACGGTGCCGCCGGGCGCAACCCGCGCGCTGGGGACGCCCTGCATCGACAGGTATTTCGGCGGCTCGACTGCGGAATTCAGGCCGTCCATCAGCGAGACGAAGTCTTCGCCCGTCATGGTCTGGGCAGTCGCGGCGGTCTGGCCGAAGGCAAGGCACAGGGCGGTTGTAGCCAAGACGCGCGGCAGGGTTTTGGACATGGTGGTCTCCTATGAAAAGGATCGTAACTGTTTCAGTGAACCCAGGTAGTGTGGCCTTGGCTTTCATGGGATCGGTTATTCGAGAGGCAGCTCCACAGCATAGTGAGTGGTTGTTGACTCGGCTAACGGTTGACCTATTTCGACATTCGCTTCCTGCTTCGGACAGGGAGCTTTCTGTGTATCTCGAGAGCGAACCAATCCTTGGCAAACCGACAGGACCTTATGGCGCACACGACCTAATGCAGACTCGTCCCGCATAGGTTGTAGTGTTCTCGTCAAGAGAAACGCACTCGGAAGAAATCTTCGCAAGCAGTTTGGAGATTGCCCTCAGTGTTTTTCTTTGTTGTTGTGAGAAGATCACGGATTATGACGGTGGCGCGGAGGATGGTGCTTTTGCGATCAGGTTGCTGGTCTCGCGCCAATCTTTCTGCAGCAGGGTGCCGCCATAGCCGCTGCGCATCCGTGTAAGGACCACCGCAGCCCTTGGCCCGGCTGCTTGTCTAAAAGCCGCTGGCTGCGACGGTCGGTCGCCGGTCGAACAGCGGGCCGAGCAAGGCCACCCGACGATAGACCATCAGATAGAAGACGGCGATACCAGCCAAGCCGAGC
>NZ_PZKG01000366.1 GCF_003034985.1 Cereibacter changlensis JA139
GGCAAGGTCTGGGAGGCGGTCTTCCCGCTGCTGAACACCTATGCCCGGGTGCCGGTCTGCGGGCTGATCGCGCAGTACAATCTGGGTGATGCGCCGCCCGCCGGCCCCGACCGGCTCCCCAGCCTGATGCGCCAGGTGCTGACCCGCAGCCTGACGATCCGCGGCTTCATCCAGACCGAATTCGCCGACCAGCGCCCGGCCTTTCTGGAAGAGGCCGCGGGCTGGATCGCCTCCGGGCAGCTGCGCTACTGCGAGGATATCGTCGACGGGCTGGAGAACGCGCCAGAGGCTTTCCGCGGGCTCTTGGAGGGCCGCAACTTCGGCAAGCTGGTGATCCGCGTCGCGGGGGAGTGAGCGACGCGCCGCCCCGGCTGTAGTCGGGGCGGCTCAGACTGGGAGGACAGGCTCGGCCAAGGCTTCGAAGGCCGGGCGGGCCAGCAGGTAGCCCTGCATCAGCGTCACGCCGAGATCGCGCAGCGCGCGGTATTCGTCCAACGTCTCGACCCCCTCGCAGATCAACGTCACGCCGAGATCCTCCATCATGCGCACCAGATGGCCGACGATGTCGCGCCGCACCGGGTCGCGGTCGATGCCGCGGATCAGCTGCATGTCCAGCTTCGCGATGTCGGGCTTGAACCGGGTCAGCAGCTCCAGCCCGGCGTAGCCCGCGCCGAAATCGTCGACCGCGGTGAGGAAGCCGATCTCGCGGTAGGCCCTGAGGATGCCCAGCAGGTGCTGGGCGTCCAGCCGCTCGTCCTCGGTGAATTCGAAGATGATCCGGTCGGGCGGCAGGCCGATACGCTCCGCCGCGGCCAGCGTCTGGCGGATGCAGGCGCGCGGCTCGTAGACAGCGTTGGGCATGAAGTTGATCGACAGCTTCGCGAGGGTTGAGCCAAGCCCGAGCTCCGCCGCCAGCCCGATGGCCTTGACCCGGCACTGCTGGTCGAAGGCATAGCGGTTGTCGTCGGTCATCTGCGCCAGCACGCTGGCCGCGGAGTTCCCGCCCATGCCGCGCACCAGCGCCTCATGGG
>NZ_PZKG01000367.1 GCF_003034985.1 Cereibacter changlensis JA139
GCCGCTGTCGGTCTTCTTGGCGGAGCAGGTCGCGTCCTCCGAAGGACGCTTGGTCGAAGTCTTCGTGATGGATGCCCGCGGGCTGAACGTCGCCGCCAGCGACGTCACCTCGGATTACTGGCAGGGCGATGAGGACAAGTTCCTGCTCACCTACGGGCTGGGAGCCGGCAAGACGCTGGTCAGCCCGCCGGAATACGACGAGTCGACCCATACCCTGGTCGGGCAGGTGTCGCAGACCATCACCGATCCGGATACCGGTCAGCCGATCGGCGCCATCACCCTCGCGCTGAACGCGCTGTTCTTCTGACGGCTCAGGACGGGGTTTCCTTCACGCTCTCCATCGCCACATGGGTCGAAGTGGAGGCGACATGGGGCAGGGCGGAGAGTTTTTCGCCCAGCACCCGGCGGTAGTCCTGGATGTCGGAGGTGCGCACCTTCAGCAAGTAGTCGAAGCGGCTGGCGATCATGTGGCATTGCTCCACTTCGGGGATCGTCTGCACCGCGCGGTTGAAGGCCTGCAGCGCGGCCTCGCGCGTGTCCGACAGCTTCACCTCGACGAAAGCCACATGCGCCTGCCCCATCCGGATCGGGTCGAGCCGCGCGCCATAGCCGGTGATGACCCCGGCCTCCTCCAGCCGTTTCATCCGCGCCTGGGTCGGGGATTTCGACAGACCGATGCGCCGCGCCAGCTCGGTCGCGCTGATCCGGCCTTGGGTTTCCAGCACCCGCAGGATGGCGCGGTCGAACTTGTCGAGATCCTGATCCATATGGCCCGTCAAACCCTCTCTCTTCAGCCGTTCCGCCCGCAGAACCAGCGCAATCGGGACAAACGGCTTTTCGTTCCCCTGTATGATAGACAAAACAGGAGAGTGACACCATGCCCCCCGACAGCCGCGCCGCGTCCTGGTCCATGATCGAAACCGGCAGTCTGACGGAGGAGGCGCAGCTGGTCGCCCGGCTGATCGACGAGGCCGAGCTTGACGCCGAAGCCCGCGCCCGCATCACCGCCGCCGGCGCCG
>NZ_PZKG01000368.1 GCF_003034985.1 Cereibacter changlensis JA139
AACGTGCCCGTGCCAGCTGAAAGCCGCCGGGCCCGGCCCGCAGGATCGGCGCGGCGTAATCGGGGAAGATCCCCGGCATCGGCGCGAGGTTGCCCAGTTGGTCGTCGAGCACCTCCTCAGGCTCCAGCAGCCCGTCGAAGACCCGCCGCATCGCGTCCTGGCTCTTGGTTTGGGCGTAGAGGTTGCACATGGCGGCGGTCCGGAATCGCGGCGGGGGTGATGCGGAACATTGCCAGAACGGCGCTCGCGGGGGAAGGGTTCCGTAGCGGCCCCCGAGCTGCAAGAGCGGGTTCTCAAATTCACGCCTTGTTCAGGCTTGAGCTGGGGAGTTCCAGCTTTCGGACAACTTTCATATGAAGTGCCTGCGAATGGCAGGAGGTGATTCGTTGGGCGAGTTTGATCTTGGTCTTCTTTACATGCCAAAAGCCACTTTTCCGATCCCACGTCCCCATCACCTTCCTTATCTCGAGGTTTCATCCGCGAGCAGGAAGAGTTCACAGCTGTGAACTCACAAAGGAGTGGCTCTCCATCATGATGTTCACAGATGTGAACATTTGCCTGCACCTCGTTGGCTGACCAACGCCATGACCATTTGCCCGCACGAGAACTCGCCTGCAGCGGCTTTGGATGTGAGCGCCCGTAAATATCCACCGGGCGATCTGATCTCTGCAAAACGTTCCAGCATGGCGACAACGACTATTGATGCCTGCTCTGGTCCCATGAAGCGCTGCGCCTCCTCCCAAGCAGATGAACTGATCCCCATGGCTGGCCGTACATGACAGGCCGCGTCGAAGAGCTGGTGCCAGTGTCGAATATTGCCTTGGTAGAAGGTCTTCAGTGACGGACACCCCGCAATTACCAAGTGGAGCGGAATCCGTGGTGCAGGCTTCGTATCCGGCACATCAACCCCGACCTCAGGCTCATGCGAGCCAGCTGCCGCTCCGCCTTCTTCCAAGGCAGGTTCAAAGACAATAGATTCTTTATTTGTATTATGATGGTGATGCTCAGATTGGGCGC
>NZ_PZKG01000369.1 GCF_003034985.1 Cereibacter changlensis JA139
CATGACAATGGACCAGAATGACAAGCAGGCGATTGAGGGTCTGTTCAGCAAGCTTCGCAGCGTGGAGCAGCAGGCCGCGGCACGCGATCCGCAGGCCGAGGCGTTCATCCGAGACGCGATCACGCGCCAGCCCGGCGCGCCCTATTACATGGCGCAGACCATCGTCGTGCAGGAGGGGGCTCTGCAGGAAGCCCAGTCCCGTATTGCTGCGCTGGAGACGGAGCTTGCAGCAGCGCGCAACTCGCGCAGCGCCAGCCCGTTCTCAACCCACGGGCAGTCTGGCTCAGGTTCCAGCCCCTGGCAGCGATCGGCATCCGGCGACACCCGTGGTGCGCAACCTCGCGCCGGCGGCGGTTTTCTGGCGGGAGCGGCGCAAACCGCAATGGGCGTCGCCGGCGGCCTGATGCTTGGCAATGCACTCGGCGGCTTGTTCGGCGGCGGGGCAGCGGAGGCGGCGGAGCCGCCAGCGGATGCCGGGGACGATATTGCCGAGGACGCGGGCTGGGACGACGCGGAAATGTAACGGCTCAAAAGTCTTATTCTTGGGGCCGGCGCCTTCATTCTCAGCGCCGGCATCACACTCAATCCGCAGGACCGAATGCAGAGCTCACCGCCTCCCCTGCACGATCCTGAGGGCGCAGCCCCGTCCGGCCTCTCGGGCCCAGAACCGCGGGCAAGGCCGCCCCGAAAGCGCCTGTCACGAATGCTGGAGGAGGTGGCGGCAGATACGAACCGCGACCGTGTCTCCGTGTCCGACTTGGTGAAGGTCATGGATGCACGGGCCTTCGGCGCGCTTCTTCTGCTGTTCGCACTCCCCAACGTATTGCCGATGCCACCCGGAACCTCCGGCATCCTGGGTCTGCCACTGGTCTATCTGTCAGCGCAGATGATGCTTGGACAGTCGCCATGGCTTCCTCGCTTCATCGCAAGCCGGTCGGTTGCGCGGGGGGACTTCGCCGGGCTCGTCGCCAGGGCATCTCCCTTGCTGGGCCGCGCGGAACGGATGCT
>NZ_PZKG01000370.1 GCF_003034985.1 Cereibacter changlensis JA139
TCGTGTCGAAGGTGTCGATCCGCCGGAACAGCGGGCCGAAGCCGTCGTGCAGGCGTTCGAGGTGTAGGGCAGCCCGCAGCGAGGCGCGCAGCCGCACGGTGTTTCCACCGTGCGACAGCTCGAACTCGGTCTCTGCGGGCAGCAGGCGCATGGATCAGGCCGCCATCTTCAGCTTGCGGAACACGTCCGTGCGGACCACGCCACCGCCGACGCGACGCCGGGCATGGAAGCGGGCGAGGCCGTTTGTGCGCTGCGTCAGCAGGTCGGGCAGAATGTCCAGCTCGACGCGGTCATAGATGCGATACCCGGCCTTGAAGTCACCGAAAACGACAGGGAAAGTCCCGGCGGCGATGTTCGGCATGTCCAGCACCTCGACCACGGGACGGCCCAGAATGGTCTCGGGCTGGCCTGCCTGATAGGCGGGCTGCCAGAGGAAGCGGCCATCGCCATCCTTCAGGGTGCGCAGGACGCCCAGCGTGGTGCCATTCATCGCCCAGGCACCCCGGTTCCGGTAGGTGGCGGGCATGGCGTAGAACATCTTGATCAGCGCATCCGCCGACACGTTGGCGGCATGGCCGTTGACCGTCTCGGCGATCCCGGCTGCGGTCATGAAGCCCTGCGGCTGCAAAACACCATCGCCGTTGACGAAGGCGCTGGCTTCCTTCGCACCAAAGTCTTCGGCCAGCGCGAGACGAACCTCGGCTTCGACGTTGGCGCTGTCTTCCAGCATCCGCAGCGACAGATCGACGAAGGTTCCGATCTCCTTCACCGCGATCTCCGCCTGTCCGAAGGTGGGCTCAGAGCCGGTGCGGGCGGTGGTCTCGCCGACCCAGAGCGCATTCGTGACGCCCGTGCGCTTCGGCAGCAGGATGGTGTGCGAGCTGGTCGAGCGCACGTCAGCGACGGAGCGGATCGGCGAGAACTCGACGAGGTTGCGGATGAACTCGCCGGAGACTTCCTCCGGGGCCAGCACGTAGCCGGGCGCATCGTTGGCGATGGTCAG
>NZ_PZKG01000371.1 GCF_003034985.1 Cereibacter changlensis JA139
GTTTGGAACAGCAAAAAGAAGCACTGCCGTCGCCCCGAAGGGTGCGATCAGATAGAGACCAAGCCGAGGGTCGACGGTCGGGCCAAGCACCAGAAAACCAAGAACGGCTAAAGCAAGCAGAGCGCCCAGCCCAGCCCGCGCGGCTTCGCTGAAGGAGACGGCAGCCACGGCGGGACCGAATGCGCGGACGAACCAGCGCCAGAAAGTGTGTTGCGATCTCATGTTGGAGAAGGTTATCGATGCCTTCGGTCATGTTTGCAAGATGACGCAGCTCCGTTATTGAACTGCGTTCGGCCTATAGGTTCGCGGAACATGCTGGTCGCCGGCCGGCACCTTGGCAACAAGGGCAAGCCAAAAGATCTCTCGCTTACATGGATGAAAAGCCATGTTGATCGACGCCAGAGATCAATCGGCGCCTCACCTTTTGGCCAACTATGGACACGACCGGTTTGGCTTATAGTCACAGCAGAAGCGCGGGACCCGGAGGATTGACCTGTCCCTGATCTGAAGCGCACTGCGCTTCGCCGAACCATTTTCTGAACGCAACCATGACGAAGAAAAGAACGAAGCACATCGAGCACCTTCCGCGCGGAAAAACAAACCCGAATATTTCCTGGACAACGGCTGACCGCAGCCAGCGCCGATATGAGATCGTCCAGCCCTTCTTCCGCGGATAGATCGACCTTTGCCTGACAACGGGCGTTGATGATGTGACCGCCCCCCGACGGCATCGATGTGCCAAGGTAGGTCTGAGACAATCCACAGAGGAGGACGGTCACATCATCAACGCCCATTCAGGGACTCACCGTCTGAACGATCAGCCCCTCTTCAGGGACAGGCGCGGGCGGGCATACGCCAAAGGTCAGCTGACGCCGGCGTCGACAAATCTAACCAGGGAAGCGGGCGAGGGATTGACAGAGGTGCCTGAGCACCACAGTTGAGAAGCATTCGCAACAGTATAGGCGCTCTTTCCCCAGTGGACCACCCTCCCAGTTCGATCT
>NZ_PZKG01000372.1 GCF_003034985.1 Cereibacter changlensis JA139
CAATTGTTTTCTGTCGTAAGCGAAACTATAGTCAATGTCCCTGCAAGGNGAAAAACATAAATGCTTCCCGTCTGCTACCGGACATCCGTAAATTTTTGACGGGGCCTCGCCGATCTGCAGGGCCACCAATTCTGTAAACTTGGCTTCGGTATTCTCCAGGAGTGATTTCTCGTTCAGCTGAGTGACACCATCGACCACATGAAAAATTTTATCTAGCATGAATTACACTCCCTTCAAGTAATTCTGACGTTCTACGTTTTCCGCGAAAGAGTCATATTGTTCCGCAACGGATTTATCGAACCATGTGAAGCCTGATCCGTATTTACCCTTGTTGGTCGGGTTGATCGTTCGCCACTTGATGATAGGGCCGAACTTACTTACGTAATTTACAAATTGCGTGACGCGCCGCAGAGGAACGGCCACGTCGCGCAAGTCTTGTGCTGTATACCAAATATTTACGCCCGCATGTCGATGTTGCCGCCAATGGGCCATGACGTCGAAAGGTATGGCTTTCCACGCTCCGGCAGGGGCAATAAGTCCAGCCTCATCAATGAGGATGACAGGGGAACGCTTTTCTCCTGGTTGGCGTTTGATCTCAAAGAGTTCTTCGATTTGGGTGTACCGAATTGCACCCTTAAGAGGAAAATTTGCATAGACTCGATGCCCCTTTTTCATTTTTTTCACGGCAAGCCTGGTCATGAGATATGTCTTCCCGGCTCCTGGTAACCCGCAAAATGCTTCGATCATGAGTTGAGCTCCTCTCTCAAGTTGTCGTTGGCCTTCCTGATCCGCTCGTCCTGCCGTTCCCATTTCTCATATTCCTGCTGTTCTTTCGCAAAACGGTCGCGCTGATCTACGATCTTGGCGACACGCCGCGCAAGCATGAGGTCCTGAAAATCTTGATATCTCCGTCCGAATTTGATCCCAACGAAAAGCCCTAATATAAATAGCGCGATTGCCAACATTAGCCTGCACCCCTTAATAAATTGATTGCTC
>NZ_PZKG01000373.1 GCF_003034985.1 Cereibacter changlensis JA139
AATTGACCGGCCCGATCAGGGATGTTGGGCGGATCTGACAAACAGGAAAAACCGCAGGGCGGGGGTGAGCGCGGGCCAAAGCCCGCGTCGATCCCCTGACCTGGCTACTGACCTGCTCGATCCCGACACATGTCGGGATCTCCATCGGATCTTCTGCGCCAGTGATCGTCACCCGCAGGGCGGAGACGGGGCGTCGGACCCGACCATGCCCGGCTGCGTCATGGCTGGCTCTCCGAGACAGTCAGGACGCCCGCCGCGCAGGGAGGGGCTGATGTCCTGGCTCCGGTTCCGGCCAGCCCTGCTGGACGGAACTAGAGCGCGGCCCCGGCCCTCGGCCGGGGGGCGCCCAGCTCCATCCGCCTATCTGCCGCCAGTGCTTAGGGCTGGCAACGACCGCGAGTAGCCCATTGCGGCCGTTCACCTTACTTAGGTCAACGAACGGTGTCATATGGGCAGAAAGGAGAAACCTCATGAGCATTCAGATCAGAGCAGCCGAAACAACCGATGTCGCGGGCATTTTCCATGTTCGGACTTCGGTGAAAGAGAATGTTCTGTCGGCGGCCGAGCTGAAGAGCATGGGGATTACCGAAGACTCAATCACTGCCATGATCGAGAACGGGCCTTGTGCCTGGGTTGCGGTCGAAGACAGCGAAGTGATCGGTTTCTCAATGATCGACGCCGAGGAAGGATCGCTGTTCGCGGCTTTCGTGCTTCCTTCTCATGAAGGGCGAGGCGTCGGCCGGAGGATCGTGGAAGCCGCAGAGAGAGAGCTTTTCACCCGGCACGCTGTATGTTGGCTTGAAACTGGCAGCACAACGCGCGCCGCGCAATTCTATCGCCGCCTCGGTTGGTCCAACGAACAGGATATTGGAAATGGGGACATACGTTTGGAAAAGCGCCGAGCCTGACTGTCCGCTCCGTCCCCCCGCTGGCCCTTGAGAGCAAGCCGCAGGTCAGGGGTGAGCGCGGGCCATGCCA
>NZ_PZKG01000374.1 GCF_003034985.1 Cereibacter changlensis JA139
GGCGGCGGCGGCCTCCACCGCGGCGTCGACATCGGCCAGGCCGCCGCGGCCGATGCGGCCGATGATCCGGCCGGTGGAGGGATCCTCGACCGGCAGCGCCTCCCCGCCCGAGGGGGCGACCCAGGCGCCGTTGACGAAGATACGGGTGCTGTCGAGGCGGGTTAGGTCGTCAATGGTCATGGCTGGTCCTGTGGGCAAAGGAAATCGCGCCGGAGCCGGCGCCGCGGCTTGTGGCGGGCCGCCGCAGCGGCCAAGCTGGCGCCGGAAGGCGCGCCGGCACGGCAGGCGTCGGCAGAAAGGCGGGGGACGGATGGACAAGATGAAGGTGGGAATGGTCGGCGTGGGGCTGATGGGGCACGGCATCGCGCGGAACCTCGCGTCCAAGGGCTGGGCGCTCGGCTTCCTCGACCATCCCGGCAACCAGCCGGTCGACGACCTGCTGGCGCTCGGCGCGCGGCGGGTCGCCGACCTCGCCGAGCTGGCGGCAGACAGCGAGGTGGTGATCCTCTGCGTCTCCGGCTCGCCGCAGGTCGAGGCGATCCTGCTGGGCGACGACGGCCTCCTCGCCCGCATCCGCCCGGGGACGGTGATCGTCGACTGCTCCACCGCGATCCCCAGCTCGACCGCGCGGCTGGCCCGGCTGACGCAGGAGGCCGGCGGGCTGTTCATGGACGCGGCGATGACCCGCACCCCGGTGGAGGCCGAGCAGGGCCGGCTGAACCTGCTGGTCGGAGCCGAGCCGGCGCTGCTCGAACGGATGCGACCGCTGCTGCAGAGCTTCTCCGAAACCATCTTCCATGCCGGCGAAGTCGGCGCCGGCCACACGCTGAAGCTGCTGCACAACTACGTGTCGATCGGCTGCGCCACGCTGCTGAGCGAGGCCGCCGCCTGCGCCCGCAAAAGCGGCATTGCCGATGCGGTCTTCGTCGAGGCCCTGACCAAGGGCGGCGGCTAC
>NZ_PZKG01000375.1 GCF_003034985.1 Cereibacter changlensis JA139
GGCGGCTGACATAGACCTCGATCGCGTTGCTCTCTGCGCCGCCGTCGAACGACCAGAGATGCTCTTCAAGCTGTGCCCTCGACATCAGCTGGTTCGGTCGTCCGAGGAATGCCTCGAATAGGACCCATTCCCGAGCGGTCAGCGCGATTTCCTTTCCGGCGCACCGGACTGTGCGCGCCGACAGATCCACATCGAAAGACCCGACCCGGATCAGCGGGTTGGGATTGCCGGTATATCGCCGCGCGACCGCGCCGATGCGCGCTGACAGTTCGACAAGATCGAAGGGCTTCACCAGATAATCGTCGGCTCCCGCGTTCAAGCCGTCGATCCGTTCGGTGATCTGGTCAAGCGCAGTCAGGATGATCACCGGCGTCGTATTCCCCTGTTGACGCAGCCGCCGCAAAAAAGGGGTGCCGAGCCCGTCAGGAAGCATCAGATCAAGCAGAACGAGGTCATAGGCCACGACGGCCAGGGCATCGGCGGCTTCGCTCAACCTGCGCGCCCGGTCAAGTTTGTGGCCATCGTCGGCGACATGATCGCAGACGGCATTGCCGAGCACCTCGTCGTCCTCGACCAGCAGGATGCGCATGATCCGTCTCCTCTCCTGGAGCTGATCATCGTCGATCTGGCTGACGGCGCACTGACACAGATGCGGGTGCGCTGTCAGGTCGCTGTAAGACTGCGCGTGCAGATCTGGGGCGAGAAGCGGAGATGCAGATGAGGGTGATGGCGACGAACGCACTTCTTGCAGCGACACTGGCATCGGCAGCCTGGGCCGGGGCGGACTGCGTCGCGCCGATGGCGGATTGGCAGCCGCGAGCGATGGTCGAGACGATAGCCGCCGCGCAGGGCTGGCGCATCGGGCGGCTGCACGTCGACGATGGTTGCTACGAGATCGACGGCTGGGACAGCGAGGGCCGCGAGGTGGAGATCAC
>NZ_PZKG01000376.1 GCF_003034985.1 Cereibacter changlensis JA139
TTGTCACGAAGAGTTGCTGGGGCATTGCGGCGCTCCGGTCGCCTGCCGTCTCCTGCTCTTGCTCCGCTAGTTGCCCCGTCCTACCGACCCGCCTCGACATGCCTTCGGGTTCGGCATCGTTGTCGCCGCCCGAGCCGCTCCGCTCCAAGCCCCTCCTGCGAGACAGATGTGGAGACACACCGGCCACGCCACCACTGATGCAGATCAACTGTCCCCCGCTAGGCACTGCGGCTGCATCGCGCGCAGGCTATCCTCGGCATGGGCGGGACTGGCGAGCCGCGAGCTCTCGGCAGGACCAAGCGCTGAGGGTACTGGCCACTTGCGAAGCATCGCGGGCACGGATTGTCACCGTGCTGCTCGGCGCGGGCCTGTTTGACCCGGGCGCTACGACGAGCAGACGGACGGCACATTACCCATGGAGGAAATGCAGATCCCTCCAGTCCTAGCAGCGAAGATCTTCTGTTTGTTATCACAGAAGACGTTTCCTAGATCTTTCGAAGAGGGCGCACAATAGTTAGGTCATGTTGACAAATGGCGGAGCCAGAGCCTGATGCAGGCGACGTCTATGAAGTCCGCCCTGAACAACCCCCATACCATTGATTTTGCGATGAAACGCTGTGGTTTTTCTCGCCATGGCCTGCAGGGTTTTGTATGATTTGCGGCGAAACCCTGCAATTTCGGTTCTGCCCATGAAGCATCGCCCGCGCGCTGAAGAACAGGATGATCTGCTGCGTCCGCGGCTTGTTGACATGATCGATCCGCGGCACGAGCTGGTGAAGCTGGCGGCGATGATCGACTGGGACGTGTTCGAGCGGGAATGGGCGGGGTTCTTCCCGTCTGGCAAGGGTCGGCCCGCGACAGAGCCGCGGCTGGTCGCAGGGCTGCTTTATCTCCAGCACGCTTACCGTTTGTCGGACGAGGCGGTT
>NZ_PZKG01000377.1 GCF_003034985.1 Cereibacter changlensis JA139
GGATGAGCCGGGTTGCTGGTTGACCCGTCACGGGGCGCTCCGGCTGATCTGAACTTGCCCGGGCAGCTGCAGGACATGCTCCGAGACGGTCACGCTGTCGATGCAGCCCTGATCCTGCATGCGCTTGAGAGCTTCGCGCCAATCGTCGGGCATGGGTTCGCCTCGGTGGAGTCGATGCCAGATCGGCTCGACCGCGGCGCAGGCTATCTTGCCTGCGTCTTCTGCGGTGAGGGCGAGGTGGCTTGCCGCGCCATCCTCGGTCTCGATGAAGATCGACCAGACAGTGAGGCCGGTCGTCGGCTCGCCACGACCGGCGCCCGTGACGCCGCCGGTGTGCCAGAGCGTGATCGGCGGGAATATGACCTTGCCGGGTCGCAGATCGGTGTAGCCGTCGAGGGCGTCGATGACATGCTCCCGCCCGAAGCGATCCTGCACATGGACGGAAAACCGCAGCCCGGCGAAGCTGGCCGACACCGCGGCCAGATCCTGTTCCGCGTCCGACCAGCAGACGTTGGCGATGGCGGCGCGACCATCGGCCAGATCGGTCCAGTGGCGGTACTGGCTGATGGTCTTCAGGTTCGCGAGGATCGGGGACCACAGATCGGGGGAGGGGGCCTGATCCGTCGCGGTGGTCACGGTGAGGGTGAAACTTGCACGGCACATGGGGCGGCTCCTATGCCTCGGGCGCGTTCACGAGGAACACGTCGGAGATGCTGAACACGAGATTGTCGGACAAGCGGCGCACCTGCGCCATGTGGCCGCCGGCGATCCGCTTGGTTGTGTAGACGCCACCCTGACGGGTGGCGTAGTCGCGCGGTATCCACGCCTCGACGCGGATCTTGGTTCCGGCGGGCAGACGGAGGATTGCGCCAACCGGGACGGTGCCGACCTTGCGGATTGCGCCGCCGATCTCGCGGAAGGTG
>NZ_PZKG01000378.1 GCF_003034985.1 Cereibacter changlensis JA139
CCGCCGCTTTTTTCGCGCGCGAGGCGACATGAGGTTCGCCTTCATCGCCAAACACCGCCACATCTGGCCCGTCAGCTGGCTGTGCGACGTGCTGGAGGTCTCGCGGTCCGGCTTCCACGCCTGGCTCAACCGCCCGACCAGCGCCCGCGAGAGCTATGACGTCAAGCTCGTCACGGCGATCGAGACGAGCTTCAAGGCCAGCGACCGGACCTATGGCGCGCGCCGCGTCTGGCGTGATGTCTTGGAAGAAGGGCTGGCCTGCGGGCTTCACCGGATCGAACGACTGATGCGGCTCAATGCCTTACGGGCGCGGCCCAGGCGCCGTGGGAAGCCCAAGGACGATGGGGAACGGTCTGTCATCGCCGACAACATTCTGGACCGCGACTTCGAGGCTGACCGGCCAAACCAGAAGTGGCTGGCCGATTTCACCTACATCTGGACCGCTGAGGGCTGGCTTTACGTCGCTGTCGTGCTGGACCTGTTTTCGCGGCGCGCAGTGGGCTGGTCCATGAAAGCTGATCGGGATGCCTCATTGGTCATGGACGCACTGATGATGGCGGTCTGGCGACGTGGCAAAGCCGACGCGCTGCTTCATCATTCGGACCAAGGATCGCAATACACAAGCGAGCAGTTCCAGCGGCTTCTGGCCGACAATGGGATCTCCTGCTCGATGAGCCGTGCGGGAAACGTCTGGGATAATTCCGCAATGGAGAGCTTCTTCTCAACGCTGAAGACAGAACGGACGGCCAGCAAAGTCTACCGGACCCGCAACGAAGCGCGTGCCGATGTCTTCGATTACATCGAGCGCTTCTACAACCCGCGCAGGCGGCATTCGAAACTAGGCTACATCAGCCCGATGGAGTTCGAAGCTCGCGCTATGCTAGCTTAACCCGCTGTCCACGAAACCGGCAGC
>NZ_PZKG01000379.1 GCF_003034985.1 Cereibacter changlensis JA139
GATGGCGCAATGGGTGGCCGGCGCGGGATACGTGATCTGTTGGGAGCTGGTCACACAGAAGCCGATCCGGCGCTGGAGCAAAGCCGCCAAGGGCCGCGTGCGCAGGACGAACCTGCGCCGCCGGCTGGAGCGGAAATTTCCCCTGCTGGCCGAGATCTTCATCGCCGAGGCGCTGGCGAGCCGGCCAGGCTACTACGACGGGGACTAGCCCGCGCCCGGCTTCCGGTTGCGAGCTGGTCATGCGCCTGCTCGCAACCCGGGACGCAAGTATCTCGAGACCTATGGGCTGAAGGGCTTGGCGTGGTCGCGCCAAGCGTCAAAGGCGCGGCAGAAAATCGCCACGGCAGCAGGCCAGCACCGCAACGCCCCAAAGCACCGCGATTATCGCGATCAGCACGACACTGTGGACCTTCTCGTGCATATGGCGCTTTCTCACCTTGGCCCGTAGCGTCTCCTTCCGCAAATCCTCAGCCTCCAGTCGGGCCGAACGTTTTGCGGCGGCTTCGGCTCTTGCCGCGTCCAGTAGCGCCCGCACGTCTGGAGACACCTCTCTCTGTTCATGGCGCGGCGTCATGGCAGAGCTATCCTTCTCGCTTGATCTGGCAGATCGGCGGTGGCGCGGCGGATCACGATGATGTGTTGACCAGCCCACGCAAGTAACAGCGGAGCGTTCCCGATGTTCCCTGTGACGGTCCAGCCGACGAAAGACTGATCCTGATGGGCCGCGGCAGAGCACAGATCTGGCGGCGGCTCCCAGAGTTGGCGACGGCGAGGCAGATCGAGGGGGCACCCGGCAACCCGGCGCACACGGGCCGAACGTGTCGAGACTGCGCCCGCATGCGGGCTTGCCCTTCGGGCGACTTCGTCGGCTCGACCCATTCGGCCCGGCTGGCCTGATCGGC
>NZ_PZKG01000380.1 GCF_003034985.1 Cereibacter changlensis JA139
TGAAGTGGCGGGCAAGACCGGCACCGCCGAAAAGCCGAAACAGGGGGGCGGCTATTGGCGAGAGAAGGTGATCAACACCTTTGCCGCGACCTTCCCGGCCTCGGATCCGAGATACGTGCTGATCACCACGCTGGACGAGCCGTCCGAGAACACCGGCCCCAAGCCCCGCCGCACCGCCGGCTGGACGACGGTGCCGGTCGCCGCCGAGGTGATCCGTCGCGTCGCGCCGCTGCTCGGCCTCCGGCCTAGGGATGAACCTACCTCTTTAGACAGAAAGATCGCTGTGAACCACTAGTCGCGAAGGCGAAGGATGTGCTGCTCGTCACTGGCGACACGGCAACGAACTGAAGGATTGGCGATGAGCGTTGATGCATCCACCCGCCGCGGAGAGGTCACGGTTCGGGGCCTCTCCAAATCCTTCACACTGAACGGCCAGCGCCTGAACGTGCTGCGCGATCTGCATCTCGACATCAGCGGTGGCGAGATCCTTGCCATCGTCGGCGCCAGCGGGTCGGGGAAGACGACGCTGTTGCGCCTGCTCGCCGGACTCGAGGCGCCGGAAGCTGGCGAGGTGCGCATTGACGGGGCGCCGGTGGAGGGCGTCGGGCGTGAGCGGGCGGTGATCTTTCAGGAGCCGCGGCTTCTGCCCTGGCTGACCGTGCTGGGCAATGTCGCCTTCGGGCTGGAGGTGCGCGGCGTTTCGCGGGCCGACGCCCAAGTGCGCGCCAGGCATTACGTCCGCCTAGTGGGATTGAACGACTTCGAAGACGCCTATCCGCGGCAGCTCTCGGGTGGCATGGCGCAGCGGGTAGGCTTCGCCCGTGCGCTGACGGTGCAACCGGGCATCCTGCTTCTGGATGAACCGCTTGGGGCTCTCGATGCCATGACCAAGA
>NZ_PZKG01000381.1 GCF_003034985.1 Cereibacter changlensis JA139
CTTTCGAGCAATTCGGGCTTGTGCCCACGGCTGCCGGCCCCATCGTTTTTTTCTCGGCAAGAGGGCGGCCCGGCAGGGGCGACCTCCGAAGGTTTGCCGTCATCCCGCTTGCGGGATGGCCGAAGATCGACGGAGGAGCCGTTACAGACTACGAAAGTATCTTCTTTTGTATCTTGTATATATGGGCGGAAGTCGGCTTCCGCTCGACCGGAAGTTTGGGACTGTAAATCGAGCAGCGCCAACACTTTATGGGTCAGGCCGTCCACAGCTTTGAGCTGGTGCGAAAGCTCGGCTGCCGAGAGGCCGTCGTAGCGCCGCGGGAGGGCCGCCCATTCCTGCATCAGCGTCGCCGCCTCGGGATGCTCTGGAGCCACAGTGACAAGCTGCAAGAGCGCCGCCTTGAAGATCCTGCGCGCGGCGGAGATCTTGCGCCGCATCAAGGTGCGTTCAGTCCGGTCGGCCTCGAGCTGCTTTTTCATTGCGACAAGCGCCGGGACCATGGCGATGAGCGGGCTGAAGCTGATGCCTTGTTTGAGTCTCCCGTCGCAAAAGCAGCCGCGGCTCCCGTTCGCTGCGGTCGTCTTGTTGACGAGCCCGGCCTTGATCCAAGCGTTTTCGTCGTCTCGCATGGCGCGAGGGGTCTTGTCGCAGATCCCGGCGCATTCGATCTGCGTCATATAGCAGACCGGCTCAACGCCCGGGTCGATCCAGTCACCCGGTCGTGTCAGCTCCACAAGGTTGCACAGTGCTTCGATCCGCGCCGCCCTGAACCCCAGCGCGGGGCGCACGGCGCGCAGAAGCTTCTTCACGTCGCTGCGTTGCATCCCGGCCGGAAGGACCGGGAAAGCGCCGTCCGGCGCGATGTTTCTGGCTTGTTGTCGTCCCATTGT
>NZ_PZKG01000382.1 GCF_003034985.1 Cereibacter changlensis JA139
CAGGCGGGGGTGCAGAAGCTGCACCTGACGCCGACGCCCCGCATCGGTGGCGTCGCCCTGCTGGTCGGCGCGGTGACGGGGGGCTTCTGGTTGCCGGTCGAGGCGCAGTCGCTGTGGTGGACCCTCTGCCTCGCCGCCATGCCGGCCTTCGCCTCCGGCCTCGCCGAGGACGTTACCAAGCGGGTCGGCGTGAAATGGCGACTGCTGGCGACGATCTTCGCCGGCTTCCTGTTCTGCGAGCTGACCGGCTACCGCATCGACTCGGTTGACATTCCGGGGGCTGACTGGCTGCTTTCCTTCCCGCTGTTCTCGATGCTGTTCACCGCGGTGGCCATCGGCGGCATCGCGAATGCGGTGAACATCATCGACGGGGTGAACGGCCTTGCCTCCGGCACCGCGATCATCGTGCTGTCGGGCTTCGCCGTGGTGGCGGGGCAGGTTGGCGATGTCGCCCTGCTGGGCTGCATCCTGCTGGCGATCTCGGCGCTGTTCGGATTCTTCCTGATGAACTTCCCGGTCGGCCGCATCTTCCTCGGCGACGCGGGCGCCTATTCGGCCGGCTTCGTGCTGGCGGTGATCGCGGTGGCGCTGCCGGCCCGCAACCCGGAGCTGTCGCCGCTGATCGGCTTGCTGGCGCTGGCCTATCCGGTGGTCGAGACCATGGTCTCGATCATCCGCCGGATGAGCCGCGAGGGCACCAACCCCGGTCAACCGGACCGCCTGCACCTGCACAGCCTGGTCTACCGCAGCCGCGCCCGTCGCTTGGCGCAGCAGCTTGGTGTGCCGCATATGCGCAACCCGATGACCAGCCTGATCCTGTGGTCACTGTCGCTGCTGTCGAGCGCCCTGATGGTGCTCAGCAGTCACAGTTCGGCGCTGGTGCT
>NZ_PZKG01000383.1 GCF_003034985.1 Cereibacter changlensis JA139
GGCGGCATGGGCGAAGTTCCCAAGGGCCATCAGCCGGATCGCGGCGTTTTCGGGCTGCTTCCACAGGCGGAAAACATCGCGGCCGTATCTCTCGCGAAGCAGGACGAGGGAGTGGCCCTGTCGGACCAGGTTGTACTTGAACAGCAACTCCAGCCCATTGCCGATGGTCAGGGTGACAGGAAGCAGGAAGGGCAGATGGTCAGCCCGAAATTCGGCGGAGTCGACAAGAACATCCGCAGCGGTCAGACAACGCGTTGCGTTGACCAGCATTTGATTGACGTCATGGGGCACAAGCGCCTCCCGAACTCGCACGTCCGGATACTACCACGGGTTGAAGGTCATGCCATATGCGGAGTTTCGCACTTTGATCGTACTGGACAGGTGCGGATCATTCGGGTCGAAAATATCGATAGATCAGCCACGCTATGCCGAGACCGGCCGCAGTGACGCCTGCAGAGATGAGGGTGATGGTAAGTGGCTCATCACATTGGGTTCCGGGGCAGTAGAGGAAGGCATCGACTAGGCCGATGAAGGTGAAAAGGGCGAAGAGGGCGGCAAACAGGAGGCAGATAGCGAGGCCCGCTCCCCAAACGAATTTAATCATAATGAAACCTTGGAAACTTGGCGGAGCCGTCAAAGAACAACCTATGAGGGACGGGTGCAACCCGATCCGGCGCGACCTTTCACCGCGCCACAGAGGGTGGCGGCGAGCGCAGCCTGCCGCAGCCCCTGCCGTCGACCATGGCTCAATCCCGGCCGAGGCCGGGATTTCCGTTGGCCCGCCGATCAGGCCAGCCGGGCCGAACGGGTCGAGCCGACGAAGTCGAACGAAGGGCAAGCCCGCATGCGGGCGCAGTCTCGACACGTTCGGCGC
>NZ_PZKG01000384.1 GCF_003034985.1 Cereibacter changlensis JA139
GACGGCATGGGCGAAGTTCCCAAGGGCCATCAGCCGGATCGCGGTGTTTTCGGGCTGCTTCCACAGGCGGAAAATATCGCGGCCGTACCTGTCGCGAAGCAGGGCGAGGGATTGGCCCTGTCGGACCAGGTTGTACTTGAACAGCAGCTCCAGCCCATTGCCGATGGTCAGGGTGACAGGAAGCAGGAAGGGCAGATGGTCAGCCCGAAATTCGGCGGAGTCGACAAGAACATCCGCAGCGGTCAGACAACGCATTGCGTTGACCAGCATTTGATTGACGTCGTGGGGTATAAGCGCCTCCCGAGCTTGTATCATTTGATACTACCACGGGCTGAAGGTCATGCCATATGCAGGCTTTAGGACTTTGATCTTACTGGACAGGCGAGGGTCATTCGGGCCGAAAATAGCGATAGATCAGCCACGCGATGCCGAGACCAGCTGCCGTGACGCCCCCAGAGATAAGCGCAATGGCGAAAGGCTCACGACACTGGGGGCCGGGACAGTAGCGAGCCACATCGACAAGGCCGATGAAGGTGAAGAAAGCGAAGAGAGCTGCGAACAGAAGACAGGTGACGAGGCCCGCTCCCCAAACGAATTTCAGCATAATGAGACCTTGGAATCTTGGCGGAGCGTCAAAATAACAACCTGGGCGTGAGGAGCGCAACCTGGTAGGGCGCTACCTTTTACCGCGCCACAGAGGCTACGGCGGGCGCAGCCGGCCGCAGCCCCTGCCATCGACCATGGCTCAATCCCGGCCGAGGCCGGGATTTCCGTTGGCCCGCCGATCAGGCCAGCCGGGCCGAACGGGTCGAGCCGACGAAGTCGCCCGAAGGGCAAGCCCGCATGCGGGCGCAGTCTCGACACGTTCGGCCC
>NZ_PZKG01000385.1 GCF_003034985.1 Cereibacter changlensis JA139
AGATCGGCCCGCATCTGCCCGTTCCCGGGGAACGCTGTGGCAGGGGTTGCGGTCAGTTCCCGCATCCAGCGACGCAGCACGCTCTCCGCCACGTCGAGGTCACGGGCCGCCTGCGCTACCGCTACGCCACGGTCCGTCACCAGTCTAACGGCCTCGATCTTGAACTCACGGCTGAACTTCCGTCTCGTCATATCTGCACTCCAGTTCCTTGGTCACGATCTTATCTTCGTGTCCACGAAACCGGCAGCAGCTCACATCGTCCTCTGACGCACCAGAAGCTCCCGCGCCTTGTGCAGCATCAGCACCGCCTGCTGGTCCTCGGTCTTCACGGCGACAAACCGCATGGTCGGTCGGGTGACGGCTTCGCAGATAGCCTCGGCGTCGGACGCATCCGTCTTGCCCCGCTTTACATATGGTTTGACGTAAGCTGGCGGCATCATCTTGACCTCGTGGCCGAGCCGACCGAGCTCTCGCGCCCAGTAATGGGATGTAAGCGATGGTTTCTCCCATCGGGATCCCCTGTTGCCGTGGCTTCCGGCCGGTCCGGCTGGCGATCGATTGCAGTTTAAGCTGCAGCTATGATTGCAACCTTGGGGAAGTTCCACGGGAGCAGCGCGTCGATGTCGGACTTCGGGTGTCCGCCGGCGATGGCCTCCAGGGCTGCCGTGAGCCAAGCATAAGGCTCGACGCCGTTCAGGCGGCAGGTCCCGATGACCGAGGCGAAGCGCGCCCAGGACTGCCCGCCCTCGTCGTGTCCGGCGAAGAGTGCGTTCTTTCTTCCGAGGGTCAGCGGCCGTATGCGGTTCTCGATGAGGTTCGAGTCCATCTCGATCCGGCCGTCGTT
>NZ_PZKG01000386.1 GCF_003034985.1 Cereibacter changlensis JA139
CGGGATCAAATACGGCCCCGCCAATCCCTATGCTCAACGCTGGGACACGCCGACGGACGAGCAGGAGGCAGAGCCAGCAATCCCGGATCTGGCGTATTTCACGGATCTGTGGCCGCGCTATCCGGATAGTCTCGAGAACGCCGAGCTGTCGGCCGCCGGTCGCGATGATGCACGCGACCAACCCGCATCCCCGGCGAGCGCGACATGCCGCCCGCCGCAGGCAACGGCGGCGCTGTCCTCGGGAACCGTGAGCTGAAGGTCTCTGCAGGGCGCAAGATCTGCGCCGGCCTGCCAGAGCTGCGACAGGAGATTCCGGCGCGGCCGGAATCGCGACGGTCTTTCGTCCCGCGCCAAGGGCTTGCGCCCCTGCTCGCAAGAGCCGGCCATCACGGCTGGAACTCGACCACGCCCTGCGGTCCGTTCAGCCGCGCCGTCAGCGGCCCCGGCGTGAACACCGATCCGCCTCCGCTGCACCGGATGACCGTCAGGCTGAGGGTGCGCAGCGCCTGTCTCGCCATGACCTCGTCGCCGCCGCTCCAACTGACCAGGCGAACCGACGCCATGTCTATCAGCCCGCCTTCGATCACCGTGTAATCGGCCTCGATTACCATCTGTCGTTCCGCTGTGGACAGCGCATCGAGCTGCCGGCAACTGCCGGCCCGTCCAAAGATCGCCGGATCAGGCGGACCCGGCGCCGGATCGAGAATCCAGCAATCGGGCGCGATGCCCTGGCAAGCGGTCTGGCCTTGCGCCAGCGCCGGGGCCGTCAGGACAAAGAGCAGGGGGATGATGCAGCGCATGTGCTTCCTTTCCGGTTCTGACCTCAGAGCCGGAAAGGCTCTCAC
>NZ_PZKG01000387.1 GCF_003034985.1 Cereibacter changlensis JA139
GATTCTGATTCGGTCTAACTTATTTAACTCTTAGACTCTAACTGTTGCTGTCCACGAGGGGCAAAAGCGCGCGGCGCGAAGGGGCAAGAGCAGGGAGTTCAGGCTTGAGAAGGCGTGACCTGCCCCGGGATTTTTCCTCCATCTGCGATTAGAGTCCGGCCCATGGAGAGGACGGACGATGAAGAAGGCACGACTGACGGAAGAACAGATCATCGGGATCTTGCAGGAGCATGAGGCTGGCGCGAAGTGCGCGGATCTCTGCCGCAAGCACGGGATGTCGGAAGGCACGTTCTATGCCTGGAAGGCGAAGTATTCCGGGATGACGGTGTCCGATGCCAAGCGGCTGAAGACGCTGGAGGACGAGAACGCCAAGCTGAAGAAGCTCTTGGCCGAGCAGATGCTCGACATGGCGGCGATGAAGGAGCTCTTGTCAAAAAAGTGGTGACGCCCGTCGTGAAGCGCGAGGCTGTCGCGCATCTGAAGGCCCAGCTCGGGCTGTCGGAACGGCGGGCGTGCCAGATTGCCGGGGCGGACCGCAAGATGGTGCGCTACCAGTCGCGACGTGCGCCGGACATCGCCCTGCGCGGTCGGCTGCGGGATCTGGCCAATGAGCGACGCAGGTTCGGCTACCGGCGGCTCTTCGCGCTCTTGCGGCGTGAAGGCGAGGCGTCGGGGATCAATCGCATCTACCGGCTCTACCGCGAGGAAGGGTTAACCGTCCGCAAACGCAAAGCGCGGCGCAAGGCCATCGGCACAAGGGCTCCGATCCTGGTGGAGGCGCGGGCCAATGCGCGCTGGTCGCTGGACTTCGTCCATGACCAGTTCGCCTGCGGACGG
>NZ_PZKG01000388.1 GCF_003034985.1 Cereibacter changlensis JA139
AGGCTGCGCCCCCGCTCATCCGGCCTAATGCCCACTGGCCGTACTGGCCTTTACTCCAGGCGTTCTGCGATCCACATCTTGATCAGCGCCTGACGGGTGATCCCGAGCTTCTGAGCCTGCCGGTCCAGACCGGCGACAACCCAGGTCGGGAAATCAACGTTTACCCGCTTGGCTTCAACGTTGAGGCGGCGCGCCTTAGTCCAGTCGACATGGGCGGACATGTCTTCGCCAGCGTCGAAACGGTCGTCGAATTCAGTCGCCTTCATAGTGGTCAATCTCCTGCTTTCGAGCGCGGCGCACGGAAATGATCCGCACTCGGTTGCTCCGGTAAGTGTAAACAGCCGTCCAGTATCTGTTCCCGATTATGCCAACCGCCAGAAAGCGCGGCTCATCCGTCACATTGGCGGGTGCCTCAATCAGATAAGGATCATCCCAGAGAGCCTGCGCTTCATCGAAATCGATTCCGTGCTTCTCACGGTTTGCGGCGCTCTTGTCGGGATCATATTCGAACTTCATGGGCAGAATATATAGCGAGAATGGTATAATTACTATACTTTACTCATTCTTCGGTGGCAAGATTGTGCTCGTCCAACCTGCTTTCGCATCACCCGGCTGCACGGAGCCGAAGGCGGAGGATAACTTGGCTCTCAGTGACGCCCCCCGCCGGAGGCCGGGGCCGCGCTCCGGTTCCGGCCCGCAGGGCTGGCCGGAACCGGAGCCAGGACATCAGCCCCTCCCTGCGCGGCGGGCGTCCTGACTGTCTCGGAGAGCCAGCCATGACGCAGCCGGGCATGGTCGGGTCCGACGCCCCGTCTCCGCCC
>NZ_PZKG01000389.1 GCF_003034985.1 Cereibacter changlensis JA139
CTGGACCGGCCGGAAGCCACGGCAAGAGGGATCCCGATGGGAGAAACCATCGCTTACGCATTTCACGCTGACAAGCGCGGCTTGGATGAACTTGATTGAACGCTTTTTCGCCGAGATCACGAACCGTTGCATCCGCCGGGGAGCGACACCCGCGTCGATGATCCGGAGGCGGCAATCCACGACTACCTGCTGCTTCACAACACCAGACCGAAGGCCTTTGCCGGGTCCAAATCCGCTAGCGATATCCTTAGCAGGAACGCCGTGCTTTCAAAGCCCTCGATGACATCCGTGGAAGCCGGTAGCAACCGTCAGACTCGGAACACTAGATCTATCACAGGCCCATGTTGTGATCTGTGTATCTCACTGACACGGTAGGATCACAGAGGAAGCCGGAGTGGTACACCAGCCGGAGGCTCTGTTGCCGAGGACTGAAGCTCGAATCATGACCTGCGCCAAGCTATAGCCACGGAATCAAGCAAAGAAACAACAGGAAGATAATGTACACTTCAGCAAGCGAGAACGTCGCGACTCCTTCTACCTGCAAGGTGCTGATTGTGGGCCTGATGGATAGTCCCAATCTCGGTGATATCCTGATCGCTGACTGCCTAACGCACGTTCTAAAACAAAGGGGCTGCGCAGTCACGTTGTTAGACATAGCAGCAAAGAACAACAGCGTACTGACTAGAGTCGGGGCGGAAAGCCGCGTGCGCCTGCCGAAATACAAGTTAATAATTCAAAAGCTCTCCAATAAACTCCCAAGCTCTTTGATCGCATATACCGCATGGCGCCGCTCAAAGGCTCTGTTGCACAAA
>NZ_PZKG01000390.1 GCF_003034985.1 Cereibacter changlensis JA139
TGCACGTCCATCAGCACCGCGGCGGCGCCCTTGGCGTTCATCATCTTCATCCCGGCTTCCAGCACCTCGGTGGTGGTGGCCTGGATGGTCATGTCGATCGACAGCGCCAGCGGCTCGCGGCCCTGCGCCGGGTCGCGCAGCCGCGCGTCCATCGCCTTCTCGATGCCCGCGGTGCCGATCACCTCGGCGGAGTGCACACCCTCGGCCCCGAAGCTCGCGCCGCCCAGCACATGCGCGGCAAGCCGCCCATTGGGATAGAGCCGCATCTCGCGCGGGCCGAACAGGAGGCCCGGATCGCCGATGTCATGCACCTGCTGCATCTGCTCGGGGCTCAGCTTGCGCCGCAGCCAGAGGAAGCTGCGCCCGTCGGAGAATCGCCGTTCCAGCGCCTTGGCGTCGAGCTCGGGGAAGATCGCCGCCAGTTCCTTCGCCACCCGCGCCGGGTCGATCATGTCCTTGGGATGGGCATAGAGCGAATGGGTCAAGAGGTTGGTGGCGAGGATGCGGCCGTTGCGGTCGGTGATGTCGGCGCGCTGGTTCAGGATCTCGGCCCCGGTGGCGGCGGTGCGCGGCTCGGTCGGTTGCGACGAGGCCATGAGCCCCATGCGGCCGCCGATCACGGTGAAGGCGACGAAGAAGGCGAGGCCCAGCACCATCAGCCGGCCCTCCGCCCTGCCCCGCGCCTTGTCGCGCTGTTCCTCGTGGCGCAGGCGCAGGTTCTCGCGCTCGATCGAATCGGGGTTCTCGCCCTTGGCGCGGGCTTCGAGGATCCGGGCGAGCGGGCGCAGCGGGGTGCGGATCAT
>NZ_PZKG01000391.1 GCF_003034985.1 Cereibacter changlensis JA139
ATGCTGGCGGACCTGCAGGACCCCGCCGAGCTCGCGCCGGGGGCGGATACCGCCCTGCCCGCGCCGGAGGCCGATGCCGCAGCCGCGCCGGAGGCGGAGGCCATTGCGGAGCCCGAGCCTGTGCAGGCCGAGGCTGCCGCGGTCGAAGCCCCGACACCCGCCGCAGAGGCGCCGGAGGTTGCCGAAACCGCAGCCGCGCCGCCCGCCGCCGCGGGCGATGCGGCGCAGGACGAGATCTTTCTGACCGCGATGGATGCGCCGCAGCCGACGCTGGACGCCGCAGCCCTGCCCGACCCGCCGGTTGCGCCCGACGCCGCGCCGGGCGCGCAGATGCCGCCGCCGCCCTTCGGCACGGTCTACGATTTCGACGCCGAGGGGCTGATCGTGCCGACCGCCGAGGGCATCGTCGCACCCGGGGGCTTCACGCTGGTCGCCGGCGCTCCCGCGGTGAAGCCGCCGTCGCGCCCGGCCAGCGCCGCACCCGCCGAAACGGCGACCGAAGCTACGGCCCCGGCTGCCGCGACGTCGGGCGCGCTCGGCTCGCTCGTGCCGACCGCTCCGGCCGCCGGCGAGACTGCCGGTGAGACCGTGGCCGATCCGGCGCTGGCCGGGGCGCGGCCGCGCGTTCGGCCCGCCGAGCTGACGCCGCCCGCCGCTACGCCCGAGCAGGAGACCGCCCTGCCCGACGCCGCGGCCGAGGCGATCAAGGNGGCCGTTGCCGAAGCCGCCACCGATGCCTCCAGCCCGCGCCCGCGCGCCCGGCCTGCCGGGGCCGTGGAAGCCGCCCCGGCGGCGCA
>NZ_PZKG01000392.1 GCF_003034985.1 Cereibacter changlensis JA139
TAGGCTCAGGACCCGTTGATCTGCTTGAGGTCGCCAAGTCTGCATGATTCAAGCTCCCGAACTGACGGGGGTGAAGATGAGCAACCTATTTTGGCTGACCGACGAGCAGATGGACCGGCTCCGGCCGTTTTTCCCGAAGAGCCATGGGAAGCCGCGTGTCGATGATCGGCGCGTTCTGAGCGGCATCATCTTCATCAATCGCAATGGCTTGCGCTGGTGCGACGCCCCACGGGAGTATGGCCCGCCGAAGACGCTCTGCAACCGCTGGAAGCGATGGGGCGACATGGGGGTGTTCGCCCGGATGATGGAGGGGCTGGCCTCCGACGGCGGCGAGGAGGAGGTCGTCATGATCGACGCGACCTACCTGAAGGCGCACCGCACGGCGTCGAGCCTGCGGGCGAAAAAAGGGGGCCCGGCGACCAGCGAGGGCGTCTGATCGGTCGCACCAAAGGTGGCATGAACACCAAGCTCCACGCAGTCACCGACGCGAAGGGCCGCCCGCTGCGCTTTTTCATGACCGCGGGCCAGGTGAGCGACTATACCGGCGCGGCGGCCTTGCTGGGCAGCCTGCCTGCCGCCGAATGGCTGATCGCCGACCGGGGATATGATGCCGACTGGTTTCGGGATGCTTTGAAAGACAAGGGGATACGCCCCTGCATCTCGGGCCGGAAGTCGCGCGCCGAGACCGTCCACTACGACAGGCGCCGCTATCGCCGCCGCAACCGGATCGAGATCATGTTCGGCAGGCTGAAGGACTGGCGCCGCGTCGCAACCCGCTACGACAGGTGCCCACAAA
>NZ_PZKG01000393.1 GCF_003034985.1 Cereibacter changlensis JA139
AGCCTTCCGCGAGATCGGCGGCGCAATCCGCAAGGTCGGCACCGTCCCGGTTGGCGCAATCCTCCGTCTGCCCGCCGGAACCAAGATCCGCGTCGAGGCGTGGATACCGCGCGACTACGCCAACCGTCAGGGTGGCGTCTACACAACCAAGCGGATCGCCGGCGGCCACATGGCGCAGGTGCGCCGCTTGTCCGACAATCTCGTGTTCAGCATCTCCGACGTGTTCCTCGTGAACGCGCCCGAGGCATAGGAGCCGCCATGTGCCGTGCAAGTTTCACCCTCACCGTGACCACCGCGAAGGATCAGGCCCCCGCCCCCGATCTGTGGTCCCCGATCCTCGCGAACCTGAAGACCATCAGCCAGTACCGCCACTGGACCGATCTGGCCGGTGGTCGCGCCGCCATCGCCAACGTCTGCTGGCCGGATGCGGAACAGGGTCTGGCCGCGATGTCGGCCAGCTTCGCCGGGCTGCGGTTCTCCCTCCATGTGCAGGATCGCATTGGGCGGGAGCATGTCATCGACGCGCTCGACGGATACACCGATCTGCGACACGGCAAGGTCATATTCCCGCCGATCACGCTCTGGCACACCGGCGGCGTCACGGGCGCCGGTCGCGGCAAGCCGACGACCGGCCTGGCTGTCTGGTCGATCTTCATCGAGACCGAAGATGGCGCGGCAAGCCACCTCGCCCTCACCGCAGAAGACGCAGGCAAGATAGCCTGCGCCGCGGTCGAGCCGATCTGGCATCGACTCCACCGAGGCGAA
>NZ_PZKG01000394.1 GCF_003034985.1 Cereibacter changlensis JA139
GCCGTGAGGCTGGTGACGGATCGGGTGTGGCGGTGGCGCAGCCCGCCTGTGACCTTGATGTAGCGGAGAGCGTGTTGCGCCGCAGGATACGGGAGCTGACTGCGACCCCTGCTGTTGCCTTTCCCGGGAACGAGCAGCTGCGCGCTGATCTGGCCGAGATATCAGCTCTGAAGAAAGAGGTCGCCCGGCTCCGGGCGGAACGTGACATTCTGAAGAGGGCGGCAGCTTTGATCTGGCGCCAAAGTCAGGCGAGCGCGCCCTCATGTCAACAGAGCCGGCGCGTCGGAATTTTCATGTAGATTATGAGAATGAGGCGGCCACGATTGGCGCCGGCGCTGTCTGCTGTTCCGGAGCAATCATAGGCGGGCTGGTATTCAGGTTGGGGCCAATAGCACCCGACCGGGGCGATGCCGCAGCAAACGGCAGCAAGACTTTGCATCTCCGGCATTCATGAAGGGATGTCAGTAGCAGCCAGAGCTACGCGGTCGGCTGCCAATCGCTGCACAGGGGGCCTTAGAATACCCTCACCTCTTCCCGGGCAGCGTGACCCGCGCCAGAAGTCCCCCGGCGTCGCTTGCCTCCAGCGTCAGCGTCCCGCCGTAGGCCCGGGCGCGATCGGCGGCGATGGCGAGGCCGAGACCGTGACCCCCGCTGCTCTCGTCGAGCCGCGCGCCGCGGGTCAGCAGGCGGTCGCGCGCCTCTGCCGGAATGCCGGGGCCGTCGTCGGCGATCTC
>NZ_PZKG01000395.1 GCF_003034985.1 Cereibacter changlensis JA139
GCCCGCTCCGGCCGAAGACGAGGATCATGGCGCGGCCCCCACAGCCTGCCCTAGCCTTTGCCCCACGCCGTCGCGTGCCTGCAGCGCCCGCCACCAAGGCTCGTTGTCGAGGAACCACCTGACCGTGCGCTCCAGCCCCTGATCCAGCGTCACCGAGGGCCGCCAGCCGAGCTCAGTCCGGATCCGGGTCGGGTCGATGGCATAGCGCAGGTCATGGCCGGGGCGATCGGTGACGAAGGCGATCTGCTCGGCATGGGGCCGGGCCTGCGGCCGCATCCGGTCGAGCAGCGCGCAGATCCGGCGCACCAGATCGATGTTCGTCACCTCGTTCTCGCCGCCGATGTTATACGTGCGCCCCACCTCGCCCCGCTGCAGCACGGTCAGCAGCGCATCGGCGTGATCCTCGACATAGAGCCAGTCGCGGATGTTCAGGCCCTGCCCGTAGACCGGGATCGGCTCGCCAGACAGGGCCTTCAGGATTACCACCGGGATCAGCTTTTCCGGGAAATGGTAGGGGCCGTAGTTGTTCGAGCAGTTGGTCAGCACATAGGGCAGCCCGTAGGTCTCGCCCCAAGCGCGCACCAGATGGTCCGAGGCGGCCTTCGAGGCGGAGTAGGGGCTGTTCGGCGCGTAGGGCGTCGCCTCGGTGAACTGCCCGGTGGCGCCCAAGCTGCCATAGACCTCGTCGGTCGAGACGTGATGGAAGCGGAAGCCCTCGGGCCGGCCATTAGA
>NZ_PZKG01000396.1 GCF_003034985.1 Cereibacter changlensis JA139
AAAAATGCCGCGGCACTTCAATTGTCCAAGGTAGAACGCACCGAAGATCAGAAGCGAACCTTCAAGAATCCAGATGATGATTGTCGAGGTCCTTGGAAGGCGGAGAATTTGTCTGCCGGGAAGTTCTATTCTGCTGGACAGTTCGAAATTGAGGGACCAACAGGGAAAAAATTCCTACCACCGAAAAACCGATACTGGCGCTGCAACCAGGAAGTTTATGAAGGCTGGCTGGCGGACGGACGGATAACCTTTGGACTTAAAGGGGACGGTCGACCGATGTTAAAAAAGTTCCTTCGAGAGATGGATACCGGTTTGCGTGCAAACACTTGGTGGGGACATGAGGAGGTCGGCAGCAATAAGAATGCCAGCACAGATTTGAAAACGCTTTTCCCGGGAGAAGAAGTGTTCGCGACACCAAAACCCGAAACTTTGCTGCACCGCATTATTTCACTCAGCACGAAGGAAGATGATCTGGTTCTCGACTCATTTCTGGGATCGGGCACTACCGCAGCTGTAGCCCACAAGATGAAACGACGCTGGATAGGTGTCGAAATGGGAGATCACGCTCGAACTTACTGCGCCCGCCGTATGGAAAAGGTCATTGCGGGCGAAAAAGGCGGCATCTCCAAGGATGTGGGCTGGACCGGCGGCGGCGGCTTCCGATTCTGCCGTCTGGGTCAAGCAGTCTATGATGCCGAGGGGCGGATCGACCACGCTATCCGC
>NZ_PZKG01000397.1 GCF_003034985.1 Cereibacter changlensis JA139
GCTGAGCGCCCGCAAGGCGATGGACGCCTTCTATGTTGAGGGCGCGCTGGCCTTCGGCCGCAGCGACATCAGCACTGATCGGACCGTCACCGTCGCCGGCGAGGACCGCTTCACCGGCGAGGCGACGGCGGACAGCGTCGCCGCGCATGTCGAGGCTGGCTACCGCATCGGCCGCTTCACCCCCTTCGCCGGGCTCCGGGCGCAGTCGATCAAGACTCCGGCCTATTCCGAGACGCTGCGCTCCGGCGCCGACACCTTCGGGCTGCGCTACGAGGCCGAGACCCGGCGCTCGCTGCGGTCGGAGCTGGGGGTGGCCTTCGAGTGGCCCGCCGGCGCCTCGAACCGGCCTACGCTCGGGCTGCGCGCGGCCTGGGCGCATGAGTTTGAAGAGGGCGACGCGTCGGACCGCTCCTTCCTCACCATCCCGGATGTCTCCTTCCCGGTCAGCGGCGCGATGCGGGACCGCGACGCGCTGCTGCTCTCCGCCTCGGTCGGCATGGCGGCGGGCAACGGGGTCTATATCGACGGCACGGTTAACGGCGAGTATTCCGGCAATTCCAGCGACGCTACCAGTCGCAACGTGCGCCGGACATCGCACTGCGCGGCCGGCTGCGCCGCTCGCCGCTTCGGGAGAAGGTTCACACGGCTCAATTCTCAGTGGAAATTATGTGCCTACCCCATCAGTTCTGGGTGGAAATCAACAGT
>NZ_PZKG01000398.1 GCF_003034985.1 Cereibacter changlensis JA139
CATTGGCCCGAGCAGCACCGGAATCGCCTGACCTGGACCACCAGGCGCACGTCAAAGCCATGCGCCGGCAGATCTGCGAGGCGGCGGCGATAACGGCTGTGAACCTGTCCAGACCGGGATCCGCAACATGGGCACGCCGCCCAACCCTTTGCTGTTCTGGCGAAAATATCGATGGTCGCGCGATCGAAACCCACACGCTCGACCACAAGCCGAGCAGGCAGAAGCTTCTTCATGTTCAGGCGCGGCATCAAACCTCTCCTCATGAGTTCATGGGAAAAGCTACCGGCGCAACCTCGCGGGCATCATCAAAAGTGAGTCAGAGCCCAATATTGACCCACTCGGGTTTCGTCGGACCGTCCGTTGCGAGGCAGCGGACGGAGGGGGAGTTGAAGCGGGTGGATACGATCGGGCGGGTTCGCCGGGCCTTCTTCGTGCAGGGCTGGTCGGTGAAGAAGATCGTTCGGGAGCTGCATGTCTCGCGCAACGCGGTGCGCAAGATCCTGCGGTCGGACGAGACGGATTTCAGCTACGAGCGAGAGCGGCAGCCGATGCGGCGGATCGGGCCGTGGCAGGATCAGCTTGAGCAGATGCTGCCGACGAACGAAGGGAAGACCTCACGGGAGCGGCTGACGCTGATCCGGGTTTTCGAAGAACTCCGGGGGGTCGGCTATGAGGGCGGCTACGACGCGGCTCTGTTGCACAAA
>NZ_PZKG01000399.1 GCF_003034985.1 Cereibacter changlensis JA139
GGGCTGCGCCCGCCGTTACCCTTGGCCTGCGGCTCTTTCTCTCAGCTGTCTGCTATGCGGGACGAAGCAGACCCCAGATGATATGAAAACCCGAAGACCCGAGGAAGCTCATGCAAGAGATACCGATCCGGTGCCATGCCGTCAGCCTCGTCGCCGTCCGCGTCGTTAACGGTAAGAATGAAGTTCTGCTGCTTCGTCGCACAAGAACCCTTCAGGGCGAGTGGTGCCAGATCGCCGGCGCGGTCGAGACGGGTGAAACCGCGTGGCAAGCTGCCATCCGAGAGCTTGCCGAGGAAACAGGGCTAGTGCCCATAACCCTCTATAGCGGTGATGTTTGCGAGCAGTTCTATGAGCCGCACTTGGATGCGATCAGCATTCTCCCAGTGTTCATTGCAACCATAGATCCAACATCTTCGGTGCAGTTGAATCCTGAACACAGCGATTATTGTTGGGTATCGTTCAACGACGCTGACCGCATGGTTCCTTTCGCTGGTCAGCGTAAGGTTCTTCGGCATGTCGAGGCAGAATTTATGCTTCGTGTGCCAAGCCATCATCTCGAAATCAAGGTCGCCTAAGGCCTCTTCGTATCAATGCCAGCCCTAAGCACTGGCGGCCGATAGGCGGACGAAGCTGGGCGCCCCCCGGCGGGGGGCCGGGGCCGCGCTCTAGTTCCGTCCAGCAGGACTGGCCGGAACC
>NZ_PZKG01000400.1 GCF_003034985.1 Cereibacter changlensis JA139
GGATCAGGGGTGAGCGGCCCGCAGCTCATCCCCGGATTTCCAGAGCCCCCGCGATGGCCTTGAGCGCATGTTGTCGCGCCCCCTCAGCCTGGTCAGACCAGCCTCACGGAATAAGCCGATCCGCCCTCAGCTCTTCGAACAGGTCGAAGAGCCTGATCCGTCGCCACATAGCCAGTGAAGCCCAGCCGTCGGCTCTTCGACATGTCGGTCACCACCTCGATCGGCCGGCCGAGGTCGGCGTCAGTGTGCCATGCGGAGGCGAGCCGCCCGATGTCGGCTTCGACGAGACCGTGGCGCGCCGCGATCCCGGCCCAGAGCGGCGCGTCGTCCTGCATCTGCGCCTCCAGCGGGCGAGGCGCGCCGTCGAAGCCTTCGGCGGGGATGCCGAACCATTCGGCGAGGCGCGGCCACATCCAGCTCCAGCGGAAGATGTCGCCGTTGACGATGTTGAAAGCCTCGTTCCGCGCGGCGGGCGTCTCGGCGGCCCAGATCACCTGCGCCGCCAGTTGCCGCGCGTCGGTCATGTCGGTGAGCCCGTTCCATTGCGCCGCCGACCCCGGGAAGCGGAACGGCCGGCCGGTCTCGCGGCAGATCGTGGCGTAGACCGCCAGCGTGGTGCCCATGTTCATCGCGTTCCCGACCGCCTTGCCGATGACGGTATGCGGGCGATGCACGCTCCAGGTGAAGCCGT
>NZ_PZKG01000401.1 GCF_003034985.1 Cereibacter changlensis JA139
GGCGCTTGCGGCAGAGCCGTGGCAGCTGTTCGTGGCGGCCTTGGCGAGTGGATCGGGCTGGGTCACCATGGGGGCCGCAGCGGTGAACGCGCTGATCGCACCCTGGTTCAACCTGCGGCGGCCCGCTGCCCTCGGCATGGCATATAACGGCGCGAGCCTCGGCGGCGTCATCTTCTCGCCGCTGTGGATCGCCCTGATCGCAGGCATCGGCTTCGTGCCTGCCAGCCTGGCCATCGGCGGGGTCATGCTCGCCGTCGTTGGAGTCCTGTCGGTGCTGGTGTTCCGGCACACGCCTAAAAGCTTGGGGCAGGCCCCGGATGGGGCGGAGGGCGCGCTCCCCCGGCCACTGACGGCGCAAGACGAATCGCCCATACGCAGGCAGTTCTTCCGCGACCGCAGGTTCCTGACGTTGGCCGTTGGCATGATGCTGGGCCTTTTCGCCCAGATCGGGCTGCTGGCGCATCTGTTCTCGTTGCTTGTTCCGGTTCTGGGCGAGGGTCTGACGGGCTTTGCGATGGGCGGCGCCACGCTCGCGGCGATCCTGGGCCGGTCGCTGGTGGGCTGGGTGATGCCGGCCTCGGCCGATCGCCGTCTTGTCGCCTGTGCCAGCTACGGCGTGCAGGTAATCGGGTCCTTGCTGTTCATCGTTGCGGCAGGGGATGGCGGGCCATGGCTGTTCCTGGGC
>NZ_PZKG01000402.1 GCF_003034985.1 Cereibacter changlensis JA139
AAGCGTTGCGGGTTGTACTGGTGCAGCATGGCGGGGGCCTCTCCTAAAGCTCGACGCCGGGGCGCAGGTTGCCGTCGGCGTCCAGCCAGTTTCGGGCTTGGGCGCAATCGAAGCAGATGCAGGTGCCAGCGCCATCGAAGGTGACGGGCGCAAAATAGACCAGCGGGTTATGCGCTGCGCATTTCCGGCAGGTCAGGCGCGGCAGGGCCTCGGGCCTGTCCTCGACGCTGAACACGACAGTCTCGTCCTCGACGGTGTAGGTCACGACCTTGGTCAGAAGCTGTGCTACGGCCTCTTTCGGGACGCTGGGGAAGGTGGTGCTGATGACGCCGATCAGCCGGTCGCGGTCATGCGGGAAGTCGCAGCCGCTGATCGCCCAAGCGATGATGTCGGGGGTGTAGACGGCGGTGGTCGATCTGAGACGGTAGGTTGCCATTTGTGGCTCCTTTGCGGTGCGGGGCGGCGCGGGTTGTCTCTTCCCCGCCTCCGCCGATGGGCTGCGCCTCGGCAATCTGTTCTGTCGAATACGCATGTATTCGGCGGAACAGAGCGGAGAGGGCGAAGCCCGACCCACGGCCCTGAGCGGGACTGTCAATGGTCGGAGCCGGGGGGTGGTGCGGCCCGCAGGCGCAGCCAAGGACACGGCCCCCGGCTCCGACGACGCGCATCGCGCGGCGC
>NZ_PZKG01000403.1 GCF_003034985.1 Cereibacter changlensis JA139
GCGCCCTTCATTCTGGGTGACGAACAGGATCACCTGCCGTGCCAGAGCGTCCGGCATCTCGATGCGGTTCATGATGCTGCGCATCGCCGCATCGTGACGTTTGAGATAGGCGATCTCGCGGGGGAGATCCTCCTCGATGGTCTTTCGCACGCAGTCATAGAGGAACTCGGCCTCCGCCGTGCAGTCGTAGAAGCGGTAGAGATCGGCCGTGTCGTTCAGCACCTCGACATTGCCGGTGGGCGTTGCACGCCAGGCGATGTGCTCCATCAGCGGTGCTGAGTGGCCCTGCAGAACCGCTCGGTAATCGTCGATGCGGTCGAGCATCACGGACGAGACCGGGAAGACCATCCCGGGTGGGGTGTACTTCCGCTCGGCGAGAACGTGATGGATCAGGCAGCGGTGCAGGCGGCCATTCCCGTCTGCCAGCGGGTGGATATAGACGAAGCCGAAGGCGATGATGGCGGCCTGCAGGACGGGATCGACCTCTTCGGTATCCGTCAGCCGCAGCCGGTTGTTGCAGTTGTTCAGCGCTGTCATGAGGTCGGGAACATCCTCAGGTCGCGCGCCGATGAACTCGGGCAAGGGGTCGTTGCTGTGGTCCCGTTCGCCAAGAAAGACTCCATCGTCGCGATAGCCGATCGGGGTCAACCGATCGTCGCCGATCAGAATG
>NZ_PZKG01000404.1 GCF_003034985.1 Cereibacter changlensis JA139
GCGTTTCGACGTGGACGGGGGCGAGATGCGAAGGTTGCCGATGAGGAAGATCAAGGGTGTATTGCGGCTCCGTGCAGCTGGCCGATCCGCTCGCAAGATCGGGCTGAGCGTTGGTGTGGGGCGCAGCACGGTCGCGGACTACCTGCGCCGTGGTGAGATGGCTGGCCTGTCCTGGCCATTGCCCGAAGGGTTGGATGAAGAAGCGCTGGAGCGGCGGCTGTTTCCGCCTCTGCCGCCCTCGAAGGGTCGCCAGTTCGCCGAGGTGGACTGGGCGGCGATCCATCGCGAGCTGAAGCAGCCGGGCGTCACGTTGGCGCTGCTCTGGGACGAGTATCGCGGCCGGCGACCGGGCGGCTACGGCTATTCGGCCTTCTGCCAGCACTACCGCCGCTGGGTCGGCCGGCTCTCGACCGTCATGCGCCAGCGCCATGCCGCAGGCGAGCGGATGTTCGTCGATTATTCCGGCGCCCGGATGGCGGTGATCGATCCCACCACCGGCGCGGCGCGCCCGGCGACCCGCGCCTTCGCTGCGTTCGGCGCGGCCCCTGCGCTGGTCGCGTCGGACAACCTGAAGTCCGGCGTGATCCGCGCCTGCTTCTACGAGCCCGAGATCAACCGCAGCTACGCAGAGATGGCGGCGCACTACGGCACGGCCATCCTGCCCGCACGG
>NZ_PZKG01000405.1 GCF_003034985.1 Cereibacter changlensis JA139
GACCCTGAAGGTCAACATCTCCTACCGCCGTTCGGACGGTCCGTTGCACCTGCTGGTCGACAGCACTGGCATCAAGGTCGAGGGCGAAGGCGAGTGGAACGCCCGCAAGCATGGCGGCGCTAAACGTCGGGTCTGGCGCAAGATCCACATCGGCATCGATGAGAAATCGCTGGAAATCCGCGCGGCCGAGTTCACGACCAGCGATGTCGGCGATGCGCCAATGCTGCCCGAACTGCTGGGCCAGATCCCGCCCGACCAGGACATCGCCACCGTCACTGCCGACGGCGCCTTCGACACCCGCAAGTGCCATGACGCCATCGCTGCCCGAGGCGCCGCAGCAATCATCCCGCCCCGCAAGAACGCCAAGCCCTGGAAACCCGACACCGCCGGTGCGATCGCCCGCAACGAAATACTGCGGACATCAAAGCGCGTCGGTCGGACCATCTGGCGACGATGGAGCGGCTACCACCGCCGAAGCCGCGCAGAGACGAAGATGCACTGCGTCAAGCTGTTGGGCCAGCGACTGTCCGCCAGGGACTTCGACCGTCAGGTCGCCGAGTTCCAGGTTCGTGTCGCCGTGCTCAACGGCTTCACCGCGCTCGGCACACCCATGACAGAGGTCGCAGGATAAGTCTGTCCGCGGAAAGGGGAACTCTCCCCTTCAACCGA
>NZ_PZKG01000406.1 GCF_003034985.1 Cereibacter changlensis JA139
TCCGTCGGTGATCACGTCCGCCCCGGCGCCGCCGACGATCCAGTCCTCGCCGTCGCCGCTGGTGATGGTGTCGTCGCCGTAGCTGCCGTCGTCGGTGGCGGTGATCTCCGTCACCCGGCCGAGGTCATCGAAGGTCATGAGGCCGGTATCGGCCAGGATGTAGCCGCGGCCCTGGCCCGAGGCGATCTTGTCGCTGCCGGTCCCGCCGACGATCCAGGCGTCGCCGCCGCCGGTCGTGACCACATCGTCACCGCCGCGCAGGACTTCCGTCGCCTCGACCCGGACGATCACGCCGTCGGCCAGCGTCACCGCGCCGAGGTCGCCGAGGATGACCGCGTCGCCCTCGCCGTCGGTGATGCTGTCGGAGCCCTCGCCGCCGAAGACCCAGGCCTTCCCGTCGCCGGTGGTGATGGTATCGCCCTTGCCTTCTGCCGCGACGATGCTGCTGACCGAGGTCAGCACCCCGCCCGTCGCCAGCACCGAGCCCAGATCGCCGAGGATCAGCGCGAAGCCGTCGCCGTCCTCGATCAGATCCGCCCCGGCGCCGCCGACGATCCAGTCCTCGCCATTGCCGCTGGTTATGGTGTCGTCGCCGGAGGAACCGTCGTCGGTGGCGGTGATCTCCGTCACCCGGCCCTGAGCGTCGAATGTCATCAGCCCGGTATCG
>NZ_PZKG01000407.1 GCF_003034985.1 Cereibacter changlensis JA139
GAATGTAGAGCGGCATCGCATATCCTCCGTTGCATATCCAGTATATTCCGTTTGGGATATGCAGCCAAGCCTTATCCGCCGGTCAGTCGCCGGAACAGCTGTTCCCAGACCACATCCCAGCGGAAGGGCATGAGCAGCCAGCCGACCAGCCACCACCAGAAGGCGGCGCGTCGGAACAGGGGCTTCGCCTCTTGTTGCTCTGGCATCTTCGATTCCATTCGCCGCCTCCGCCAAAACATAGCGCGGATCGCCGCGGGCGCTCCGCCGGTCTTTGGCGATTGCAGCGGGGCGGCAAAACTGCGAATTGCGCAGTCTCGCCGTTCAGCTATCGTCACGAACGACGAGGCATATAATCTGCGAATGGAGCGCTAATGACCGATCTGAATGAAATGTCGCTCGCCGAGCTGAAGGCGCTGCAAAAGGACGTTCTTCGCGCGATCGACAGTTTCGAAAAACGTCGCAAGGCCCAAGCCGTTTCGGCTTTGGAAAACGCGGCAAAGGAGATGGGGTTCAGCCTCGCCGAACTCCTCGGCCAGCAGGCTGGTCGCCGGCGCAGCGTCGCCATGCCCAAATACGCCAACCCGGCGGACCCTTCGGATACCTGGAGCGGTCGGGGCCGTCAGCCGCACTGGTTCAGAGACGCCCTCGCAGCCGGTCGTTCCG
>NZ_PZKG01000408.1 GCF_003034985.1 Cereibacter changlensis JA139
GGACCGCAGAAGAAATAGTCTCGATCACGATTGAGCTCAACGGCCGCAACCTCTCGGACGTGATGACCGAGGTGGAAGCGCTGGAGGCGTATAAGAACCTTCCGGCAGGAGTGACCAATGTCGAGGAAGGGGATCTGAAACGGCAGTCCGAACTGTTCACCTCCTTCGCGACGTCCATGGCGATCGGGATCTTCTTCATCTACGCGGTCCTCGTCCTGCTCTTCCACGACTTCCTGCAGCCCGTGACGATCCTGATGGCCTTGCCTCTGGCGCTCGGCGGAGCCCTGTTGCCGCTGGTTCTCCTCGGGGCCAGTTTCTCGATGCCCGCAGTCATCGGCTTGCTGCTGCTGATGGGCATCGTCTCGAAGAATTCGATCCTGCTGGTCGAATATGCGATCACTGCCCGACATACTGGGATGGGTCGCTTCGATGCATTGGTCGACGCCTGCCACAAACGCGCGCGCCCGATCATCATGACGACAATCGCCATGGCCGGCGGCATGGTTCCTGCGGCGTTCAGCTTGGTATCGGGCGACCCCAGCTTCCGCCAGCCGATGGGCGTTGTGGTGATCGGTGGTCTCATCACTTCGACCTTCCTCAGCCTCGTGGTCATTCCGGTCGTCTTCACGTTCATCGACGACTTCGAAAGGCTCGTCGTCCG
>NZ_PZKG01000409.1 GCF_003034985.1 Cereibacter changlensis JA139
AAAACCAGCGCCGCCGGAATGCCTGCGATCCATGCGAACTTCTCCGCATTGTCCCGGTACTCGATCGAGATGCGACGCAGCCGGGCGTCGGCGGCGATCTCGGCCGCGCTGCGCGTCAGCCGCCGCTGTTGATAGTCGGTGTAGGTCAGCGGCTTGTCGGGGCGGTGCAACGCCACGTTGTAGTCGGCCAGGAACACCACGAAGGTCTCGCGGATATGCCGGATCTCGTAGTTCGCGGCGATCAGGACGCAGTAGGTGAGCGTGAAGGCTCCCAGCGCCATGAAGAGCGACGTGCGAATGACCTGCGCCGCCATCCTCCACCAGTGCTGTGTCGTCTGGCCCCCGCGCACGATCCGGGTGGTCTGGTTGCGGTTGGTGAGGCTCATTTCCACTTCCTCTCTTCCGTCAAATCGGTAATGTATCGTTACGCTGTAGCGATAGTAGAAGCAGGAGGTTTGCGTTGCGAGGCAGAAAGTCGATGTTGAGCGATAACAAGTATCGCGATAAGAATTCGTTTTCGCATAGATGCGGCAAGACGACGCTACCTGCCGCCAGGACCGCGCTAGCGGCGCTGGCGCTGGCGGCGGCCTTCTCGACGCCCGGCAGCGCCGGCGAGCCGGCCTACACGCCGGAGTTCGGCGCGAGTGTCCGCGC
>NZ_PZKG01000410.1 GCF_003034985.1 Cereibacter changlensis JA139
TTCCATGCCCTCGCCGGCGGCTTCGCCCAGCACGGTGCGGATCATCACGTCCCGGTCCGGCATGGTCATGTCCTTGGCCGGCATAGGCGTCGGATGGTGCGCAGCATTGCGGTTGTCGGGCGACGGGCCTAACCCGTCGCCATCAACGAAAGGGCGGCCCGTCACTTCCTGGAACTTGTCTGGGTTCGCCCCATAGTAGTCCAGCGCCGCGCCCGGCGAGGACCATGCCTCCGGGTGCGCCTGCCGCAAGGCCGCAACGTCGTTCTCATCGAGGTTCAGCATTCGCGTCACCCTGCCCCACATTGCGCCGGTGATGGTCTGATCAGCGCCTTCCGTCGCCGAGCGTGCGGCGCTGTTGTACTCGCCCCTGACTTCGGCGCTGCGCTCGTTCTGGTAGCGCAGCCGCCCGGTGTTCTCCGATTGCGCATCGCTCTCATAGCCCGACACCCTGCTTTCTGCATTCGCCCTCTCAGCATCGAGATTGACGACGCGCTCGTCGCCGGGTGCGCCAAGTGTGGCCTCGCGAGCCGGCGCTCTTCGGAAGGCGTCGGGATCTGTCTGCGCGGAGAAGTCCGCGGTCGGATCTTGCGGCGCGGCGGCGACGGCCTGATCCGTCACCTTGCCGACGATAGAGCCGACGATCTCGCGGCT
>NZ_PZKG01000411.1 GCF_003034985.1 Cereibacter changlensis JA139
CGCCGTGGTGGCGAAGGCCTCGCCCTCCGTGCCGATCCGGTTCGAGGTGAAGGCCGCGCCGATCGACAGCGCGCCGCCGCCCGACCCGCCGGAGCCTGCGACCGCGCCCGAGACGGCGGCGACCGTCGCGCTGATCTTGGCGGCGTTGATGGCCGTGACCGTGGCCGATCCGGCGATGCCGCCGGTGATGCTGCTCAGCTCGGCCAGCGTGCCGCCGCTGATCTCATTGCGCGCATCGGCGCCGGCGCCGGCGACGGCATAGCCGCCCTGCCCGGCGAAGGCCGCGGCAATGGAGGCGGCGACCGAAATTGCGGTGATCTCAAGCTGTTCCACGCCGCTCTTCGTGCTGGCGGTGACCGACAGGGCGCCGGTTCCGGCGCTCAGCGCGCCGGCGGTGGTGAAGCCGGCGATGCGGGCCTCGGTCTCGGCGCGCAGCTTGTTGTTGGCCAGCGCCACGGCGACCGAGGCGGCGATGCCGGTGCCGCCGGAGGCCGAGACGGCGATGGCGGCGCTGCCGACGCCGGAATAGATGCTGGCGAGGTTCAGCGCCGAGACGGCGATGCCAGTGCCCTGGGCCTTGTGGCTGCCGGTCGAGCCGATGACCGCGGCCTCGACCCGGGCCGCGCCGCGGTTCACCGCGATGGCGCC
>NZ_PZKG01000412.1 GCF_003034985.1 Cereibacter changlensis JA139
ACATCCGCTTCATGGGGCACCGGGCCGGGCAGATAATCTTCATGCAGCCGCCCTCGATCCAGGGCCTGGGCAGTTCCTCGGGCTTCAGCATGTATCTGCTGGATCAGGCGGGCAACGGTCACGAGGCCTTGGCGGAGGCAGCGGATACGCTGGTGGCCAATGCCACCGCGGATGGTCGGGTCGGCGAATTGCGCGGCAATGACGACGCCTTCGAAAGCTCGCTCAGGCTGGAGATCGACCAGCAGAAGTGACCTGCCACCGGTCTTTCACCCAGCCGCGACCGGAGCCTGGTGGTCATTTACGCCTGTCGGCGCAGGTTGAGCAATCGCGCGGCGCGCGGAACTCTCATCGCGTGCAGCGGGTCGGGCGATTGCGGTGGTCAGGTGCAGGGCGAAGCCTGCCGGGGTCTGATAGCCAAGGGCTGAATGGGGCCTTTCGGTGTTGTAGTCGGTGACCCAGGCGGCGATCAGTTCGCGGGCATGGGCCAGATTGCGGAACAGTGTCTCGTTCAAGAACTCGTCCCGCATCCGACCGTTGAAGCTTTCGACGAAACCGTTCTGCATTGGCTTTCCGGGCGCGATGTAATGCCATTCGACCTTGTGCTCCGCACACCACTTGAGGATCGCGTTCGAGGTCAGTTCCG
>NZ_PZKG01000413.1 GCF_003034985.1 Cereibacter changlensis JA139
CGCCCAGAGGAGCGCGCCCTCGATGCTCTCGTAGATCATGTCGGCGGTGCGGCGCACCGGCAGGAAAGCCCAGAGCGGGTCGGTGGCGGCCGAGCGGTTGCCCCAGAGCCGGAAGCCGTCGGCGCGGATGATGGTGGCGACCTCGCCCTCGTTGAGCCGGTTGGCCTCGGTGTCGGGATCCGAGATCGCCCAGGAGATCGGCCGGGCGGTGGCGGCGACGCCTTCGAGGATGCGGTTCGAGGGCGACCACCAGAAGCCGCGGCTCGCGTCTTGGGCGGAAAGCGCGCCGGCGACGTAAGCAGAGGCAGGCCGCGTGACATAGGCCGAGGTGACGGTGTCCCAGACGCGCACCGCGGGATCGACGATGTAGAGCCGGTCGGAGCCGTATTTGCCGCGGTCGGTCAGCGCGTCGGCCTCGGTGGTGTTCGGGCCGTCGGCGATGACCACGGCGCGGAGACGCGACGCGACCGAGACGAGCGCCTGGGTCACCGGGGCGGCGGGCGAGGCGGCGGGGGTGGCGGTGAAGCCCGGGGCGGCGAGGATGCGCGGGATCTGGCCGGTGAGGTTGCCGGCGTTGATCAGCGCCCAGACGCCGGTCCCCTCGGTCGGATCGCCGGCGACCGCGCTCAGCGTCTCGGCGG
>NZ_PZKG01000414.1 GCF_003034985.1 Cereibacter changlensis JA139
CGGCCGAGACGTTGAGCGCCGTCGCGGGCGATCCGACGACCGGCTCCGGCGTCTGGGCGCTGATCAACGCCGGCAACCTCACCGGCCAGACCCCGCGCATCCTCGCCGCCCCGGGCTTCACCGCCACCCCGGCGGCCTCGCCCGCGGCCCCGGTGACCCAAGCCCTGGTCTCGGTGGCCGCGCGTCTCCGCGCCGTGGTCATCGCCGACGGCCCCAACACCACCGAGGCCGACGCGCTGACCGACCGCGGCAAATACGGCTCCGACCGGCTCTTCATCGTCGATCCCGCGGTGCGCGTCTGGGATGTGACGACTTCCGCCTATGTCACCCGCCCCGCCTCCGGCTACGTCGCCGGCGCGCTCTCGGCCCAGGACGCCAGCCGCGGCTTCTGGTGGTCGCCCTCGAACCGCATCCTTGAAGGCGTCGCCGCCACCGCCCGGCCGATCTCCTGGGCGATCTCGGATCCCGACACCGAGGCCAACCGGCTGAACGGGGGCGAGGTCGCCACCATCATCCGCGCCGACGGCTTCCGGCTCTGGGGCAACCGCTCCGCCGCCACCGATCCGCTCTGGGCCTTCCTGCCGGTGCGCCGCACCGCCGACATGATCTACGAGAGCATCGAAGGCGCGCTCCTCTGGGCC
>NZ_PZKG01000415.1 GCF_003034985.1 Cereibacter changlensis JA139
GACGGGAGGGAAGAACTATCAGCAGTTCAAGGCGGCGATTGCGCGCCTCCAGGGCACGCGTATCGAGACCACCATTCGAAGACGCGACAAGGACCGCTTGGAAGTCTTCAACCTCCTCGCCGACTACACTCTGGACGAAGACGAGCAAGGTCGTCCCTTGGGCGCGCAGATGACATTGCCGCGCTGGATTCACCGAGCCGTCGTAGAGGGCAGGGAGGTCCTGGCCATCTCCCCCCTCTACTTCGACCTGACCAGTGGCCTTGACCGCTTTCTCTACCGCCTGGCCCGACGTCACGCCGGCAACGGCGTCGACAACCCGGAAGGCTGGGCATTCTCTTTCAAGGATCTGCACCATCGCACAGGCTCGCCCGCCCCTTTCGGACAGTTTGCAAGAGACCTGAGACTGGCCATCAAGCGCGACGCCCTGCCGACATATGCGATGTCGGAAGAGAAGGGAGCGAACGGGCCACTTCTCCGGCTGGAGTGGCGCAGGCTCCTCATCTGACACGGTGCATCACACACTTTTTTCAGAGGCCCGCCGCCACCGAATCACGGTGCATCACACATGGAGGACACGGTGCATCACACACTAAGGCACGGTGCATCACACAACAACGATCTCCAAATA
>NZ_PZKG01000416.1 GCF_003034985.1 Cereibacter changlensis JA139
CGGCGGTGCTACCGGCGAGCTACACCATCCGAAGGGACGTCACCGCAGGCCGCGCAGGGAGGGGCTGATGTCCTGGCTCCGGCCTCCGGCCGGGGGGCGCCCGGTCGATGCTTCAGGGAAGAACACGCCAGCGAAGGTTTGAACCCTTCACCGACGTTCGCCCCGCGAAGCGGATGCAGCGGCAGCAAGAAGAGGCGGCTGAAAGCCGTCACATGTCCAAGACGCACTGCAGGCACCTGAACGTAACGGTCCTAGCATGTTGCCAAGTCTGCCGAGCAGGTCACAGGAGTTGCGCCATGACGCCGTTCCGTCGCAGCGGCCCAGCAGACGGCCTCAGCCGAGGAACCGGTAGCCGATCCCCGGCTCGGTCACGATGTAGCGGGGATTGGCGAGGGAATAGAAGATCTCCCTGTTCAGCAGCTCGTCGCGAAGCTTCGAGTTGAAGCTCTCGCAGTGACCGTTTTCCCCAGGGACTCCTCGGTTCGATGAACGCCGTCTTCGCCCCGACCGCGGCGATCCAGGGGAGTGGGCAAAACTTGGGGGCATCTGTGTATGTTGGTGGTTCATTGAGTGGGGACCTCCCAATCCAGGCCATAGAACATCACCGCCGCAGGG
>NZ_PZKG01000417.1 GCF_003034985.1 Cereibacter changlensis JA139
CGGGCGCTGGACCGCGCCCGCCGGCCCAAGCCATGCCAGTTGGCCTTCAGCCCGGCCCTGTGCAAACTGGTTGCCGGAAAGCTGTCGGGGCAATGGTCGCCGCAGCAGATCGCCGGGTGGCTGAAGGCCCGGTATCCCGGAGACCCTTCCATGAACGTGTCACACGAGACGATCTACAAGAGCCTGTTCATTCAGGCGCGTGGCGTGCTCAAGAAGGAGTTGCTGGCCCATCTGCGCAGCCGCAGGATCATGCGCCGGGGCAGGACAGCGACAACAGCGGGCCAGACGCGGGGGCAGATCATTGATGCCGTATCGATCCGGGACAGACCGGCCGAGATCGAGGATCGCGCCATCCCGGGCCACTGGGAAGGTGATCTGCTGAGTGGTGCAAGAAACAGCCACATCGCCACGCTGGTCGAACGCAGCTCGCGCTTCGTGATGCTGGTCAAGGTTGGCGGCAAGGACAGCGACAGCGTCGTCAGCGCATTGATTGCCCGGGTGCAGCATCTGCCGCAGGGGGTGATGGCGTCGCTGACCTGGGACCGAGGAACCGAACTGGCCTATCATCGCAAGTTCACCATCGCCACTGATGTCAGCGTCTACTTCTGTGATCCG
>NZ_PZKG01000418.1 GCF_003034985.1 Cereibacter changlensis JA139
ACGCGGCGCGGGGCTGGCGAGCGCCATGTCGCGCAGGGTCAGAGCCTCGCCGGAGGCCAGCGCCACCGGCCAGCCGCCGCCCTCCGGATGGCCTCCCAGCGCGCGCAGCTCGCCGGTGTCCACCAGGATGTCACCCACCCCCTCGGCCTTCAGCAACTCCGGCACCCGGTCGGCGATGAACCCTTGGGCGATTCCGTTCAGCGTCAGGGCTCTCAATAAGAACAGAAAGAGAACGAATCAAGCCGGGTTGTCCGGAGCATCTCGGTAGGGTGGAAGGGGATGGCCCCAACGGGAGGGCACGTCATCGACGCCCTCCCGCACGGCCCGCAGGTCGCGCCCCGCTCAATCCCGCCCGACATCACCGCGGTCAGGGCCTCCGGTCGTCTCGTCCGGGCGGGTGGGGAACACGAAGACCGCGTTCAGGGCGAAGTTGGCGAAGAAGGCGATGCCGACGCCCGTGGTCTTGGCCAACACCGGCGCGAGGTGCAGCAGATGCGCCGAGAGGGCCGTCACAGCGACGTTGACGACGAACCCGGCTGCAGCTGCGGCCAGAAACACCGGATAGCGCCGCAAGCTGGGCGCCGTTCCGAAGACATAGGACGACG
>NZ_PZKG01000419.1 GCF_003034985.1 Cereibacter changlensis JA139
GCGGCGATGGCCGGCGCGACATTCGCCTCGGCGAAGGGCGGGATGGCGCGGTCGAAGATCACGCCGAGGCCGGTGGCGTCGACGCTCCAACCCATGATGTCCAGCGTGTCGGGCCAGGTGTGCTGGCCCGACATCTCTACTCTGGCCAGTCCGCCCTCCCCGCTGCGCAGCACGCAGGCGGCCGCGCCGTCGGCGAAGAGCGCGGTGGCGACAATGTTCTCCTTGGTCAGCTTGTCGAGCCGGAACGACAGCGAGCAGAGCTCCACCGCCACCACCAGCACCGCGCTGCCGGGACGCGACTGCGCCAGCCGGCTGGCCAGCGACAGCCCCGTCACGCCGCCGGCGCAACCGAGACCGAAGACAGGCGCCCGCTCCACGTCGCTGCGAAAGCCCATGGCGTCCGCTACCCTGGCGTCGATGCTCGGCGTCGCGACGCCGGTCGAGGAGACGGTCACCACAGTGTCGATCTCCGACGCCTTCAGTCCGGCCTGCTCCAGCGCCCGGCCGGCGGCCTCGGTGAACAGCGCCATCGCGACCTCGGTATAGGCGGCGTTGCGCTCCTCCCAGCCCATCGGCCGCAGGTACCATTCCACCGGGCGGG
>NZ_PZKG01000420.1 GCF_003034985.1 Cereibacter changlensis JA139
CCTTCGACGGGCTCGGCCGGGTGACGGAGATCACCGCCACCGATGACGGCAGCTACGGCGACGACACCATCACCAGCGGCGACGGCGAGGATTGGATCGTCGGCGGCGCCGGGGCGGATGTCATCACCGACGGCGACGGCTTCGCGCTGATCCTCGGCGATCTGGGCTCGGTGCTGGCGACGGGCGGGGTGCTGACCTCGGTCAGCAGCATCGTCGCGCTGCAGGGCGCCAAGGACACCATCACCACCGGCGACGGGAAGGCCTGGGTCTTCGGCGGCGAGGGCTCCGACAGCATCACCGACAGCGAGGGCGACGCGGTCATCCTCGGCGACCTCGGCAAGGTGACGCTGGCGGATGGCATCATCGTCCGGGTCGAGGCCACGGAGGTTCTGCGCGGCGGCGACGATGAGATCACGACCGGCGGCGGTGACGCCTGGATCGTCGGCGGGACCGGCAGCGACAAGATCGCGTCGGGCGAGGGCCGCGGATATATCCTCGCCGATACCGGGCTGATGACCTTCGACGACCTCGGCCGGGTGACGGAGATCACCGCCACCGACGACGGTTCCTACGGCGACGAT
>NZ_PZKG01000421.1 GCF_003034985.1 Cereibacter changlensis JA139
CGATCGAATGGCTGCTGGCTGCCCCCGGATCGCTCGCGGTCGGGCTGGAGGCCGATGCCGCCCGCGCGGCGCGGGCCCGCGCCAATGCCGAAGGCTTCGGCCTCGGCCACCGTTTCACGCTGCACGAGGCGCGTGCGCCGGAAGGGCTCGACGGCCTGCCGCGCCCCGATGCCGTCTTCATTGGCGGCGGCGCGTCGGAGCCGCTTCTGCAGGCGCTCTGGGACAGGATGCCCGCGGGCTGCCGTCTGGTCGCCAATGCCGTGACGCTGGAGACCGAGGCGCTGCTGGCGCTCTGGTCGGAGCGGAAGGGCGGCAGCCTGCTCAGGATCGAGCTGGCCGAGGCCATGCCTTTGGGCCGCAAGCGCGGCTGGCGTGCGGCCCTGCCGGTGGTGCAGTGGAGCGTCACGCGATGAGGGTGGCGGGGATCGGCTTCAACAGCCGCGCGACGGGCGCCTCGATCCGCGATGCGCTGGCGCAGGCCGGCGGCGCCGAGGCTCTGGCGACGGCGGAGACCAAGGCGGCGGCGCTGCGCGGCCTCGCGCCCGGCCTGCCGGTGCGGGGCATCGCCCCC
>NZ_PZKG01000422.1 GCF_003034985.1 Cereibacter changlensis JA139
TTTCAAGCGCCGGACCTATCGGAGATGGCGTGCTTGGCGGGCCTAGCGGAGATGGCGGGCCTAGCGGAGATGGCGGGTCTGGCGGGCCTAGCGGGCTTGGCGGGTCAGGGACGGTAATCCGGCTCAACCGGGCCGAACAGGTCGAGACTGCGCCCGCAGGCGGGCTTGCCCTTCGGGCGACTTCGTCGGCTCGACCTGTTCGGCCCGGTTGGCCTGCCGTTTCACCCAATGCCAGGGACGGGGCAGGGCGGATCGCCCCGCAGACGCCCCAGAATGGCCCGGAGAGGCCCGGAGAGGCCCTTCCAGGGGTTCGCCGCTACCCTTACCGCCGCCGGGCCTTTCCGGGCCTCTACGGGGAAAATTTGAGCCATGTAGGCGCTGTAGTTGCGGTAGCTGATGGTGGCTTTGTTGCCAGCGACGCCGGCGTAGTAGGATTTGCCGCTCGGAAGGGGGAATCCGGCCCAGACCTTCGCCAGCTCGACCTTGAAGGCGTCGAGGCTCAGGCTGCCGTCCTTGAGCGCGAGATAGCCGGCGTCGATAATGAGAACATTGGCGAAGGCGTCCTGGAT
>NZ_PZKG01000423.1 GCF_003034985.1 Cereibacter changlensis JA139
ATCCCTCTGCCAAATGGGAGATTCCCAGTTTTTCGAGCCATTCCTCAACACGATTTTTGATTTCTTGTGGAGAAACCCCACGCAGACGTAAGCCGGTTTCAATATTTTTTCTCACTGTCATATCCAGCAAAAGGGGTTGTTGAAAAACAAAGGCCATTTTTTTGCGCAGCCGTAATAGGTTATTCTTTTGGGCTTGTTCACCCTTAAAAAAAACTTTTCCGGCGGTGGGCTGCTGGAGCAGCGCCAATATCTGCATCAAAGTGGTTTTGCCGGCTCCGTTCACGCCGATAAGGGCTGTGACTTCCCCTTCATATAAGTGAAAGGCATCCACATCGATAATGGTTTTGCCATTTTTTCTAAATTCAATGTCTCTTGCTTCAAGAATCGTCATCTATGGACACCTCCCCCTTTGTTGAGCCGTTGTTAATACCACCGTGATAAAAAACGCTAAAAGCAGCAAAATAATACTTAGAGCCATGGCCAGTTCCTGTTCGCCTTTGTTCACTGCCAGCACCGTGGCAGTGGTAAGGGTTCTGGTATAACCAACTAAATTGCCCCCC
>NZ_PZKG01000424.1 GCF_003034985.1 Cereibacter changlensis JA139
CTTGCCCGGCGGCGGCGAAGAGTTCATCTTCCTGGGCGTAATAGAAGTTGTCGACCTCCAGCCGGCCCTGTTCCTCGCGGAACGGGGTCTGAGGCAGGCTGCCCTTGCCATAGGCCTCGAACGGGCCGAGGTAATGCTTCAGCCCGGTCACCAGCGCGGCGTGCCGCACCGAACCCGCCGGCCGCAGCGCGTCGAACAGGTTGCGGACCATTGCCGCATTCACACGGATGTTCTCGGCCTCGGTCGCCATGCGCAGCCAGCTGGTGAGGAAGACATGCGTCGGCGCGATGCCCTGAAGGGCAGTCGCCAGCGCCGCGGGATCGAGAAGATCGGCGGCCACCGGCGACACGCCCGGCTGGGCGCCCGGGGTGCGGCTGAGGCCATGCACCGTCCAGCCCTGCTCAACGAGTTGCCGGGCGATGGCGCTGCCCTGGATGCCGGTTGCGCCGACGACGAGTGCGCTGCGGGTCATGTGATGTTCCTTCTGCTGTTGACCGGGAGGTAGGGTCTTGCCTCCGGTTTCGCCAGACGGCACCATATCGGGACATAGGCACCA
>NZ_PZKG01000425.1 GCF_003034985.1 Cereibacter changlensis JA139
CCTGCCCGGCGGCTGCGAAGAGTTCATCTTCCTGGGCGTAATAGAAGTTGTCGACCTCCAGCCGGCCCTGCTCCTCGCGGAACGGGGTCTGCGGCAGGCTGCCCTTGCCATAGGCCTCGAACGGGCCGAGGTAATGCTTCAGCCCGGTCACCAGCGCGGCGTGCCGCACCGAACCCGCCGGCCGCAGCGCGTCGAACAGGTTGCGGACCATCGCCGCATTCACACGGATGTTCTCGGCCTCGGTCGCCATGCGCAGCCAGCTGGTGAGGAAGACATGCGTTGGCGCGATGCCGTGAAGGGCAGTCGCCAGCGCCGCGGGATCGAGAAGATCGGCGGCCACCGGCGACACGCCCGGCTGGGCTCCCGGGGTGCGGCTGAGGCCATGCAACGCCCAGCCCTGCTCAACGAGTTGCCGGGCGATGGCGCTGCCCTGGATGCCGGTTGCGCCGACGACGAGTGCGCTGCGGGTCATGTGATGTTCCTTCTGCTGTTGACCGGGAGGTAAGGTCTTGCCTCCGGCTTCGCCAGACGGCACCATATCGGGACATAGGCACCT
>NZ_PZKG01000426.1 GCF_003034985.1 Cereibacter changlensis JA139
CAAAGTCCAATATCAAGCTGCAGTAAAGCTCCATGGGGTCTTTCCGTCTTGTCGCGGGTAACCTGCATCTTCACAGGTATTAAAATTTCACCGGATCTCTCGTTGAGACAGCGCCCAAGTCGTTACGCCATTCGTGCGGGTCAGAATTTACCTGACAAGGAATTTCGCTACCTTAGGACCGTTATAGTTACGGCCGCCGTTTACTGGGGCTTCGGTTCATAGCTTCGCCTTACGGCTAACCACTCCCCTTAACCTTCCAGCACCGGGCAGGCGTCAGCCCGTATACTTCGCCTTACGGCTTCGCACAGACCTGTGTTTTTGCTAAACAGTCGCTCGGGCCTATTCACTGCGGCCCCCTCGGGCTATAAACCCTACCGGGGCACCCCTTCTCCCAAAGTTACGGGGTCATTTTGCCGAGTTCCTTAACGAGAGTTCTTCCGCGCGCCTTAGAATTCTCTTCTCGCCTACCTGTGTCGGTTTGCGGTACGGGCACCTTTACCTGGCTAGAGGCTTTTCTTGGCAGCATGAAATCAAGACCTT
>NZ_PZKG01000427.1 GCF_003034985.1 Cereibacter changlensis JA139
GTAATAGGCGGCCATCAGCACCGGCGCGCAGCCGACGCCGATCAGCGCCATGGCGAGGCTGATCGCGCCCGGGCCCTGCGCCGTGGCGAAGACCAGTGCGCCGCCGCCGCCGCCGACGGCGAGCAGCACGGCGGAGGTGAGGCGGGGACCGATGTGGTCGAGCGCCCAGCCGACGGGCAGCTGCATCAGCGCGAAGGCGAGGAACCAGAGGCCGGAGGCGGCGGCGAGATCTTCGGCAGTGGCGCCGAGCTCGGATTTCAGGACCGGGGTCAGAACGGCGAGGAAGGCGCGGTAGAACTGGCTCAGGACATAGGCCAAGACCAGACAGACGATTCCTGCACGCATTCTCCTCCCCCCTCCCAAGGGCGCCCGGACCGGGCCGGACAGGTGTAGCGGCTGGATCGGCGGGGGCAAGGGCGGATCGCCCTGCCCCGCCGGCGGCTCAGGCGGCTTGCAGGGTCATCCGGGTTTCGCGGCTCGGCAGGTGGACGATGGCCGAGAAGGCCCCGATGCCGACGCCGATCCACCAGACGAGG
>NZ_PZKG01000428.1 GCF_003034985.1 Cereibacter changlensis JA139
GGTGAGCAAGGATACGTTCCTGCGGAGCCTTGGGTATGGCGACGGCCGCGGTGTGGCTGAAGCGAGGATCATCGGCATCGACGACTGGGCCTGGCGGAAGGGCCAGCGCTACGGCACGCTGATCTGCGATCTGGAGCGGCGCCGGGTAATCGATCTGTTGCCGGATCGCGAGCCCGCCACCGTTGAAGCCTGGCTGCGCGCCCATCCACAGGTCGAAGTGGTCGCCCGCGACCGCAACGGCGGCTACGGCAGCGCCATTGCGAAGGCCTTGCCGGAGGCGGTCCAGGTCGCCGATCGCTGGCATTTGCTGGAGAATGTCGGCGCGGCCTTCCTGTCGGCGGTCCAGAGCAGCATGCCCGCGATCCGAAAGGCGATCGGCAGCACCAGGCTGGATCCGACGCTGCTGACGGCGGCGGAGAGGTTGCAATACGAGGGGTTCCGGCGAAGACAGCAGACCAACGAGATGGTTCGGCACATGGCCCTGGACGGCGCCCCGATCAAGCAGATCGTCCGCCGAACGGGGCTGAGCCGCGGG
>NZ_PZKG01000429.1 GCF_003034985.1 Cereibacter changlensis JA139
CCGCGCTCGATGCCCTCACGGTCGATGCCGCGCAGCAGGAGGCCGACGTTGTCGCCGGCTTCGCCCTGGTCGAGCAGCTTGCGGAACATCTCGACGCCGGTGCAGACGGTCTTCTTGTTCGGGCGGATGCCGACGATCTCGACTTCCTCGCCGACCTTCACCACGCCGCGCTCGATCCGGCCGGTGGCGACGGTGCCGCGGCCCGAGATCGAGAACACGTCTTCGACCGGCATCAGGAAGGGCTGGTCAACGGCGCGGGCCGGGGTCGGGATGTACTCGTCCACGGCCTTGATCAGCGCCTTGATCGACTCTTCGCCGATTTCCGGACGGGTGCCGTTCATCGCGTGCAGGGCCGAGCCCTTGATGATCGGGATGTCGTCGCCGGGGTAGTCGTAGGAGGACAGGAGTTCCCGCACTTCCATCTCGACCAGTTCCAGCAGCTCTTCGTCATCCACCTGGTCGACCTTGTTCAGGTAGACGACCATGTAGGGGATGCCCACCTGACGGCCGAGCAGGATGTGCTCGCG
>NZ_PZKG01000430.1 GCF_003034985.1 Cereibacter changlensis JA139
CTGCAGGCTGCGGCGCAGGGCGAGTTCGTCCAGCACCTGCTGCTTCTGGCTGGCCGAGAGGCCGGGATCGTCGGGGTTGAGCACCTTGGTGAAATCGAGATCCACCGGCGCGGCCAGCTTGCCGATATCGGCCGAGGCCGAAAGATCGACCTCGCCGGCCACGATATTGGCGTTCTCGGCCGCCGCCCCGGAGCCGCCGGAGATCGTTCCCAGCTTGGCCAGCGGATAGAGCAGCTGCGTCACGCCGGAGCTCAGCGCGCCGCGGATGTCGCCCATGGTGGCGACCCTCGCGGAGATCGCCGCCTCGCGCGCGGCGCCGGTGAGGAAGCGGCTCTCGACGTAGCTCGCCTGCTGCGCCCGCCCGGCGTTCTCGTCATGCAGCGCGCCGTAGTGGAAGCTGATGTCGGCGGCGATGGCGTCGCGGGCGGCCTCGGCGTCGAAGCCGTCGAGGAGCGCGTCGATCTTGCCGCCGTCGACCAGCGCGTCGAGATCCTGCTGCGCCAGCAGCAGCGCCATGACGGAGGGC
>NZ_PZKG01000431.1 GCF_003034985.1 Cereibacter changlensis JA139
ACGAAGCGCTCCTGGCGGCCGAGCTTCTTCAGGAGCGCCGGCGACCATTCGGCGAAGCTGATCTCGGCGGAAAGGCCCTCCATGCCGACATCGATGCCGACCGGGCCGTCCATGCCCGCGCCGCGATGCGCCTCGGTCTGCAGCTTCACCGCCGGCAGCTTGGCCTCGGTGGCGAGGCCGAAGTAGCTGATCCCGTCGACGAAGGCGTTGAAGTTCTTGATGACCCGCGGCAGCGCCATGTGATGCTCCTCACTGAGCGCCGGTGACGGCGGTCACCAGCTCTTCGTAATAATCGCCGTTGCGCCGGGCCTGCAGCGTCAGGTGCTCCAAGGGCGCGGGCGGCTCGATGTCGAAGTCGAGATAGAGCTTCCCGGCCTTCAGCGTGGCCTCGGTGTTCAGCTCCGGGTCGATCCAGACATTGCCGCCGAGGATCGCGCCGCGGGCCTTCAGCGTGGCGAGATAGGCGGCGACGCTGTCGCGGATGTCGCGCAGGAGCTGGGCCGAGAAGGGCCGGTCCAT
>NZ_PZKG01000432.1 GCF_003034985.1 Cereibacter changlensis JA139
AGCTGGAGAATGTTGATCTCGCTGTCGTCTTCATTCCGCGCGTTGCCGTTCATTCGTCGTCCTACTCAGCCTCGGATCAGCCGCCGGGAGCTTGCGTGGTCGTTTTGCACGTCTTGGTAGAAGTTGTCTATGGTCCTGGGCGGCTAACGGTCAGTACTCTCGGTTCGGCGTTCGTCCCAGTTCAGGAGAGAGATCCCTCCTCGCATGCGCACCATTCACCTTCTGGATCTACGATTAGCTCTAGGCCCGGCATCGCCTTGATGAGCTCCAGGATATCGACGAGATCAATGTCATTCGGCCGATCTTTTGCCTACGGCTTGTGGTCCGCCTGACCTGCCACCGGTCTTTCACCCAGCCGCGACCGGAGCCTGGTGGTCATTTACGCCTGTCGGCGCAGGTTGAGCAATCGCGCGGCGCGCGGAACTCTCATCGCGTGCAGCGGGTCGGGCGATTGCGGTGGTCAGGTGCAGGGCGAAGCCTGCCGGGGTCTGATAGCCAAGGGCTGAATGGGGCC
>NZ_PZKG01000433.1 GCF_003034985.1 Cereibacter changlensis JA139
GGATGGCGGCACGCCTTCGGCGATCTCGACGAGGGCGTGTCGGCGGATCTGCTCGGGAGCGACTTCGTCGCTTACGGGATGCCGATCGCCAAGAACGAGCTGCTGCTGGAGGCCGGCCTCGAGATGCCGCTGTCCGGCAGCTCGACCTTCAGTGTGGGTTACTCCGGCCAGTTTTCGGAGGATCACCACGATCACGGCCTGAAGGCGGCGCTGCAGGTGGCATTCTGAATCTTTCACTTGGACAGATCCTGGACATCACGCGCATCAGGACAGAGCAACAAGGGCGGCCGGTAATGGCCGCCTCCAAGCCTTGATGTGAGCCCGGGTCACATCACCACTGCTTCCTTGCCTATCCGCCAAACAGCGGTTCCGTCCGGCGGCTTTGGCCTCATAGAGCCGTCTGTCGGCTGCTGCCAGCCAGCTCTCGACCGACGGTCCTGCCTCGCCAATGCTCTCCACGCCGAAACTCGCCGTGA
>NZ_PZKG01000434.1 GCF_003034985.1 Cereibacter changlensis JA139
AGGACGAGCCGGGCAGGGCGGTCTGCTGGGGGGCGGGACGTGGCGCGAAGGACGAACCGCCGGACCACTGGTTGGAGGCCGTCGACCAAGCGTCGGCCGAGGCGGGCAGGGCGATCACCGCAAGGATCGAGAGGGCTGGCCGCAACCGATCCAGAGGGGCGGGGCGACCGATCCTGCCGGTCGATCCGGGGCTGTGGCGGGGGGCGAATGAGGCTTCGCCCGCGTCTGCGAGCGAGCGAAGCCGAGCCGTCTGGAGGTCGTTCGGCAAGCCTCTCTCCTGGTGGAAAGGGACACACCTAACGCAGCAAGCTGCCAAACAAGCTAAAGCTTCGATAGTTATTAATAAATAGGTGAATGTTAGGGAAAATCTGCCCCCGGTATAGAAAAACGTCTATTTTCAACATGTTAAGATCGGCGTGGCACAGAATGGCACGGTCGTGCCATAAAATGGACAGGAAGAAAG
>NZ_PZKG01000435.1 GCF_003034985.1 Cereibacter changlensis JA139
GGGTTCGGCGTGATCACCTGCACCCCGTCCTGCACCAGATCATCCCAGTCCTTGAGGCCCTTCGGGTTGCCGTCGCGGACGAGGAAGACGATGGTCGAGGTATAGGGCAACGCGTTGTGCGGCAGTTTCGACTGCCAGTCCGCCGGGATCTTGCCCGACTTCTCGGCGATGGCGTTGATGTCCGAGGCCAGCGCCAGCGTCACCACCTGCGCATTGAGCCCCTCGATCACCGAGCGCGCCTGCGCCCCCGAGCCGCCATGGCTCGCCTCGATGGTCGGCGCCGCGTGACCCTCGGCCCCCCAGTGTTTCGCGAAGGCCTCGTTGAACTCGCGATAGAGCTCCCGCGTCGGGTCGTAGCTGACGTTCAGCAGCGTCTGCGCCCCGGCCTGCGGCGCAAGCCCGGTCAGGATCGCAAGGCCCGCGGTGGCGAAGGCCATGCGCCAGCCGATCAGCGCGAAGGGA
>NZ_PZKG01000436.1 GCF_003034985.1 Cereibacter changlensis JA139
GGATGATCTCATGTTCCACTGGTCTCAATGGGAGATCCCGGCGCGGCGCTGGTTTTTCCAGATGAACCCCGAGGCGCAGCGCGCCGTACTGAGCTTCTGGTTCCTGCTGATGCTCGCCCTCTGCTGGCTCAGCGCGCGCCGCGTTGTAGGAGCCGTGGGACGGCTCCAACGGGCGCGCGGGGCCCGCCGGCCGCGACCGGGCCCAGATCCGGCCTTGGCGATGAACAGCCCCGCTGTCCGCAAGCTGCGGTCCATGGTGCTGACGGAAGACACCGCGAAGCGGCTGATGGTCTACGAGCTACGGCGCGGCGCGGCCAACTTGCGCGCACCATGGTGATCCGGCCACGGATTCCATGAGCATCCGGCCACCCATTCCACGGTGATCCGGCCACCTGTTCCACGAGCATCCGGCCACCCTCGTGTAAGGTCCTGCGGGGCGATCTGAAGCCGCCTATCGTGCC
>NZ_PZKG01000437.1 GCF_003034985.1 Cereibacter changlensis JA139
TGACGTTGCCCCCTCAGCCTAATCCAGTTTGAGATAGACTCTGGCCCATTCGAAAGGACCAGAGATGAAGCGCAGCAGGTTCGCCGAAGACCAGATCATCGGCATTCTGAAAGAGCACGAGGCGGGGGTTTCCGTAGCCGACCTGTGCCGCAAGCACGGCGTCAGCGATGCGACCGTCTACAAATGGAAGGCCAAGTATGGCGGCATGGATGTCAGCGAGGCCAAGCGCCTGAAGGGGCTCGAGGACGAGAACGCCCGTCTGAAGCGGCTGCTGGCGGATGCGATGCTCGACAATGCGGCGCTGAAGGATCTCCTGGGAAAAAAGTGGTAGCGCCCGCCGCGAAGCGGCAAGCGGTCGCGCATCTGGTGACGGGCCACGGGATGAGCGAGCGGCGGGCGTGCCGGGTGATCGGCTGTTGCCGGATGACCATGCGTTACGAA
>NZ_PZKG01000438.1 GCF_003034985.1 Cereibacter changlensis JA139
GAGGGCCACAACTACGGCCCCTTCCTCTCGGCGACCGATGTCATCGTGAAATCCTCCAACGTCGGCGTGGCGCATATCGCCTTGCAGATCGGCGGCTTGCGCCAGCAGGCCTTCCTGAAGTCCTTGGGCTTCTTCGACGCGACGCCCGTCGAGCTGATCGAGGCCCCCGGCGCGAAACCGCTGATTCCCGCCCGCTGGGCCGACATCACCACCATCACCACCTCCTACGGCCACGGCATGTCGGCGAGCCCGCTGCACCTCGCCGCCGCCTATTCCGCCATCGCCAACGGCGGCATCGCGGTGAAGCCGACGCTGCTCCGGCAGGACGGCCCACGCCCGGCCGAGCGGGTGATGCGCAAGGAGGTCGCGCTGAGCGCCGTGTCCATGCTGCGGCAGGTGGTGACGCGCGGCACCGCGAGCTACGGCGACGTGCCGGGCTA
>NZ_PZKG01000439.1 GCF_003034985.1 Cereibacter changlensis JA139
TGGAATAAACGGACGGCGAACAAAAGACAGCATTGCGCTAGTAGAGATCAAGGACGACGGTGAGACTGGAAGACTTCATTCGGTCAGTAACACCATCAAGATCAGGTCAGACCATCAAGAGTATAAGAATGTCTTCTGGACCTTCAGAGAAGGGGACGGGGTTTTCCTGAAGGCTGTGTGGAACGAAGGTCGGAACCGCATCTTTTCGAGCGGCCCCTTCGAGATCGAAGACATGGTGCTTCTACGTTAAAAGGTAAAGGCCCTGCGCAGACGATGAGGGGAAGCGGTGGCCCGCAAGTGAAGGCAGGAGAGTGCCGGAGGGGCAACAACAGTTGAGCTGGTACCATGACCCTCCCTGAGCTGAGCTGCTGCCAACTTCAGTGTCCGGTCCTGCCGATTTCAGTGTCCCGCTACACCCGTTGTGGGGAGACACCTA
>NZ_PZKG01000440.1 GCF_003034985.1 Cereibacter changlensis JA139
ATCACTGACCACTGTCGCAGGCTTGCCGCGCACCTCGAACAGCGTCGCCAGTTCCCGCGCCACCCTCACGCCGGAAAGCGAAGTGTCGGCGATCAAGGCGAGGCATTCGCGCGTGCAGTCATCGACCACGGTCATGATCCTGAACCGACGGCCATCGGTCAACTGGTCGGACACGAAGTCGAGCGACCAGCGCTGGTTCGGCATCAGAGGCAGCACCATCGGGGCCCGCGTGCCGATGGCCCGCTTGCGCCCGCCCCGGCGGCGCACGTGCAGCTGCTCCTCGCGATAGATGCGGAACAGGCGCTTGTGGTTCACATCGTAGCCCTCGCGGCGCAGGAAGACATGCAGCCGCCGATAGCCGAACCGGCGGCGCACCCGCGCCAGTTCCCTCAGCCGATCTCGCAACACGGGGTCGTCCTGCCGGATCGCTTCGTA
>NZ_PZKG01000441.1 GCF_003034985.1 Cereibacter changlensis JA139
GAACAGCCGGTCGGAAGTGCGCTTCATGTGCGAGACACCGCCTGGAGGCAGAAGCGGGGTTGGACGGGGAGCCGGACGCAAGCCCGGATGATTGGTCGGAGACGGAGCCTGAGACCGGGCAGGACGCCGGATCCTCCCCCACGCAGCCCCGCCCGGCATGACCCCACCCGGGAGCACTACAGGCCCCCTGCGACGGCCTGCCGATCCGGGCGCGGCGGGTCACCGATCATCCAGCCGGCGGGCCCAGCCGCATCTGTCCGGCAGCGCCGAGGCTCCCGAGTTCGCCGCCCTGACGCTGCCGAAGCTGGTCGCCGGGACGCGGCTGGTGTTGACCGACAGCCAAGTCGAGTGGCTGGCGCCGCCCACCGATGTCGCAGCCTGCTCACGGCTGACGCGGCTGCTGTGGCTCGGCAAGCGCTGCGCGCCGAGGGG
>NZ_PZKG01000442.1 GCF_003034985.1 Cereibacter changlensis JA139
GCTCGGGCTGGCCGGCGTCGCCGCATTCTATCTGGTCGCCTATCGTCGGGTAGCCTTGCTTGGCCCGCTGTTCGACAGGCGTTCGCCCGAGGCCACCAGCGGCGCGTAGGAAGGCGGCAGATCCGGCGCGGGCGCGGCGGTCGACCGGGTGCGCAACGGCTGGTCGGTCAGCCAGCCAAGCCGGTCCGCCAGCAGCAACCAGAGGATCGCCAGGCAGGGAAAGATCAACAGGGCGGTCATCTGCTGTTCCTATCAGGTAAGGAGTTCGTTGAGAGCAACGTGGCGGGCGCGCATAAAGTTTCCTTCGTATCTCGATTGCGCCGAAAAATCGCATGGGCAGGTTAATGAAAGGTTCACTTCCAAGGCGGTTCGGGAGTTTTTTCGATCCCGCCCGGCTCTGTTGCACAAA
>NZ_PZKG01000443.1 GCF_003034985.1 Cereibacter changlensis JA139
CTGACGTTGCCCCCACTTTTTATCCAGCGTGAGCGAGACTCCGGGTGTGAGTTTTGCCCGATTGGGCGGGTTGGGCAACGGGGGCTGGCGCGGAGCTTTGCGGATTGCGCAGCGTCAGGCCCCGTTGCGGGGCGAAGGTCTGTGCGAACGCGGCGGGCGTTTTCCAGCCGAGCCGGGAGTGGGGTCGTTCGGTGTTGTAGTCGTCACGCCAGGCGGCCAGCGTGACGCGGGCATGGTGCAGGGACGGGAAGAGCGTTTCGTTCAAGAGCTCATCGCGCAGGCGGCCGTTGAAGCTTTCGATGAAGGCATTCTGGGTGGGCTTGCCTGGCGCGATGTAATGCCAGTCGATCTTCTGGTCATCGGCGAAGGTCAGGATCGCGTTCGAGGTGAACTCGG
>NZ_PZKG01000444.1 GCF_003034985.1 Cereibacter changlensis JA139
AGAGGGAGCCGGCATCCCGGCCCGGCCCTATCTCGGCGTCTCCGAGGAAGACCGCCGCGACATCGAGCGGCTGGTGATCGGCCGGCTGGAGGATCTCTTGCCATGAGCGCAACCGAGACCCGCCCCGATCTGCTGGCTGCGCTTCCGGGCATCGTCGCCCAGGCGATCCGCGTGGTCCTGCCCGGGCTGCGCGAATGCCGCGGCATGGCCGGCCGGCTCGACGTGGCGGCGCTGAAGGCTCGCGGCATCGCCGCCCCCGCCGTGCTGGTGACCCGGCTCGGCTGCCAGCAGGACGCGATCTACGCCGGCCCGCATCCGACCTTCCGGCTGCGCATGGCCGCCTTCATCCTCTGCAAGGACGAGCTCGGCCTCGACCGCGATGCGGCCGCCGCCAAT
>NZ_PZKG01000445.1 GCF_003034985.1 Cereibacter changlensis JA139
GTTGGCGGCGGCGGTATCGCGGTCAAGGCCGAGCTCGTCCTTGCAGAGGATGAAGGTGGCCATGCGCAGCCGGAAGGTCGGGTGCGGGCCGGCGTAGGTCTGATCCTGCTGGCAGCCGAGCCGGGTCACCAGCACGGCGGGGGCGGCGATGCCCTTCGCCTTCAGCGCCGCCACGTCGAGCCGGCCGGCCATGCCGCGGCATTCGCGCAAGGCTGGCAGCACGGCGCGGATCGCCTGGGCGACGATGCCGGGCAGAGCGGCGAGCAGATCGGGGCGGGTCTCGGTCGCGCTCATGGCAACAGATCCTCCAGCCGGCCGATCACCAGCCGCTCGATGTCGCGGCGGTCCTCCTCGGAGACGCCGAGATAGGGCCGGGCGGGAATGCCGGCTCCTTCC
>NZ_PZKG01000446.1 GCF_003034985.1 Cereibacter changlensis JA139
CGTGACCACGCTGAACAGCGCGATTGCAGGCACGGCTCCATCGCCGCAACTGGCGCAAGCGATAGCCGCCGCCGCTCCCGGATCGCCCGAGGCGCAGGCTGCCGTGGCGACCTACCTCGTGACGCTCATTCAGGCCGTCGAGGTGAACGGTCTGCCGCCGATGACCGAGGAGCAGCGGGATACAGCAACGGCAGTTGTCGCCCGCATGCTGGAGCGGATGCCGGGCAATCCACAGCTGACGAGCTTGCTCGCCGCGCTTTCCGGCTGAACATACTACAAGGCAGCGTGAACTATGCGCCGCCTATACATCAACCTCATTTTGGCGGAGCGGCAAAGTTCGGATATGACGTTGCCCCCACTTTTTATCCAGCGTGAGCGAGACTCCGG
>NZ_PZKG01000447.1 GCF_003034985.1 Cereibacter changlensis JA139
CCCCGTGGGTTAATGGCGTAGCTTGTCTGAGATAGGTTGCGGCATTGGTCTGATCGCCGGGGTTCCATGTCTACGACTAGTTCTACGCCTATACCTGTGACTGGTAGCTTTCAGTTGGTCGAAGCGTTCGTCGGGCGGCTGGACGGAGCGCCGGTTGGCGAGCGCCGCCGGTGGTCGGATGAGTTCAAGGCGCAGGCGGTCACTGCGGCGCTGGAGCCTGGGATCAATGTTTCGGCGCTGGCCCGTCGTCTGGGAATTTCCCCTCCGCAGTTGTTTGGCTGGCGCAGGGCCTTCCTGAACAAGCAGAGCCAAGGTTGCCCCACTACTTCGCCAGAACCTTTGGTGGAGCTCGTGGTGGGCGAGGTCACCATCCGGGTTGGCG
>NZ_PZKG01000448.1 GCF_003034985.1 Cereibacter changlensis JA139
CCCCCTGGGTTAATGGCGTAGCTTGTCTGAGATAGGTTGCGGCATTGGTCTGATCGCCGGGGTTCCATGTCTACGACTAGTGCTACGCCTATACCTGCGACTGGTAGCTTTCAGTTGGTCGAAGCGTTCGTCGGGCGGCTGGACGGAGCGCCGGTTGGCGAGCGCCGCCGGTGGTCGGATGAGTTCAAGGCGCAGGCGGCCACTGCGGCGCTGGAGCCTGGGATCAATGTTTCGGCGCTGGCCCGTCGTCTGGGAATTTCCCCTCCGCAGTTGTTTGGCTGGCGCAGGGCCTTCCTGAACAAGCAGAGCCAAGGTTGCCCCACTACTTCGCCAGAACCTTTGGTGGAGCTCGTGGTGGGCGAGGTCACCATCCGGGTTGGCG
>NZ_PZKG01000449.1 GCF_003034985.1 Cereibacter changlensis JA139
AGCGGTTCTTCCTGCTGACCCATGACGTTGACCGGCTGGGTGAAATTGAACAGCGGTTCGGGCGGATAGGCGACCTGGTCGGCCGCGCCGAACTGGTCGGCCTCCAGCGGCAGCAATCCCAGACGGTCGAAGTTGATCGCCGCCAGCTCGCGCAGCCGGTCGGGGCGGTTCAGATAGGCCCATTCGGCGCGCTGCACCGACAGCCCCTCGCGCAGCGCGGCGATCTCGCGATTCAGGCCCGAGACATCCTTCAGCGCCTGCTGCGTCGCGTAATTCTCGCGATAGGCCCAGAAGGCCAGCGCCATGACGGCGAGGAAGCTGAGCACGTAGAACACGGGGCGCATTCAGCGGCGTCCTTTCTTCGGGATGAG
>NZ_PZKG01000450.1 GCF_003034985.1 Cereibacter changlensis JA139
TCATCAAGGCTCAGATGACCGTGGAAACGCTGCGTCAACACCAACAACAGTGCCGCCGCCAAGCTCGCTGCCATGCCAACAAGACTGGGGATCAGAAACATGTTCGCCATCCACAATGATATTTGCCAAAATAGTCTGACTGCATTGACGTCGAGATTACGGGGCAGAAACAGTTATCCAATTGACAAAAAGCTTCGCTGCTTGTTCGTGCGCTCCGCGAACTATCTTGGTGAAATCACCTGATTCTTCATCGTGTCAGGCGACACCATGCGGGAGGTCAAGATTAATATCAACCTGTGGTTAAGTATGCTCGCCACATTTGGACACAGTGTCGCAATCACGCAGGTGAATGGCC
>NZ_PZKG01000451.1 GCF_003034985.1 Cereibacter changlensis JA139
TCCGGTTCTTCTCCACCATCGAACTGGTCAACGCCCTCGAGCAGGAAAAGGCCAAGGGTAAGGCTGGGCAAATTGCCGAAAGCCTGACCCGCCTCGACTTGGTGATCCTGGATGAACTCGGATATCTGCCGTTCAGCGCCTCGGGCGGGGCATTGCTGTTCCATCTGCTGAGCAAGCTCTACGAACGCACCAGCGTCGTGATCACCACAAATCTCAGCTTCAGCGAATGGGCCACGGTCTTTGCTGACGCCAAGATGACCACAGCCCTGCTCGACCGCCTCACCCACCGCTGCCACATCCTCGAAACCGGAAACGACAGCTTCCGCTTCAAGGCCAGCTCAGCCGCAGTCGCCAG
>NZ_PZKG01000452.1 GCF_003034985.1 Cereibacter changlensis JA139
TGGACTGACGGGATTCATCTCGTGAATCCAGTGTGGTAGCTTGGGGACATGAGCAGACCGACGCCCCCGACCTACAAGACCCGGAACTGGCCGGCCTACAACGAGGCGCTCAAGCGCCGCGGCTCGCTGACGATCTGGTTTGATCCCACCATGACCTGGGAAGCCGCGCCGACTGGCAAGCGCGGCCGACAGCCTGCCTATGGCGACGCCGCCATTCAGACCTGCCTGACCATGAAGGTGCTGTTCGGCATGGCGCTGCGTCAGACGGCCGGGTTCGTCGAAAGCCTGCTGCGGTTGATCGGCCTGGACTGGGCCGTGCCTGACTTCAGCACGCTATCACGGCGCCAGAA
>NZ_PZKG01000453.1 GCF_003034985.1 Cereibacter changlensis JA139
TTCATCAGCCCGGGCGGCCCGATAGGCCCGGCGCCCACCGTTCCTGGCAACTTCGCGGCTGATCGTGGAAACTGCCCGCCCCAGATCTCGGCCAAGCTGCCTGAAAGATCGCCCAGATACGAGACCGCGCGAAATCTCCTCTCGCTCCATCACGCTGAGAGACCCCGACCTGCGTGATCGGGCTACCGGCGCAAAACCACCCTTCGCCGCGACAACACCGAACACCGAGGCCGCGTGCTTGCCGAGGGCGCGCCCAATATCGCTGAGCGTCTCCCCAGCCTTCCAACGCCGCCAGAGTTCAGCCTTCTGCTCGTGAGACAAGCCAGGGCGACCGGTTCGTGCCATTGT
>NZ_PZKG01000454.1 GCF_003034985.1 Cereibacter changlensis JA139
GGGTGGCGTCACGCCTTCGGCAATCTCGACGAGGGCATGTCGGCGGAGCTGCTCGGCAGCGACTTCGTCGCCTACGGGATGCCGATCGCCAAGAACGAGCTGCTGCTGGAGGCCGGCCTCGAGATGCCGCTGTTCGGCAACTCGACCTTCAGCGTAGGTTATTCCGGCCAGTTCTCGGAGGATCACCGCGATCATGGCCTGAAGGCGGCGCTGCAGGTCGCTTTCTGAGCCTTCGTATTGATTTCCACCCAGAACTGAGCCGGGTTTTCCATCGAGAAGTGAGCCACCTCTGACTATGGATTTCGGGTCAAGTCGGGGTCAAGGCATGGTTTGTGTCCTTCTTTTTT
>NZ_PZKG01000455.1 GCF_003034985.1 Cereibacter changlensis JA139
CCGACGACGCGCATCGCGCGGCGCTTGCCGATTGACCGGCCCGATCAGGGATGTTGGGCGGACCTGACAAACAGGAAAGACCGCAGGACCGGGGTGAGCGCGGGCCCAAGCCCGCGTCGATCCCCTGACCTGGCGTCTGACCTGCTCGATCCCGACGCATTCTCTTGCCGGCTTCCGTCCACGCGAAGGACTGGCGCACAACGATACCAGAAGTGAGAGGTATCCCGGTTTGACCGGAATGACCGGTTTGGAGCTATTCGCGCCACTCTGCCGCACGGCATAGGTGCCCGCAAGAATTGGGCTGCGCAGGGACCGCCGCGTAGCTAAGGACGGCCCGAA
>NZ_PZKG01000456.1 GCF_003034985.1 Cereibacter changlensis JA139
ATGATCCGGTCGGCCGCGAAGGCCAGCATCTCGCGCACCCGCTTGCTTTCAGTCAGCTCGATCAGCGCCATTCTCTTCGGTCATCGTCATCTCAAACTGGTTCAAGGTCTTGCAACTCGAACTTTCACCGAAGATCGACGGTGAGCGCCAGCATCACTACCGGCCGCGCGCTGCAATACGTCGCGGGCTTCAGGCGCGGCCTCCTACACCAACTGTTGGGACACCGCTCGGATGCCTGGATGACAACCCTGCAGAACTTGGGATGCGACCGACGGCAAAGGCAACTGAAGCACATGCGAGTGGACGTGGTGTTCAGTAAGCGGGAAGGGAA
>NZ_PZKG01000457.1 GCF_003034985.1 Cereibacter changlensis JA139
AAACGCTGTGGTTTTTCTCGCCATGGCCTGCAGGGTTTTGTATGATTTGCGGCGAAACCCTGCAATTTCGGTTCTGCCCATGAAGCATCGCCCGCGCGCTGAAGAACAGGATGATCTGCTGCGTCCGCGGCTTGTTGACATGATCGATCCGCGGCACGAGCTGGTGAAGCTGGCGGCGATGATCGACTGGGACGTGTTCGAGCGGGAATGGGCGGGGTTCTTCCCGTCTGGCAAGGGTCGCCCTGCGACAGAGCCGCGGCTGGTCGCAGGGCTGCTTTATCTCCAGCACGCTTACCGTTTGTCGGACGAGGCGGTC
>NZ_PZKG01000458.1 GCF_003034985.1 Cereibacter changlensis JA139
CTCGCGCTTCGTGATGCTGGTCAAGGTTGGCGGCAAGGACAGCGACAGCGTCGTCAGCGCATTGATTGCCCGGGTGCAGCATCTGCCGCAGGGGGTGATGGCGTCGCTGACCTGGGACCGGGGAACCGAACTGGCCTATCATCGCAAGTTCACCATCGCCACTGATGTCAGCGTCTACTTCTGTGATCCGAAAAGCCCTTGGCAGCGCGGCAGCAACGAAAACACCAATGGTTTGCTGCGCCAATACTTCCCGAACGGCACGGACCTATCCGTTTACACTCAACATGACCTTGATCAGGTCGCCCTTCGGCTC
>NZ_PZKG01000459.1 GCF_003034985.1 Cereibacter changlensis JA139
CTGGCGATCGATTGCAGTTTAAGCTGCAGCTTTGATTGCAACCTTCGGGAAGTTCCACGGGAGCAGCGCGTCGATGTCGGACTTCGGGTGTCCGCCGGCGATGGCCTCCAGGGCTGCCGTGAGCCAGGCATAAGGCTCGACGCCGTTCAGGCGGCAGGTCCCGATGACCGAGGCGAAGCGCGCCCAGGACTGCCCGCCCTCGTCGTGTCCGGCGAAGAGTGCGTTCTTTCTTCCGAGGGTCAGCGGCCGTATGCGGTTCTCGATGAGGTTCGAGTCCATCTCGATCCGGCCGTCGTC
>NZ_PZKG01000460.1 GCF_003034985.1 Cereibacter changlensis JA139
TATTGTTGGATCAACCCGGTGAAGCACGGCTTTGTCGATGATCCGGCGGATTGGCCCTATTCATCCTATCATCGCGACGCCCCGTAGGGTGCGCATTCATTGCGCACCTCTGCGGCGCCCGGATCATGGTGCGCAATGAATGCGCACCCTACGTTTGCTGGGAGCATCAGATCCGCGACGACGAGGACTTCGCCGCGCATATCCGCTATTGTTGGATCAACCCGGTAAAGCACGGCTTTGTCGATGATCCGGCGGATTGGCCCTATTCATCCTATCACCGCGACGCCCCGTA
>NZ_PZKG01000461.1 GCF_003034985.1 Cereibacter changlensis JA139
GCCGGTGGTGATCAGGTCGTCGCCGCCGCGCAGGACTTCCGTGGCCTCGACCCGGACGATGATGCCATCCGCCAGCGTCACCCTGCCGAGGTCGCCGAGGATGACCGCGGCGCCCTCGCCATCGGTGATCGTGTCATTACCCTCGCCGCCGAAGACCCAGGCCTCGCCGTCGCCGGTGGTGATCGTGTCCTTGGCGCCCTGCACCGCGACAATGCTGCTGACCGAGGTCAGCACCCCGCCCGTCGCCAGCACCGAGCCCAGATCGCCGAGGATCAGCGCGAAGCCGTC
>NZ_PZKG01000462.1 GCF_003034985.1 Cereibacter changlensis JA139
GAGGAGATCGGCGCGCTCCTGGAGAACTCCACCAAGCGCCGGATCCAGGAAGAGAAGACCGACCCCGAGGGCAATCGCTGGGTCGCCTGGTCCGCGGCCTATGACGCCACCCGCGACCACGGCCGGCACTCGCTCCTGATCAGCAACGGCAATCCGGGGCTCTTGGAGAGCATCCAGCACTTCTCCGATTCCGAGGCCGTCCGCATAGGCTCGAACCTGATCTACGCCGCGATCCACCAGTTCGGCGCGGATCCGGCGAAGGCGCGCGAGGGCAGCCTGCCCGGCGC
>NZ_PZKG01000463.1 GCF_003034985.1 Cereibacter changlensis JA139
GCCGTTGAACGGATCGAGGGCTGCGCTGGCGGGCTTGGCGGGCGTGGCGGTGCTAGCGGGCATGGCAGGCTTGACGGAATCCCGTCCTGTAAAATGGGTTCCCGAAGAGCGACAGTCATCGCCCGGGCGCCCCCCGGCCGGAGGCCGGGGCCGCGCTCTAGTTCCGTCCAGCAGGGCTGGCCGGAACCGGAGCCAGGACATCAGCCCCTCCCTGCGCGGCGGGCGTCCTGACTGTCTCGGAGAGCCAGCCATGACGCAGCCGGGCATGGTAGGGTCCGACG
>NZ_PZKG01000464.1 GCF_003034985.1 Cereibacter changlensis JA139
AAGGACGGCAACTGGACAGAGGGGCAGACGCTTGGCCGCTACGTCGACGGCGAGCGCCAGCACCGCCCCGGCATCGACCTGACGTTCTCGGCCAGCAAGTCCGTCTCGATCATGGCGCTGGTGGTCGGCGACAAGCGGGTGACGGAGGCGCATGACGCCGCGGTCAAATCAGCCATGGCCTATGTGGAGGAGCGGTTCGTCACCACCCGGCGCGAGGTCGATGGCGAGATGCAGCAGGTTCCCGGCAAGATGATCGCCGGCCTCTTCCGCC
>NZ_PZKG01000465.1 GCF_003034985.1 Cereibacter changlensis JA139
GCCGGAAGAGGCCGGCGATCATCTTGCCAGGAACCTGCTGCATCTCGCCATCGACCTCGCGCCGGGTGGTGACGAACCGCTCCTCCACATAGGCCATGGCCGACTTGACCGCCGCGTCGTGCGCCTCCGTCACCCGCTTGTCGCCGACCACCAGCGCCATGATCGAGACGGACTTGCTGGCCGAGAACGTCAGGTCGATGCCGGGGCGGTGCTGGCGCTCGCCGTCGACGTAGCGGCCAAGCGTCTGCCCTTCGGTCCAGGCGCCGTCCTT
>NZ_PZKG01000466.1 GCF_003034985.1 Cereibacter changlensis JA139
TTTGTGCAACAGAGCCCCCTGCGGCACTAGAGCGTATAAATTAGACGTAGTTCTCAGTTTCGTCGTTCTCGGCCCGCCAATGCCTCCCCGAGGGCACGGATCTTAGCCAACACGGCGCCGAAGAGCTGAGCGCCGTTGCCCATGCGCTGAACACCCGCCCCCGGAAAAGCCTCGGGTGGCTGACGTCGGCAGAAGATCTCGACCGGCTGCTCAAACAGGATATGATCGAAGGTGTTGCGACGACCGGTTGAGTCCGCCATCAGATCACCC
>NZ_PZKG01000467.1 GCF_003034985.1 Cereibacter changlensis JA139
AAAAGCCCTTGGCAGCGCGGCAGCAACGAAAACACCAATGGTTTGCTGCGCCAATACTTCCCGAACGGCACGGACCTATCCGTTTACACTCAACATGACCTTGATCAGGTCGCCCTTCGGCTCAATACGCGGCCACGGAAAACCCTTGGCTTCCAGACGCCGGCTGATACCTTCGAACGAGCCGTTGCGCTGACCGGTTGAACCCACCGCCGCTTTCTTGAGGATGTCACGCTCCGCCCGAAGCCGGGCGACCTCTTTCTTC
>NZ_PZKG01000468.1 GCF_003034985.1 Cereibacter changlensis JA139
GAAGGTAACCACCATGGAAGTCATGACTCCCGAGCACGAATGGCGCGAGGACTGCGCGCCGCGCCGCGTGCTGGAGCTGTTCTCGACCAAATGGACCAGCATGATCCTGCACACGCTGCACAGCCGACATTCCGGCGCCGCCCGAACCGGTGTGCTGCAGCGCAGTCTGCCCGGCATCTCGAAGAAGATGCTGGTCCAGACTCTGCGCGACATGGAAGCGAGCGGCCTCTTGACCCGACATGTCGAGAGTGTGGTGCC
>NZ_PZKG01000469.1 GCF_003034985.1 Cereibacter changlensis JA139
AAACTCGTTTATCTTGAACTTGCCCCAGCGCATCGGCGCGTTGGCGTCCACCATGGTCCCGGGACCGAGCAGGCCCAGCTCCATCGCCTGGGCCACGGCGAAGATCTTGAAGGCCGAGCCGAGCTCGTATACCCCCTGCACCGCGCGGTTGAAGAGCGGGCTGTCGGCGGGATCGTCCTTCTTGCCGACCAGCGGCTGCGGCCGGTCGTTCGGGTCGAAGTCGGGCAGCGAGACGAGGCTGAGGATCTCGCCGGTA
>NZ_PZKG01000470.1 GCF_003034985.1 Cereibacter changlensis JA139
CACCGGCGAGATTCTCAGCCTCGTCTCGCTGCCCGACTTCGACCCGAACGACCGGCCGCAGCCGCTGGTCGGCAAGAAGGACGATCCCGCCGACAGCCCGCTGTTCAACCGCGCGGTGCAGGGGGTCTACGAGCTCGGCTCGACCTTCAAGATCTTCGCCGTGGCCCAGGCGATGGAGCTTGGCCTCGTCAGCCCCGAGACCATGGTCGACGCCAACGCGCCGATGCGCTGGGGCAAGTTCCGCATCAAGGAATTC
>NZ_PZKG01000471.1 GCF_003034985.1 Cereibacter changlensis JA139
TTCGGCAGCGGCAGGGCGGAGAGACCGGCAGCCTCGGTGCTGCCGGAAAGATGCGCCACGGTCTGCCGGCTGGAGTGGTCGGTGACCTGGCGCGACCGGATCTTCGGGCCGTCGCGGGGGGCTGGCGGGGCGGGGGCCGTGGATCCGGCTTCGCCGGCCCACGGCTCCGTCTCCGACCAGTCGTCCGACTGAGCGTCCGGCTCCCCGTCCAGCCCGGCCTCCGCATCGGTGTGCAGCTTGCCGGTG
>NZ_PZKG01000472.1 GCF_003034985.1 Cereibacter changlensis JA139
GACCGTCGAGATCGATGACGGTCTGCGCCCGATCCAGACCGTCAAATCCTCGATCATCGGCTTCATCGGCACGGCTCCCGAGGCTGACGCGGCGGCCTTCCCGCTCGATACGCCGGTGCTGGTCACCGGCCCGCGGATGGCGGCAGGCCTGGGCGCAGCGGGGACGCTGAAGGACGCCTTCACCGCCGCCTACGCCCAGGGCGTCAGCGTCGCCATCGTGGTGCGCGTGGCCGAGGGCGCGGACG
>NZ_PZKG01000473.1 GCF_003034985.1 Cereibacter changlensis JA139
GAAGCGCAAAAAGGACCGCGCCGCAGGCGCTCTTGACCTGGCTCAATTGCGGCCGGCCGATGCTGACGGCATCATTCGGAGGCTCAGGAGAGGGGGGCCGCCGATGCGCCAGGTCTACATGCGGTTCTACGCGGCGGGCCACAGCCGGCGCGTCATGCCGCGCCGGCTGCGCAGGGTGCTCGCCCGCACCGGGCTGCACCGCGCCTGGCTTTCCGGCTATCTCGGCTGCTTCTGTGAAGG
>NZ_PZKG01000474.1 GCF_003034985.1 Cereibacter changlensis JA139
GAAGCGCAAAAAGGACCGTGCCGAAGGCGCTCTTGACCTGGCTCAATTGCGGCCGGCCGATGCTGACGGCATCATTCGGGAGCTCAGGAGAGGGGGACCGCCGATGCGCCAGGTCTACATGCGGTTCTACGCGGCGGGCCACTGCCGGCGCGTCATGCCGCGCCGGCTGCGCCGGTTGCTCGCCCGCACCGGGCTGCACCGCGCCTGGCTTTCCGGCTATCTCGGCTGCTTCTGTGAAGA
>NZ_PZKG01000475.1 GCF_003034985.1 Cereibacter changlensis JA139
CGGTTTATGGCGTTTTCTACAACGTTGGGGTTGATGTCGACGCGGACGTCGCCCAGGAACGGCCGAAAGCCGTCAATAGACCTCTGCCATCACTCGGAACTCGCTGTGCAAGCAATAACCCCACGGGGCGCCGCCGCCGCATACTCTTCTTCATCGCAATCTCCTCGTCCATCTTGCCGAGAATATTCTACGCCTCCATTCAATTAACCATGGGGACGGTTTCGAGACCGCGTCT
>NZ_PZKG01000476.1 GCF_003034985.1 Cereibacter changlensis JA139
GCCGTCGGTGATCACGTCCGCCCCGGCGCCGCCGACGATCCAGTCCTCGCCGTCGCCGCTGGTCACGGTGTCGTCGCCGTAGCTTCCGTCGTCGGTGGCGGTGATCTCCGTCACCCGGCCTTCGCCGTCGAAGGTCATGAGGCCGGTATCGGCCAGGATGTATCCGCGGCCCTCGCCCGAGGCGATCTCGTCGCTGCCGGTCCCGCCGACGATCCAGGCGTCGCCGCCGCCGGT
>NZ_PZKG01000477.1 GCF_003034985.1 Cereibacter changlensis JA139
AGCCTGCATGCGCAGGGTCTCTGCGTCACGGCGATCGCGGCGGAGCTCGGGGTGCATCCGCAGCGGGTGCGCGACGACCACGCGGTGCTGCGGCTCGCGCCGCACAAGCCGCCGGAGCGCGGCAAGGCCGGGGCGGTGGCGGCCGGCGATCCGCCGCCCCGGGCCGCGGCGGGGGCGACCAAGCCCGCGGCACCGGCGAAGCCTGCGCCGGCCACGGAGAAAGCGGC
>NZ_PZKG01000478.1 GCF_003034985.1 Cereibacter changlensis JA139
ATGTAGTCGCCTTGCAGGTCGTAGAGCTTGCCGCCGAGCCAGACTCCCATGAAGGACCCGAACTGGCGGCTGAGGAAGACGAAGCCGTAGAGCGTGCCAACAGATGCGCGACGAGCCTGTTGCTCAGCGGCACGGTAGCCCGCCAGAGCGGCCCCCTGCCGAGCGAGAGATGCCCCGGCCGTTCGTGCTTCCCGAAACTCAGGCGGCCTGCAGGGT
>NZ_PZKG01000479.1 GCF_003034985.1 Cereibacter changlensis JA139
GCGCGACAGCACGGTGACCAGCACCTTGCCCGGGGCGGGGCTGGTGACCGAGGCGTCGAGCACCTCGCCCGAGGCGGAAAGCGCATGGAAGAGATAGGCCCCGCGCGGGCCGGCGGTGGAGAAGCCTTCCAGCGCGAGCTGGGTCCGGGTGCGCAGATCGGCGTCGGCTTCCAGGACGGCGGGAACGGGCGGGATCGCCTCGGGATCGGGG
>NZ_PZKG01000480.1 GCF_003034985.1 Cereibacter changlensis JA139
AAGAGCCCTTGGCAGCGCGGCAGCAACGAAAACACCAATGGTTTGCTGCGCCAATACTTCCCGAACGGCACGGACCTATCCGTTTACACTCAACATGACCTTGATCAGGTCGCCCTTCGGCTCAATACGCGGCCACGGAAAACCCTTGGCTTCCAGACGCCGGCTGATACCTTCGAACGAGCCGTTGCGCTGACCGGTTGAACCCACC